>JAJRWE010000220.1 GCA_024276955.1 Gammaproteobacteria bacterium
ACGGCGCATAGCACAAGCTCTTGATTTCACAGCGGTTCAAAAAATGCCCGCTTAACCTATGGGTGAAGCTAAGATTTTTTGATTCCACTGTGTAATCAATATCTTGCACTCTGCATCCGCCCTGAAGTCACGGATTCAGGTATGAATCAATCGTGTAGAGTGCACAGTCATGCAACTGCACAGCACCATTATCGGCAATATTTGCGAACTCCGTAACGAGGACTGGGATGCCCTGGAAGGTACCGGGCAACCCTTTCTCTGCCATGCCTTTCTCAGTGCCCTGGAGCGGCACGGTTGCGTGGGCGAGCGCTGGGGCTGGCTGCCCCGGCACTTGCTGCTGCACGATGGCGAGCGGCTGGTGGGGGCCATGCCGCAGTATCTGAAGACCAACAGTTACGGCGAACTGGTATTCGATTGGGACTGGGCCGAGGCCTACCGGCGCAGCGGCCTGGCCTATTACCCCAAGCTGGTGACGGCGGTGCCGTACACCCCGGCCACTGGCGCGCGCCTGCTGATCGCGCCGAACGTCGACCGCAATACCGTTGCCCCTGCGCTCATCGCGGCCGCCATCGGCCATGCCCGCGAGCTGGGTGTCTCCTCCCTGCATTGGCTGTTTCCCGACCAACGCGACCGCGATGCGCTGGCGGCGCAGGGACTGTTGATTCGCAGCAGCTGCCAGTTCCACTGGCACAATCGCGGCTACCGCGATTTCGAGCATTATCTCGACCACTTCACCTCGGCCAAGCGCAAAAATATCCGTCGCGAGCGGCGCCGGGTCAGGGAGTCCGGCGTCACCCTTCGCCAGCTTTACGGCGAACAGCTGAGTGCAGCACAATGGCAGACCGTGCACCGCCACTACGCCTCCACCTTCACCCGCCTCGGCGGCCACGCCACCCTGTCACTGGCCTTTTTTCACGACATCAGCCGGCGCCTGCCGGGGCAGGTGGTGATCTTCCTCGCCGAACAGGACGGCCGCCCGGTGGCCAGCGCCATCTGCCTGCGCGACGGGCACAGTCTGTACGGCCGTCACTGGGGCTGCGACGAACGCTTCGACAATCTGCATTTCGAGTTATGCTATTACCAGGGGCTCGACTATTGCATCCGCCATGGCCTGCAGCGTTTCGACCCCGGCGCCCAGGGCGAACACAAGATCAGCCGCGGCTTTCTGCCCACGACAACTTGGTCCGCGCACTGGATTGCCGACACGGAATTCCGCCATGCCATCGCCGATTTCCTGCAACACGAGACCCGCGCCATGCAGGATTACATCGAGACACTTGGTGAACACACGCCATTTAAGCGAAACTCATCAACTACCTGACGATGCAAGGATGGACACATGCGTGGGCTAGCCCCCTTCTGGATCGCCCCCCGGGACACGAGTGATTTCTTCCCCGACATCTCACTGGCGCTGGACGAGCCGGATGGCCTGCTGGCGGTGGGCGGTGACCTTTGTCCACCACGCCTGCTGGCTGCCTATCGGCAGGGCATCTTTCCCTGGTACAACCACGGCCAGCCGATTCTGTGGTGGTCACCCAATCCGCGCACAGTGCTGTTTCCGCACAAGCTCCACGTCTCCCGCAGCCTACGCAAGACTCTGCGCCAGCGGCGCTTCGAGGTCACCGCCGACACCGCCTTCGAGGCCGTCATCGAGGCCTGCAGCGCGCCACGCGAGAACAGAGAAAGCGGCACCTGGATTACCGAAGAGATGAAGCAGGCCTATCGGCACCTGTTCGAATTGGGCCACGCCCATTGCGTGGAATGCTGGCTCGACGGCAAGCTGGTGGGCGGCCTCTACGGCGTTGGTATCGGCCATGTGTTCTTTGGCGAATCCATGTTCAGCCGCGCCCGCGATGCCTCCAAGGTCGCCTTCGTACAGTTGGTGCAACAACTCGAGCAATGGGGTTATGGGCTGGTGGACTGCCAGGTTCACTCGGCACATCTCGAAAGTCTGGGCGCGGAGACTATCGACCGCGAGCACTTCCGCCAGTTGCTGGATCATTGGTGCCCCCAGGCCGGCCACACTGGCCGCTGGACTGTCCTGAGTCCTGAGTCCTGAAATGACCGCCAAACCCTCATTGAACCAGCTGGCCTTCTTCGCCAGCCGCCCTCACCCCTGCAGCTATCTGTCCGGTCGCGATACGGTGAACCTGTTCACGGACCCCGACGCACCCATGGACACAGCCATTTACAGCCGTCTGGCGGACTTCGGCTTTCGACGCAGCGGCAGCCACATCTACCGGCCGCGCTGCCCGCAGTGCCAGGCCTGCCTGCCGGTGCGCATCCCGGTGAATGCCTTCCAGCCAAACCGTGCCCAGCGCCGCACCCTGAAGGCCAACCAGGATGTGCAGGCCACGCCGCGGTCGGCCGCCTTCAACGAAGAACACTTCACCCTCTATCGACGTTACATGGCCAGCCGCCACCCCGGCGGCAGCATGGATGACCCGGATCCGAAGCGTTACCTGGAATTTCTCAGCAGCCCCTGGTCAGAGACCCTGTTCGTGGAATTCCGCCTGCAAGGACGACTGATGGCAGTGAGCGTGCTGGACGTATTGGCCCAGGGACTGTCGGCGGTATACACCTTTTTTGAGCCCGAGCTTAGCGAGCGCAGCCCAGGCCGCCACAGCGTGCTGTGGGCCATCGGCGAGGCACAACGGCGGGGCCTGAACTATCTGTATCTGGGCTACTGGATCGCCGCCAGCCCGAAGATGCACTACAAGCAGGAATACCGCCCGCTGGAGTTGCTGCACGAGGGGCAGTGGCATCACTTCGGACGAGGCGTGGCACTGCCTAAACATGAATAGATTTCAGATTGGAACGAGTTGACCGACGAGTGAGCGCGCCTTCCCCCTCGCCCGGAATTGAGAGCGGGAGGAGGCGACAAGATGGCCGTATATCGCTAACTGGCCTTTGAAACAGCCAGCATATCGCCCTGCAGCAGAGGCTCATTCGCCGGGAACTCCTCCACAAAACGGTAGACCTTCATCTTCCCCGCCTCGACAGAGAAAATATTGCCCTGTTCAGTGAGCCGAATCACCAGTTGCCCGGAACTGTGCCAGTCGGTCAGCGCCAGGGGGCAGATGCCAAACGAATCCGCCAGCTCATTGCGGCCGACACTGCCGCACTGCTCCTTGCCGACGGTGCGAAAGCGATGCAGCAGGGTGTTATAGCGGGCCCACAGCCAGAAACCCAGCATCACCGTAGCAATTAACAACAGGATCAGCACGAAGGTCTCGATATCAGTCGCTTTCACCGCCACACCCACGGCCGACAAATCGACACCAACCAGCGCCAGCACCGGTTCAAATATCGGCAGCACCAGATAAAACCACAACAGCCACAGCCCCAGGGTCATTGTCCCCTGGACAAACCTGCGCACCCTTCCCTGATGCTCCGGGCTTTCAATGATCAGCGGATTATTATTCATGGACGTACTCCTCTGTCAGGACTGACCCAGGTGGCGCGCTTGCCACGCGGTCGCAGCAGCGCCTTGGGCACCGCCACCACCAGGGTCAACAGGTTGATCAACCAATAAACCAGGGGATACCAGATCATCCAGTAATACAGCCTCCCCAGACCTTTCTCATAGCGCCCGTCGATGTAGAAACTCACCGCGAACTGGAGCAGGCAAGTCAGCCCCAGCAGCAGACCGGCGGAGCCCGGCAAAATGGAGAATGTGGCGACACCTTCCATCTGTGGGATGAACTGCATCATCGGCCACAACAGGATCAGGGAGAGAATCGTGTAGGCCCACAGCACGCTGACCAGGTATTCCGCAAACAGCAGCCACAGGCGCCGCTGGCGAAAGTGCAGAATTTGCGGCAGGTAGCGGGTAAAGACCTCCACGCCACCCTGGGCCCAGCGCAGACGCTGGCTCCACAGTCCTCTGAAGGTTTCCGGCATCAATATCCAGCACAGGGCATTGGGCTCGAAACGGATATCCCAGCCGGCCAGGTGCAGTTTCCAACTGATATCGATATCTTCGGTAATGGCATCCGCGCTCCAGTACCCGACCTCCAGCAAGGCCGACTTGCGGAATCCAGCCACCACACCGGAAATGGTAAACACGCGGCCATAGATGCGCTGTGCTCGCTTGATAAGGCCAATAATGGAGGAAAACTCACCCACCTGGATCTTACCCAGCAGGGTGGACCGGGTACGCACACGAGGATTCCCGGTCACCGCACCCACATGGCAGTTATTGACGAAGTGCTTGATGATCCAGGCCGTGGCATCGACATCCAGCAAGGCATCACCATCAACACAAATCAGAAATTCATTGAGCGATGTCAGCGCGCCCATACGCAAGGCCGTGGCCTTGCCCTGATTTTCCGCCAGATGCACCACTCGCAAACGGGGGTATTGCCTGCCCAGTTCATCCAACAGTTCCCTCGTGTTGTCGGTACTACCATCATTAATGGCGACGATCTCAAAATCAGGATAATTCTGGTTATTCAAAGCCTCAATGGTTTCACGCAGGTTATCGTTTTCGTTATGGCAGGGTACAAGTATGCTCACTGGGGGACAGCTCGATAGTTTATTCAGCGCATCACTACCCGTGGGCCGGCCGCGCTCCCATTTAAAGAAATACTGCAAGCCACCCACCATCCACACATAGGCCATAAACAGTGGATAGGCATAGGCAAAGACCAGCGCCCAACTCAGATATATCGGCAACCAACTGTCCATGATCATTTCTCCTTCGGGATGGGGGCCAGGGAAATAACCGGTCTCACGGCTTCCAGTGATGGCCGCCCCTGAATGAAATCATCGGGATAATAGCCAAAATTTTGTACGCCATGGCGCAACAGGAGTCGCATCTGCTTGGCCAGCACGCTGCCATCAATAGGGACTTTCTTGCGCCAATCCATGCTTTGCAGCTCGAACACGGTCTTGCCGAGAGCACCCGGTGTCTCCGCCACGCGCGCCACCAGGGTGGCCAACCAGGCCTGCGGATCCTTGGCCTGTTCCATGTAAGGCATGGCCATTAACGCCACATAATCGTAGTGCCCGAGAAACACATCCAGGGATTGGGCGAACCATGCCTCGGCCCGTGGATTCATGATGACCGTGGCATACATATTGCGCGCGGTCTTAAGGTCCGGGCGATACAGGCGAGCGCGCTCGGCCAGGGCATCGGTCCACTGCGCCAGGGTCTTGGTTTTGCGCAGGGTCCAGCGCTTGAACAGCCCGGGGTCGGCGCGAATGGCATCGATATCGGCCGGCAATTTCCAGTTATCTCGATATATTTTTATTGCCCATTCGCTGGCATCCTCATGGTCGCTTAAATAGGCGTCATCATGAAAAATCAGGCCATCAAGAGGCGCCTGTCTGGCCAGGTCTTCATAGATATCACCGACAAACCTCAGGGCCTGCGGATTGAAGGGTGACAGGCGCCGATAGTCTTCCGTGCCGGGCTTGCGCGCAGGCGAGGCGATAACCCGTGCCTTGGCCAGCGGATGATCCTCGGGCAGGTCATAGGCCAACACCGGCAACCAGGCGTAGACCTGTACGCCGACGCGGGTACGCAACTGCCAGGAGACGCGATTGAACAGGTCGGCACGCATGGGCAGATGGCGGTTAGGGAAATACAGGGCATCAGCAGTGCCATCGCCATCGGGGTCGGCATAGGCCTGCAGATAGACGGTATTGACGCCGAGGGCCTTGACCCTATCCAGCAGCTTACCCAGATTCGCTTCCTGCTGCTTGGGATCCGGATCATAAACGTAGTCGAGATCCAAATGCACCACACGTACCGGTTTGATCCGCGGCTTGATGTGGTTGTTCACCTGCCAGACAAAGTCCGTCAGAGTCGTGCCATGACCAATCAGCAGGCGTCCCACGCTGCCAAGATTTTGGATATCCACCTTGTCACTTTCGAGACTCATGGTGACGGGCATGCCCACTTCGCGGGCAATATCAATAGTGACACGGTTGTACGCACCATAGGGCCAGACCATGACGCGGGGCCGCTGCCCGATCTTGCGCGCTATGAGGTCAGAATTTCGTTGCAGGTCGCGGCGAATGCGCTGGCGATATTGCTCGTCACTTTCGTAGCGCCCCGTGCTGGCATTGTAAGCCGCTGTCACTGCCGCCGGCTGGGTATTCCCCTGCGGATTGGCGAGTACGCCGCGATGCAGGTCATAGCTGTGTGACGCAACTTCCACATAACCGGAATTCACCATCTCGCGTATCTGCTGCCAGTGGAGAAAATAATCACGCGACACCGGATCCGTGCCATACATTACATCCTCGTCTTCCGGTGTCTCCAGCCAGCTACCCACCACCGCCATCACGGCACGGTAGTCAAAAGCGCGCAGCAGTGGTAAAACCTGCTCGTACATGCCTCGATAACCATCGTCAAAACTCAATAACACGGCCTTTTCCGGCAGGGGGCGCTCGCCCTTTTGCGCGGCCAGCAGATCATCGATGTCCACCGCGACATAACCATGCTCCTTCAGCCAGGAGAATTGCGCAGCCAGTACCGAGGTCTCCAGGGACATGGCCTTGAAGTCCTTGTCACGCCCCGGCGCATGGCTCGACTCGTGATAGGAAAGCACCAGCAACTCGGCGCTGGCTGGCATTGCACACGACAGCAGAAGGAACATAGCCAACAGGGTTCGCTGTATCCTGTTGCGCAAATATTGAGACATCTTTTTAATGTTAGTCGTCATGATCAGAACCTTGCGTACAAATTCAGAAAGCCGCGCGTGGTGAATTCCTGCACGCCATCATAGATGGGCCGGGCGCGGCTGATGCCGTAACTCATGCTCAACTGCCGGCTAAAGCTCCAGTGGTGTTCATAGCCCACAGACCATGTCACTTTTGTATCAACCCCCTGCTGACTGCTCGGCCCGGCGCCGACCACCAGACGCTGACGCATGGACTTTTCATAATACCGGTAGGTCAGCCATTCGCTGCTAAGGCTCAGCTCTGCGGAGTCCTGGCGAGACGGATTGAAATAGTCCGTGCCATCCACCGTATTGGTTTGATGGTAAAGATAAACCTCGCCAGTCAATTTGTAGCGCAGACCATTGACCAGTCGCTGACGGGCAAAGGCCGAGAGGGTATTGCGCCGGTTGTCATCATCAAAACCCATGTATCGCAGTGACAATCCCAGGCTGCGGCTTTCATGGAAACGATATTCCGTACTCGCCTCAAATGACCAGGCTTCGACACCCCTTAGATCGGCACGCAATGGCGTCTGCTCGCTGAAGCTCTGTAGTGACAGGCCACCCCGCCAGTGGTCCGTGGGCATCCAGTCACCCTGCAGCGAAACACCCGTTGAACCATTACCGTCACTGATATTGCCGCGCAAAACCCTGTCCCGCTGACGGTACTCCATGCCCGCGGCCATGCGGTTGCGACTGACCGCCTGCTCCTGAAAATCGGCCTCACGGTGCATCAGGTAAACGAAGGGACGCAGCCCAAGGTTCCATGGTTTGTCGTAATAATAAGTGGTAAAGGCCAGATCACTGCTGCCCTGATAGATGCTGCTGCTGGAGCCGCCGCTCACTTCCATCCATAGCTCACGCATCCTGCGCACCTCGGCATCGAGGGCCAGATTTCGCACATGGAGATTGTCCGCATAATCGGTCAACAGCGGCGCCAACGCGGCATCGGCCGCGGTATCATCGCCCCGCTCAGCCAACACGCTGACCATGCCGGTACGGGCGCCCAGATTTTCCGGCTCCAGCGCCAGTACCGCGCGGAATTCCCCCTGCGCCAGACGCGGCCAGCCTCGCCACAAATAGACACTACCCAGCGCATTCCTGATGTCCGTGCTGGCCGGCGAACGGGCCAACTGTTCCTCAAGCCTGCGCTCGGCTACATCCAGCTTGTCCACATAGGCCCGCGCCATGGCCGCCACGGTCTGTGCGTATAATCTGTCGAGATTGAGCTCCCGCTCATTGCTGCCCGGTGGCCACGTCCACTGCGGCAGCGAAGCAACCACACGGTCGATGTGGGCGAGTGATTTCTCATACTGCCCCGACTCCAGATAGGCGTAGTACAGCGAATACTGAGCATCCAGATCATCGGCATAGCCGCTGATCGATTGCTCCAGCAGCACAACGGCCTGCTGCGGCTGGCGTAACGACAGATAGGCATCACCGACCACCGCCAGCACATAGGGAGGGAATGGCGTCACGCCCTGCTCACGCAGCTTCTCATACAAAGTAGTCGCCTGTTGCATCAGGCGTCGATTGCGATAGGCCGAGATAAGGTCAAAGCGGTTGCGCAGTGCAGCGGCACTGCCCTTGTCCGCTATCTGCCGATACTGCTCCTGTAAACGTGTGATGGCGCTATCCGTGTCACGATAACGTTCAGCGCGCGTCACCGTCGGCAACCGCCCCCAGCGTATCTCCCGCGCCGCCTGATCCCCGGCCATACGCTGCCAGTCCTCGGCACTGAATACCTCGGCATCACGACGAGCCAGACGGATGGCCTCGTGGGGGGCACCCAGGCGCAACAGGGCCAGAATCCGCCCGCGCCGGGCGCCGCGGTGATCGGGTGCGATGTCCAGCAGCCGGTCATAGACACTGATGGCAGCGGCATAATCACGATCGGTCTCTTTCACATAGGCCAACGCCTCCAGCGACTCCACAGAGTTGGGTGCGGCCTTGAGCAGGGCCGCCATCTGCGTATCGGCCTCGGCGGGCTGCCTGGCCTCGGCCAGACTCATGGCGAGACCGAGACGGGCCTGCCGATCACGCGGGTTTCGCTTCAGCACCGCCTCGTAGGCCGTAATCGCCAACACTGGCTGCTGACGATTTCGCGCCGACTTGCCGATGGCCTTGAGGACATAGGCGGGCGCCTGAGCAAAATCAATCCGCGCCGACTGCGCCACCACCTCTTCATCACGTCCGGCCCAGGCAAGGACACTTATGTAGTCGTAACGAAATACCGCTTTTTCGGGATAGGCCGCCAGCAAAGCTGCCAGACGCTTCAGTGCCGCCTCATGGTCTCCCTGACGTGCCAAGGCCACCGCCGCGCGATGCTCCGCATTGGTGGGGTTCGATAACCTATCCACTGCGGGTGCAGCAACGACTGGCTGTGCTGCGCACAGGCCCAGTCCCACTACCAGAACCATCGCACGACGCGACAGCAGAAATGGAACGTACAAGATAGTTTTTATTGCTGATGGCATTTGACAATACATTCCATGACATTCCATGCGAAAAATTTGGGGCACGCATAGTAGGGGGCGCCCTATGAACCTAGACAGAACAAAGACCAAGCTTTTCAAAAGTTTTTGGCGAATAGATGCGCCTGATAACGAATAACACAAGGTGCTGGAGACCAAGTCCTCCCCTGCGCCACCAACGCCCTATTGTTCCATAGCGAATGGCCGATAACATCGGGTAAGAATGGTCATATTCACACCCGGGGCGTGCGGTACAGCCCCCTGATCACAGGGGCAATCCAATGTTGAGCTATATCTACAACGTCAGTCAGGAATTCGAAAAGAAACACGGCTACAGTCCGAACACACTGCACATGAACTACGCACATCTCGAATGCCTGAAGCAACAACTGGAAAATCCAAACGACTTCGCTGCCGTCACTGAGCTGCTGGGCATGGAACTGCTGATTTCACAGGATGCCGTCCACCCCACAGTAGGTTGGCTGCAGACCCCTTGGAAACACGCCATCTGTGCCTGAAGCCGGTTATCAAACTAAAGAATTAGAAAACTCTCCCAAGGGAATGGACTCCCGCGTTTTTTCCATCTGTCCCGGAACCTTGGCCCAATCCATCTCGTATCAGAACAGCCAGCTGCGAGTGTAGTGTCCTGTATATTCCTTAAAGATTTCTTAATAACGGCAACTATTTCACCCCTTGCAATGTCCGGCCGGTCGCCCATCAATAACGCAGTCCCGCAGTAAAAGGTTCCTTATTGGTGCGTTTTCAGGCATCATTCCGCCCTGAATTTTATCCCGGCGTGGGGTGTCCGTTAAGCAGACCCACCCCGCCCACGACAGTAAACTGGTTATAATCAAGCAATGGCAAAAGAAGAAAGCATAGAAATGGAAGGCACGGTGATCGACACCCTGCCGAATACCATGTTCCGGGTAGAGCTGGAGAACGGTCACGTCGTGACCGCACATATCTCCGGCAAGATGCGCAAGCACTACATCCGCATCCTCACCGGCGACAAGGTTACCGTGCAGTTGACCCCCTACGATCTGTCCAAGGGTCGCATTACCTTCCGCGCACGTTAGCGCACGATTGACAAAATCGTAACAACGTTAAACGCCGCACAGCAAAACGCCCGGACATCGCCGGGCGTTTGTATTTCAGATGCCGTGACAGACATGGCGTTCCTTAACTTGACGGTTACAACACCTCCTCCGCCACCACCGTTTCGCTGGAGCTGGAGGTAATGTCGAACACCAGCTCGCCATCCTCCTCGCTAATGGTGACCTTGCCACCCTCGGCCAACTGACCAAACAACAGCTCCTCGGCCAGCGGTTTTTTGATGCGATCCTGAATCACACGCGCCATCGGCCGTGCGCCCATCTTTTCATCGTAACCGTGCTCGGCCAGCCATTCGCGCGCCGACTCGTCCACGTGCAGCACCACCTTCTTCTCTTCCAGCTGGGCCTCCAGATCGTAGAGGAACTTGTCCACTACGTGGCCGATGGTCGCGCTGTCCAGGGGCTGGAACTGGATAATGGCATCCAGACGATTGCGGAATTCCGGGGTAAAGATCCGCTTGATGGCCTCCATGCCATCGCTGCTGTGGTCCTGCTTGGTGAAGCCGATAGAGCTACGGCTCATAAGCTCCGCGCCGGCATTGGTGGTCATCACCAGAATCACATTGCGGAAATCCGCCTTGCGGCCATTGGTATCGGTCAGGGTACCGTGATCCATTACCTGCAACAGCAGGTTGAACACGTCCGGATGGGCCTTCTCGACCTCATCCAGCAACACCACCGCATGCGGATGCTTGTTAATTTCCTCGGTGAGCAGGCCGCCCTGGTCGAAACCGACATAACCGGGAGGTGCACCGATCAGCCGCGACACGGTATGACGTTCCATGTATTCAGACATATCGAAACGTATCAGCTCGATACCCATGATCTTCGCCAGCTGACGGGTGACCTCGGTCTTGCCCACGCCAGTGGGACCGGAAAACAGAAAAGAACCCATGGGCTTGTCTTCGTTGCCCAGACCGGCACGCGCCATTTTGATGGCGGAGGCCAGGGTGCCGATGGCTTCATCCTGCCCGTATACCACCAGCTTGAGATTGCGGTCCAGATTGCGCAGGCCCTCCTTATCGGAGACGCTGACCTGCTTGGGCGGGATGCGCGCCATCTTCGCCACCACCGCCTCGATATCCTTCACGCCGATGGTCTTCTTGCGCTTGGACGGCACGGCCAGGCGCTGCACCGCGCCTGCCTCATCGATGACGTCGATGGCCTTGTCCGGCAGGTGGCGCTCGCCGATGTAGCGTTCGGCCAGCTCGGCGGCGGTGCGCAGGGACTGCTTGGTAAAGCGCACCTCGTGGTGTTCTTCGAAGCGCGACTTGAGGCCGGTGAGGATCTGTATCGTCTCCTCCAGCGTCGGCTCGGGCAGATCAATCTTCTGGAAGCGCCGGGCCAGGGCGCGGTCCTTCTCGAAAATGCCGCGATACTCCTGGTATGTCGTCGAACCAATGCATTTCAGCTCGCCCGAGGCCAATACCGGCTTGATCAGATTGGAGGCGTCCATGGCGCCGCCCGAGGCCGCACCGGCACCGATGATGGTATGAATCTCATCGATGAAAAGGATCGAGTCCTTTTCCTTGTGCAACTGTGCCAGCACCGCCTTGAGGCGCTTTTCAAAGTCACCGCGATATTTGGTGCCCGCCAGTAGCGCACCCAGATCCAGCGAATAGATGGTGCTGCCGGCAAGGATTTCCGGCACCTCACCATCAACAATCTGCTTCGCCAGCCCCTCGGCCAGCGCAGTCTTGCCCACCCCGGCCTCGCCGACGAACAGCGGGTTATTCTTGCGCCGGCGGCACAACACCTGCAGGGTGCGCTCGATCTCCGCCTTACGGCCAATCAGCGGATCTATCTTGCCCTGCATGGCCAGTTGATTAAGATTGCTGGCATAGGCCTCCAGCGCACTCTTGGCGCTGCCCTCGCCCTCCTGCTCCTCATCCTGTGAGGGCGGCAGGGCATCGGCCTCGCCGTCCTCGATCTTGGAGATGCCGTGGGCGATGTAGTTCACCACGTCGAGACGGGCAATATTCTGCCGGCCGAGGAAGTACACCGCCTGGGATTCCTGTTCGCTGAACATGGCCACCAGCACGTTGGCGCCGGTGACTTCTTTATTACCGGAAGACTGCACCTGGAACACAGCGCGCTGCAGCACACGCTGAAAACCCAGCGTTGGCTGAATCTCGCGCTCATCGTCATCAGGCAGCAAAGGGGTGTTTTCCGTCAGAAACTCGACGAGTTCGTCACGCAGCATTTCAAGATTGGCGCCACAGGCCCGCAAGGCACCGCTGCCTGCAGGGTTGTCAATCAGGGCGAGCAGCAGGTGCTCAACGGTCATGAATTCGTGCCGCTGCTCCCGCGCTTCCTTGAAGGCGAGGTTGAGACTGACTTCCAGCTCGTGGCTTAACATGGTTCACCTCTTTGCAGTCGTGGTCGTGGACTTGTGCTGTCATACAGACAATCCGCTTGCATATCTCAGGCCACTTCCATCGAACACAGCAGGGGATGCTTATTGCTGCGCGCATAGTCGTTGACCTGCGCCACCTTGGTCTCGGCAATTTCGCGCACGAACACGCCGCACAAACCCTTGCCCTGCGTGTGGACATTGAGCATCACGCGAGTGGCTTTGGCGCGATCCATACGGAAGAACCGCTCGAGCACATGGACAACGAACTCCATCGGCGTAAAATCATCGTTCAGCAGCATCACCTTGTACATGGGCGGCTTCTTCAGGCGCGGTCTGGCCTCCTCTACCGCTAGTCCATCATCATGCCCGTCATCGAAAGTATTTTTATCCTTAGCCATACACCCTGAGTTTAGTCGATGAAGCAGCCCTCACAGGCCTTTTTTTGCTTTCAAAATGAGACCGCACAGCGTTGCCAAGGTTCACCCCGGGTGGCGCCACACACGAAAAAAACCCTATAAAATCTACATATTATCGACGACGGCCGCGCCAAAGCCGGAGCAGCTCAGCAGCGTCGCACCCTCCATCAGACGCTCCAGATCGTAGGTCACGGTCTTGGCCTGAATGGCACCGGACATGCCCTTGATGATGAGGTCGGCAGCCTCCGCCCAACCCATGTGGCGCAGCATCATTTCGGCGGAGAGAATCAGCGAACCGGGGTTCACCTGATCCTTGCCGGCATACTTGGGCGCAGTGCCATGGGTAGCCTCGAACATGGCCACGGTGTCGGACAGATTGGCGCCCGGGGCGATACCGATGCCACCCACCTGTGCCGCCAGGGCGTCGGAGATATAGTCGCCGTTGAGGTTGAGGGTGGCGATCACGTCGTACTCCGCCGGGCGCAGCAGGATCTGCTGCAGGAAGGCATCAGCAATCACGTCCTTGACCACGATTTCCTTGCCCGTATTCGGGTTTTTGAAGGAACACCACGGCCCGCCGTCGATCTCCACCGCACCGAACTCTTCCTTGGCCAGCTCATAGCCCCATTCCTTAAAGGCGCCCTCGGTGAACTTCATGATGTTGCCCTTGTGCACCAGGGTCACTGAGGCCTTGTCGTTGTCGATGGCGTACTGAATGGCCTTGCGCACCAGGCGGCGGGTGCCGTCACGCGACACAGGCTTGATGCCGATGCCGGAGCTGTCGGGGAAGCGAATCTTGGTCACACCTAATTCGCCCTGCAGGAAGCCGATGAGTTTCTTCACCTCCGGCGTGCCCTCAGCGTATTCGATGCCGGCGTAGATGTCTTCGGAATTCTCACGGAAGATCACCATGTCGGTCAGTTCCGGCTGTTTCAGCGGACTGGGCGTGCCATCGTAATAGCGCACCGGGCGCAAACAGACGTACAGATCCAGCGCCTGACGCAGGGCCAC
>JAJRWE010000221.1 GCA_024276955.1 Gammaproteobacteria bacterium
AGCTTCTCTACTCAAGCGATGGTTGCTTGGAACTCATCAGGGTTCGGTGCGGCCAGATCAGCTTAACTATTATCTCGATGAATTTACATTCCGATTCAATCGACGAACCTCACGATCTCGGGGTTTACTATTTTACCGATTACTTGAACAGGCGCTAGTGACCTTGCCGATAAGCTACCAAGAGATTATTCGAAAGGGATGATCACAATATATAGTGGGGGGTGGAGCTAAATGGATACCCCGTTCGTATAATCAGTAAATATTACCAAGGAGCTGGCCATGAAGAGTCCGTTTATTGAATCGGTTCGCGCTGAAATCCTGGAACTCTGTGGAGTCAGGTCTTGAGTCGTGAATCAAGCTCTATTAACTTTCGACCATGCGGGCTAGATGAGTGATTCATGATTCAAGACCTGCCCCATGCACGTGCACGTTTGCTGACCCCTTGCACGTTTGAAATTGCCTTGTTAGCTGCCATCAGTTTTATTCTGGATCCTCATTGGGAACCCGGCTCGAGCACTCGGCACATATAACCTGACCCTCTCCATTTCTCCAAGCGAATACGGGAGGTAAGGGACATTAGAGCGGATAAAAAACATTTTCTCTCCACACCTCTCACGCTTGGGAAGCACAACAAAATCGGATACTATCACTTCATTTCCCGCGATTATTTCTTTATTAATCGTAATTTCTTCTGCCAGAAATTTAACAGAGCTATACGGGCCGACCACAGCAAACAATAATCTGCCGTTGCTTAAAAGAAACTCTGGAACTATCTTTACTCGCTGACCGTTGTAAACAACCTCAATCTTTGACTGCTTTCTTAATACACGGCAGTAGTATTCAATGCTGGTTTCACCCAGTTTTCGTTTTTTCTTACGTGCTCCTTCCTCCGCAAGACGCTTGTTATGTTGTTGCTTATGGATCAGTACTACACGATTGTTCTTTGCCAAAAAACCCTTGGTTTGTACCCAGTACTGATGCCTTGCATGTATAAATGTACTCGGCGGACCAGCAAAAAACACGCTATAGTTGCCATTTTGGTCGGTTATAACAGGATCAGAACAGAAGGGATGCCCCATTGTTAAAGGGAATCCACCATCCATGCTCCAGTCCCAATCCCATCCCGTGTAACATAGAATTATTGACACATTTTGAATAGGCGATCCTTGTTCATCTACCACCTTGCCTTTGTACAGTTTTGACTCATATGATGAGCAGCCTACTCCCAAGAGCAAGATAAATGCCAAAACAATCTTGATTACTATGTTCCTGTCGCGGATCATTTTGTTACCACAGCTAACATTTGTATATCGAGCCCGCTCACTTTGCAGCAACACACCCGCCCTCTTTCGACTGTAAGCTAATGATTCTACGCCTGATATCTAACATACTCCATATATCGCTCAAGAATAAAGCGGGGGGTTCTCCCTATCAATATTGATGAGGGGGCCTTCATATCTGCTCCAGCAAAACTGTAAGCTGCTGTATTTATCGGTATTTCTAATTGCTCTGTGTCTACGGGGTCAGGTGAGTAATTCACGACTCAGGACCTGTCCCTTGCAGTTCAGAAAAAAGAAAAAAAGGAGTCAAAGCCGAATGGCACTGACTTAAGCTTGAGAGGCTTGAAATAACGTCATTCCCGCGAAGGTGGGAATCCAAAATGTACGAAGTTTCAAGCATCCTGGGTTCCGGGTCTTCACTTCGTTCCGCCCGGAATGACGGTACTTTCGGCTTGAGTCGGTGCCATGCGATTCAAAGCCCTAAAACTGGCTTTGAATCGCATGACCCTTTTATCAATAGATTGCCTTGACCCACTCAGCCCTGCACACGTTTGTAGCGATAGGCGTAATACATCACCGGAATCACCACCAGGGTCAGCACTGTGGAAACCAAAATACCAAAGATCAGGGCTATGGCCAGACCACTGAAGATGGGGTCATCGAGGATGAACAGCGCCCCCAGCATGGCGGCCAGCCCGGTCAGGATGATGGGCTTGGCGCGCACCGCGCCAGCTCGTAGCACCGCTTCCTGCAGGGCCATGCCTTCGTCCACCTGCTGATTGACGAAGTCCACCAACAGGATTGAGTTGCGCACAATAATGCCGGCCAGGGCGATCATGCCGATCATCGAGGTGGCGGTGAACTGCGCGCCCAGCAGGGCGTGGCCCGGCATCACGCCGATGATGGTGAGTGGGATCGGTGCCATGATGATCAGCGGCACCAGGTAGGAACGGAACTGCGCCACCACCAGCAGGTAGATGAGGAGCAGGCCCACGGAATAGGCCAGGCCCATGTCGCGGAAGGTTTCGTAGGTCACGGTCCATTCGCCGTCCCATTTCACGCTGTAGCGGTAGGGGTTGTCGGGTGTATTGATCAGTGTCTGTTCCAGGCTGTAACCATTTTCCACCTTTATATCAAACAGCTGGGCGAAGATGTCGAACATGCCGTACAGCGGGCTGTCCAGATTGCCGGCCAGGTCGCCGGTGACGAACACCACGGGCAGCAGGTCCTTATGATAGATGGCGTATTCACGTTCACTCGTCTCTACCGATACCACGTCGGACAGGGGCACCAGTGCTCCTGCCTGACTGCGCAGCTTGATGGACAGCAGGCGCTCCATGTCGCCCTTGTCCGCCACGCTGAATTCGAGGCGGATGGGGGTCGGATATTTCACGTTATCGCCGTGCAGATAGGTGACATCTTCGCCGCGCAGCGCAGTGGACAGGGCCGTCGTCACCGCCTGCTGCGAGACACCGAGGATGGCCGCCTTGGTGCGGTCCACGCGCACGATCAGGCGCGGCGCAGGATCTTCCACGCTGGTGTCCACGTCCACCACATCAGCGGTGTTCTCGAACACCTTGCGCACCTCCTCGGCGACGCGGCGCTGGCCTTCGTAGTCGATGCCGTAGATCTCCGCCACCAGCGGCGCCTGCACCGGCGGGCCCGGCGGTACTTCCACCACTTTTACGTTGGCATTCAGACGGCGGCCGATCTCGGCCAGCGGCTCGCGTACCGCCAGGGCAATGTCGTGACTCTTGCGATCACGCTCGTGCTTGGGCGCCAGGTTGACCTGGATATCGCCCACGTTGGCGCCACTGCGCAGGTAGTACTGGCGCACCAGACCGTTGAAATTGATCGGTGCGGCGGTGCCGGCATAGACCTGATAGTCCGTCACCTCCGGCACCGTGGACAGATAGCCGCCCAGCTCGGAGAGCACACGCGCGGTCTGCTCCACTGTGGTGCCCTCGGGCATGTCCACCACCACCTGGGACTCCGACTTGTTGTCGAAGGGCAGCATCTTCAGTACCACCAGCTTGAACACCGGCAACGCCACCGACACACCGATCAGCACCAAAATGCCGAACAGCAGCAGCCAGCGCGGGCCACGGCCTTTTTTACCGCGGAGGAAGGGTGTCATGAAGCGGCTGAAAAAGCGGTACAGGCGAGTCTCTTCCTCTTCACTCTCACCCGTGTGTACAGAATGACTGTTACGCAGCAGTTTGTAAGCCATCCACGGCGTAACGATGAAGGCCACGCCCAGCGAGATCAGCATGCCCATGCTGGCATTAATGGGAATGGGGCTCATGTACGGCCCCATCAGCCCGCTGACGAAGGCCATGGGCAGGAGCGCCGCAATCACTGCGAAGGTGGCGAGGATGGTCGGCCCGCCCACCTCGTCCACCGCCACCGGGATGGCCTCCAGTAGATTTTTCTTACCCATACTCATATGGCGGTGGATGTTCTCCACCACCACGATGGCGTCGTCCACCAGGATACCGATGGAGAAGATCAGCGCGAACAGGGACACGCGGTTGATGGTGAAGCCCCAGGCCCAGGAGGCGAACAGGGTGGCGGCCAGGGTGATCACCACCGCCGCGCCGACGATCACCGCCTCGCGCCGGCCCAGCGCTACCAGCACCAGCAACACCACAAAGGCGGTGGCAAAGGCCAGCTTGCCGATCAGCTTCTGCGCTTTGTCGTTGGCGGTGGCGCCGTAGTTGCGCGTCACCGTGGCATTGACGCCGTCGGGAATGAAGGTGCCCTTGAGCTGCTCGAAGCGGTTGATGAGCTGGTCGGCCACGTCCACCGCGTTGACACCCGGCTTCTTGGCAATGGCGATGGTCACGGCGGGAAACTCGCCCGTGACGGAGATGCCCTTGGCCGCGGCCGCCGGGCCGGTACCGAACCAGACATACTGCTCCGGCTGGTCGGCACCCAGGCGCACCTCGGCCACGTCGCGCAGAAACACCGGCGCGCCGTCGTGCACGCCCACCACCAGCTCCGCGACGTCCTCTGCGGAGGTGAGGAACACGCCCGCCTGCACCGGGATCTCGCGGTTATCGGCCACCCTATTACCGGCATTACGCGACTGGTTGCCCATCTGCAGGGCGTTGCGCAGGTCGCTGAGAGCGATGCCGTAACCGGCCAGGCGCGCCGGGTCGGGCAGCACGTGCACCACGCGGTCGGTGCCGCCGATGGTGTAGATGTCGCGGGTGCCGGGCACGCGCTTCAGCTCGGCCTCGATGGCGTGCGCCACCTGCTGCAATTCCAGCGCGCCGACCTTTTCGTCCTCGCTCCACAGGGTCAGGGTGACGATGGGTACGTCGTCGATGCCCATGGGCTTGATGATGGGTTGAGCCACGCCCAGGCCCGGCGGCAGCCAGTCCTGATTCGAATAGATGGCGTTGTAGAGGCGCACGATGGCCTGGGTGCGATCCTCGCCCACCTTGAACTGCACCGTCAGCACCGCCTTGCCCGGCATGGACACGGAATAGACGTGCTTGATGCCGTCGATCTCCGACAGCACCTGCTCCGCCGGCGTGCTCACCAGGTGCTCCACCTCGGTGCTTGATGCGCCGGGAAAGGCCACGAACACGTTGGCGAAGGTGACGTTGATCTGCGGCTCTTCCTCGCGTGGCGTCACCATCACCGCGAAGGCGCCCAGCAGCAGACCGAGAATGGCCAGCAGCGGGGTGATCTCGGTGGTCAGGAAGGCCTTGGCGATGCGTCCGGAGATGCCCAACTTGTCGTTAGCTGGCTGCTCGCTCACTGTGCGTTACCTCCCTGCACGCGGGCGGCACGCTGCTCCTTCAGCACCACGCCGGCGTGCACCGGGTCCAGCGCCACCCGCTCACCGGCATTCAAACCAGCCAGCGCTTCCAACTGGTCGCCATGGATCAGACGGCCACCGACGCGCACCTGGCGGAAACTCACGCGGTCGTTTTCATCGACCACATACACCGCCGTCACCTCGCTGCGGTGCACCACGGCCTGCGCCGGCACCAGTAGTTTCTGCGCATTGCCGACATCGAACACTGCCTTCACGAACATGCCGGGGTAGTAGGCGGCGTGATCCTGCGGCAGTTGCAGGCGTACCTTGAAGGCGTGCGATTTCTCGTCGGCGAAGGGAAACACGGTCACCTTCTCCGCCGCCACCTCGGCAATGCGCTGGCCCGGCTTCAGCGGGTCGCGCAGGAAAATTCTGGCCTTGCGGATCTGCCGCACCGCACTCATCACGTTCTGCGGCACGCTGGCGCTGGCGCGCAGGTGCTCCAGGGAAAAGCCCGTCATTAGCGGCGTGCCGGGGCGGGCCATTTCGCCTTTTTCGACGTGCCGCTCCACCACGATGCCGGCATAGGGCGCACGCACCACCGTGTAAGCGAGCTGCTCACGAGCCTGACGCATGGCGGCGCGGGCCGCCACCACGCGTTGCTTCGCCGCCTTCAGATTGGCACTGGCCTTGTCCATGGCTGACTGCGAGACCAGCTTCTTGGCGAACACCCCGGCAACCCGCTGCTGCTCCGCCCCGGCCTCACGCTGGCGGGCCTCGGCCTCACGCAGCCGCGCCTCCGCCTGGGCCAGGCGCGCACGCTGTTCCTTGTCGCTAAAGCGCAGCAGGATGTCGCCCTTCTTCACCTCGTCGTCTACATCGAAGTAGATTTCCTGAATCCGGCCGCTGGTCTCAGCGGCGATGGTGGCGCGGTTCACGGCCTCGATGGTGGCATCCGCCACGTACACCTCGGCCACCGTCTGTTCACTGACCGCTGCCATCTCGAAGGGCAGGTCGGCAGCGCGCGCCGTTGCCGAAAGGCCGGTAAAAGCGGTAAAAACGACCAACCATGGCAGGGCTACCCTAGCGTAGTGTTTCATACTAAATGCAGAGATAGACGAAACGAGAAAGGACAGCTGCAAGGCGCGTTCTCGCAGGGATAGTGGTGCTATCTCAAGAGACGCACCAACAGTAGGCGCTTTAGGCGACACCGCAGATACCTTTCTCGTTTCGCCCGAAGGGAAGCCATTAAACAGACAATTACGGCGTTGCAGCCCTTGAAAAGGGAACCACCCTTCTCTGCGGGCTGCGCCTGGTACTTGTCTGTTTACTGGCTTTCTATATCTGCATTTAGTATGAAACACTACCCTAGCGCTGGATCGGGTCATGATGAATGCTCCTTGTTCAATCAAACGTGGCCACGCGGCGCGGCGCTGAATATATAACCTGAATCCGTGACTTCAGGGCGGATGCAGAGTGCGAGATATTGATTACACAGTGGAATCAAAAAATCTTAGCTTCACCCATAGGTTAAGCGAGCATTTTTTGAACCGCTGTGAAATCAAGAGCTTGTGCTATGCGCCGTCATGAAGTCACGGATTCAGGTATAAATTTATCAGCGCATAAAGATAGCAGATGAATGTATATTAGTAAACTCTAATATAGAAAAAGACGGCTTGGCGTTCGCGCCCTTGCCTCACGCCCCTTTGGGTTGACGCCAGCCCTTAGTGGAGTTTCAGGCAGTCGGGAACCTCCGCGTCGTCCAGCCACATCAGCCCCACCCGCTCCCCCTCGACATGCACCACGTAGCTGCGCGGGTGGGCGGGCGATGAGCCCCCGCTCACCACGGCAATCTCCACTTCGACGATGACCCCCTCGTGCAGACGGGCGTCCTGGCAAATCAGGCCGATGCCGTCACTGCAGCAATCGGTGATTCGGCAGTTCGCCGTCTCACCGCTGCGAGTATGCAGGGTGGCGGGTAAATCCTGAGGAATACGGCGGTGGTAGCGGTGCTCAAGCATGCTTGTCCCCAAAGTGGATACAGCACGGAAGGAATCCTGATCACTGTAAATGGGGGAGGCGGCGGGCATAAACAAGCCCCATCGCGTACTGGGCATCAGCCCGCGCAACAGGACAGCCGAGAGACATCCTTGCGGAAGGTCTGGGCACAGAGCTTGAGGCCCTCCACCAGGGTGAGATAGGGAAACAGCTGGTCGGCGAGACCGTCCACCGTCATGCCGTTGGCGATGGCCAGGGCCGCGCTCTGGATGATCTCGCCACCACCGTCGGCCAGTACCTGACAGCCGAGGATACGGCCACCGTCGCGCGCCGCCACCAGCTTGATGAAGCCACGGGTATCGAAATTGGCCAGGGCGCGCGGCACATTGTCCAGGCTCAGGGTACGACTCTCAATCTCGATGCCCTGCTGCTTCGCGCACACCTCGTCGAGACCGACGCTGGCCACCTGCGGTTCGGTGAACACCACCGCCGGCAGCACCGAGAGGTCAAGGGCCACGTCCTCGCCGGTCATGTTGCGCGCCGCGCGGGTGCCGGCGGCGGCGGCGACGTAGACGAACTGCGGCAGGTTGGTGCAATCGCCCACGGCGTAGATGTTCTCCACATTGGTGCGCAATTGATCGTCCACCACGATGGCGTCACGCGTGTCCGTTTCCACACCGGCATGCGACAGGTCGAGGGCGGTGGTATTGGGCTGGCGGCCAGTGGCCAGCAGCAGGTAGTCACCGTGGATCTCACCGCCATCGGTGTCCAACCGGAACTGTTGGCTGTCGTAGCGAACGCCCTGGGTGGCCGTGTCCGTCAGCACCGTGATGCCCTCCTCCTCGAACACCGCCCGCAGCCCCTCGCCCAGGGCAGGGTCCTGGCGTGACAACAGGTGGCCGCGCGCCACCAGCGTCACCGCCGCGCCGAGGCGGCGAAAGGCCTGCGCCAGCTCCACGGCGATCACCGAACCGCCGAGGACGATGAGATGCTCGGGGATCGCCTCGGCCACCAGGGCCTCGGTAGAGGTCCAGTAGGGCGTGCTGGCCAGGCCGGGGATATCAGGGATGGCCGCGCTGGCGCCGGTGGCAAGCAGGATGCGGTCGGGCCGCAGCAGCGTCTCGCCGCCCTCGCGCAGTATTACCCGCAGGCTGCCAGCATCCTCGAAGCGGGCCATGCCGCGCAGCAGGGTGATGGCGGGATTCGCGTCGAGAATGCTTTCGTACTTGGCGTGGCGCAGCTTTTCCACCCAGGCCTGTTGCTGGGTCACCATCGCCGGGCGGTCGATGCATGGCGTATGCAGGGGAATGCCGTCCACCCCGTGGTGAGCCTGCAGATGGGCGACATGGGCGCCGCGAATGAGGATCTTCGACGGCACACAGCCGATGTTGACGCAGGTGCCGCCGATCACCTCACCGCCCTCGACGAGGGTCACCCGCGCACCATTCTCCACCGCACGAATGGCCGCGGCGAAGGCCCCGGAGCCGCTGCCGACGATGGCGATGTGCAGGGTGTGGGCAGTCATGCATTTTCTCCTTTCAGTATTTCAGTTTCAGTCGAGCAACCAGGGGCCGTACCAGGGGAAGGCCATGATCGACAGCACGGCCACGGTGGCCACCCAGAAGATGACCCGCTGGCGACGCAGGTTGGCGGGCGAGGCGCAGGGCGCATCCACCGCGCAACTCTGCGGCGTCCGGTAGAGCTTGCGGAAGGCCAGGCCAAGCAGCAGCAAGGTCAGACCCATGAGGTAAGGCCGGAAAGGCGCCATGGCGCTGAGGCTGCCGATCCACGAACCGCTGACGCCGAGGGTCAGCAGCACCAGCGGACCAAGGCAGCAGGTGGAGGCGGCGATGGCGGCGACAATGCTGGCCAGCAGGGTGCCCTTGGACAGGCCCGCCTCGGCCGGCTTTTCATCCGTCTCGGCGGCAGACTCAGCCGTCGCAAGGGAGGGGGCAGTGGTGTGCATGATTCATTCCTCTGTCGATGACGATCATCGGCCTGCCTGTGGACAAGTGGCCGGGCATGCACAGAGCCTAGACGCCGTACCCTACAACGGAGTCAAGGGCAGAAGAGGGGACGAAACGGAAAAGGAACAGAGCCGACACCTTCAGGGAAGGGGGCCGGTGGCGCAAGCGGAACCGCAGGCCTCGATTCGCACCGTGGTGAACAGCCAGGCAACCAGCACGCTCTCCGGCGGCTTATGGAAATGGCCATGGCCCATGCCTTCAGTCCGTGTGCCTGCCCACCCCTGCCGGCAACGGCACGCTGAGCACATCGCAGCGCGCGCCGTGCAACACCGCATGGGTGGTCGAGCCGAGCAGGCGTGCCAGTCCACGGCGGCCGTGACTGCCCATCACTACCAGATCCACCTGCTGCGCCTCGGCATAACTGTGAATGGCGGACTTTGGCGAACCCACCGTTACCTCAACGGCCACCTTCGGCAGACCCAGCCCGGCGGCCTTCTTTTCCAGGTGCTTGCGGGTGTTGTCCATCTGCATCTGGGTCAGCTCGGTATCGACGATGGGATAACCGAAGCCGCCCTCCAGCGGGTCGTAGAGTTCGTCATAGACAATGGCCTCTTCCACGACGGTCATCAGCGTCAGACGCGCATCGTAGCGACGCGCGATTTCCACCGCCCGCTGCAGGGCGTGTTCGGCATGGGGCGAAAAGTCGGTGGGCATCAACACATGCCGCCATTCGCGCAGCTTCGCCGCAGCGGCGGTCTTCTTTTCGACGAAGGGCTCGCGCAGCCAGTCCCAGGCCTGCTGCAGATCATCGCGTTCGAAATAGCGCACCTCCGCCCGGGTGAAGGGGCGCGAGAGGACGGCCAACCAGCGCTCCCAGCGCTTATCACCAACGATGGCAATGCGCCGGAAGTTATCCGCATACTTCTTGCCGAATTCGTAGTCGTCCTTGGCCGCCTCCAAGTCCCAGCCGTGGAAGTTCTCCAGCTCCAGCAATACCGAAACACTCCCGGCCTTGTCGATCTTCAGCTCGATCCTGGGCAGGAATTCCTGGTAGTCGTCGTGGGTCAACTTGCCAATGGCCTTGAAGGCAATGATGTGTTCGTCGTTGACGGGAATTTCCTGAAACATGCTCTGCTCCTCTCTAATGGGGTGCGTTTTCGTGCCTCCATCATCGGCCATGTGGAGGCTCATGCCAACGGGCTGCCCGGCCGGTGCCGCAGCGGCACCTTAAGAATGAGAGGCGGCAGCGTTCGAAGCGAGACAGGTGTATTCTGGAAACCATAGAGACAGGAGAATACGTCCATGCCGGACATGCCCTTAGCGGACAAAACAGCAGCATTGTCGAGCGATGACCCGAAAGGCGCAGACGGCCCAGATAGCGATGAACGGCAACTGGCCCGGCGCGTCGGCCGCCTGCACCTGGCCCAGCGCCTCGGCATCGAGGGTGAGCACAAGGAGCATGTCATCGGCCGTGGCCGCACCTGGTTTCACCTTGAGAACTGGACCACCGGCAGCGCCCTGATCCGCAACATCCTGCGCCTCAGCGGCCTCTACCGGCGTGGCCAGCGCAATGTGATGGACTTTGAGATCCGCCACAACACCCTTACCCTGCCACGCCTGCCGGCGGCCTTCGACGGCCTCACCCTGCTGCACCTCAGCGACCTGCATCTCGACGTCCACCCGGGCTTCCCCGCTGCCCTCGCCTCGCGGCTGATGGGGCTCGACTACGACCTTTGCGTGCTCACCGGCGACTACCGCTTTCTCACCCACGGCCCCTTCGAGCCGGCCCTCGATGGTCTGCATCAAGTGTGCGAGGCCATCCATGGCCCGGTCTACGGCGTGCTCGGCAATCACGATTCCATCCGCATGCTGCCGACGCTGGAGGCCATGGGCATCCAGATGCTGATGAACGAGGCAACGGTACTGCGCCGCGACGGGGCGGAACTGTGGCTGGCCGGCATCGACGACCCCCATTACTACCGCGCCGACAATCTGGAAAAGGCCAGTGACGACATCCCGCTGGACGCCGCCTCCCTGCTCCTCGCCCATTCGCCGGAGATCTACCGCAACGCCGCCCACGCCGGCTTCGACGCCATGCTCTGCGGCCACACCCACGGCGGCCAGATTTGCCTCCCCGGCGGCCGCCCCCTGTACTGCAACGCCGCCGCGCCACACCGCGTCTGCCGCGGCCCCTGGCGGCACCATCGCATGCAGGGTTACACCTCGCGCGGCACCGGCTCCTCGGTGGTGGATGCGCGTTTCAACTGCCGGCCGGAAATCATCCTGCATCGCTTGCAATCAAATCGCACCGCCGCTCGTTCTCTGTAGTGAGGCACAACAATAATGCCTCAACGAAATATCTCACTCCCGTTTACCATCCCTCAGGAGGGAAAGAAGAATGCGTCTACACAGCACCAAGAGTCTGCGTCGTTTACTCCAAGGCAGCCTGATCGCCGCCGTTCTCGCCAGTGGCAGCGCCCTGGCCGCCGATGACCCATCCATCAAGGGTGACCTGCGCAGCAACGTCAATTCGGCCATGAACGAGATGATCCAGAAAAACACCGTCAACGGCACCTTCAAGTTTTACGATCAGCTGCACGACAAGGTCTACGACCTGAAACTGGTCGAACTCCACGACGGCATCGTCAAGAAGGGTGACTACTATGTGAGCTGTGCCGATTTTGTCGACACCCAGGGCAACAAGGTGGATATGGACTTCCTGGTACAGTCCAACGGCGGTAAACTGATCGCCACCCAGGCCATCATGCACAAGGTCGATGGCAAAAAACGGAAATATCATCTGGAGGACTGATGTCCCCTTCCCCCGGTGACGTGAGGGAGTTGCTGCTGCGCGGTTTCCGCTACGCCTACTCCCTCACCCACAACACGGCCCGCGCCGAAGACCTGTTACAGGACGGCTGGGTCTCCCTGCTCAGCGCCGGCGGCCCCCGCCGGCGCTGTTATTTGTTCGCCGCCATCCGAAGCCGCTTCATCGACGGCTGCCGCCGTGAACAACTGCTGGTGTTCGAGTCCCTCGATGAAGAGGGTGAAAATCATGTCAACAACATCCCCGATCCGCGTGCCGGTGATCTCTTCAACTGTGACGACAACGGCCTGCAACAGGCCCTGACCATGCTCCGCCCCATGGAACGCGAGGCCCTGCTGCTGGCCGATGTCGAAGGCTACACGGCCCAGGAGATCGCCGATCTCACCGGCCACCCACGCGGCACCATACTCAGCCTCATCCATCGCAGCCGGGGGAAACTGCGCCGCCAGTTGAGCCGACGGGATCAGGAGGCCGAACGTGCCTGAGCAACGTCTGGACGAACATCTGCGGCGCTACTACACGGACAAAAAGCCGTCGAAACAGTGTCTCGACCGCTTGGTCGCGCTGGCCGAATCCACTCGAGCCGTCGAGTCGCCATCGCCGGAAACCCCGCCGGCGACGAAGACACGTCGCACCACCCCGGTGTACTTGGCTATCGCCGCTTCACTGCTGCTGGTATTTCTCGGCAGCGGGGTCTTCATGCTGCAGCAGAAAAATGACAGCACCGACCCCTACTGGCTGGTCGCCAAAGAGATTGCTGTTAATCACAACAAACATCTGACTATTGAATTCCCCACCGGGAATTACCGTGAGCTGAACCGGCTGATGGACAAACTCGACTTTTCCGGCGTGATATCAAAGCGCCTGGCGCCGGGTGAGTACCGCCTGCTCGGCGGCCGCTACTGTTCTATCCAGGGGCAATTGGCCTTACAACTCAAACTTCAGGATCGTGCCGGCAACCTGTACACTCTGTATCAGGCCCCCCTCAACAAAATGCTGAGCGGCATTCAACAGGGCGAGCAACTGATCGACGGCCTGCGCGTCACCCTGTGGCGTGAGGCGGGACTGTTGCTCGGCCTGGCCAGCCCGCAAGGAATAAAGAAAGAGGACAGTGAATAACGCCTCACATCACCTTCAGAAAGGTTCATCACTTTATCCTTCCAAAGGCAGGACAATTACAGCCACGGAATTGATACCTTCCCTTTGCTGCGGCCTCTGCCAAGGCGGAATTAAGGGCTAAGACCGTAAAAAACCGCAAGACCCTTCCCCCTTAAGACCCGCATTATTTTTCTCTGACCAGCCTTTCAAGCAATATATCCTCTACATTTCGCCGAGAATCGATAACTGATAGCACATATACCCGTCGTTCTGAAACGCGATAAATCAGCCGCCAAGGAGGAACAATTAGTTCTCGATATTGAAGAATGCCGTGTTTCTTAAACTCAGGAACAACCCGGCCTCTTTGGGGAAATGAGCATAGCTCCGAAGCCTTGGTTTTTATTTTCTTGAGGTTATCTCTCGCTGCTGGTGGGGTATCAGAATATATGTATTCGATAATAGACTTCAGATCTTCTTCTGCGGTTTCTGACCAAAAAACCTGATACGTTTTCGCCATCAATCACGAACCAACCAGCTTCTCAAGGCTGGAAAACACCTCACCTTGGGCCTTTGATTTTCCTTTGAGAATATCTTCCTCACCCAGAGATATGAGCTTCATCAGCCCTATGGCATTACGCATATTTTCATAACTTTCAGGATCTTGGAGCACGGCCCTTGGCTCACCATTTTGGGTAATGATGATTGGTCGATGGGTTTCATTCACCTGCTTTAACATATCAGCGGCTTTGGACTTCAGGAATGAAATGGGCTTGATATCAGTAGAAATTTTCATAACAACTACCTCCAGTCTTTTTATGGTACCATATTAGGACTGACTGTCAATATCAGCAAAAGGTGATATCTTTCATAATGCCAACGCCATGGCCTGCCGCTGGAGCTACTCGTTAGCATTTTTTACTTCTCTGCTACCACCAGCATTTCAAAGTCTTCTGTGGACAATTTATCGCCACGCGAAAAGGCTCCTAATTTTGCCCCGATGATATCAATTGATTTAAAACCAAGAGATTTAAGAAGCCAAGTTATTTCTGATGAAACATAATACCTTTCATTGCAGTGTAACTTTATTTTCTTACCTTCATCATCCTCAGTTTCATAAATCGAGTGATCCCTGAATGTCATGAGATCAAATGTATTCTCATTTGATACACCCTCAGATGAGCCAGAATTTACAAATTCTTTGACGGAATGAAATAGAGGGAAAAGACCATTCAAAGTAGTAAATATTAGCGCTCCATTTTTCTTTAATGACCTAGCAGCATTCTTGAGAATTTGATAATTCATTTCATCTGTCTCCATGAGTGGAAAGGGTGTAGCTACACATGATGTAGATGTTTTAGTAGCATGCTCCAAATTGGCTCACTTTCCCCCAAAACTGATCCCACCGATTTGAACGCTCCAAGGTTCTTAAGCTCAATATGATAGATGCCCCCCTTTCACGCCATTTCATTCCTGATTGGC
>JAJRWE010000222.1 GCA_024276955.1 Gammaproteobacteria bacterium
CATCTGCAAGCTCGACAACAACCGCTTCCGCTCCCAGTTCTTCTATCGCGGTCACCAGCAGTACGGCACCGGGCGCGACGAATACGACGACCTGCATCACTGCGCCGTGACCCTGCTGCAGGTACAGGCCGACCATCAGGCACAGCAGGCAGGCAATTGATATTGCGGACTAGCCATGACCGATAACACCCAGCGGGAACGCGACCTGCAAATCTACCGCCAGCTGCTCCACCTGTGGCAGACGGAAAACCCCATCAAGACCATCAAGCTGCAATTCCTGCTTGCCAGCAATGCCCTGCTGCTGGGGTTCATGCAATTGAGTGGCGGCCTGATCGTCGCCAACCGCCCGTTGATGCTGGGCGGCTTCGCGCTGTGCCTGCTGTGGACCCTGTCCATCGGCCGCACCGCCCTGTTTCAAAAGGCGTGGAAGATCCGCCTCGACGAGATCAGCCGCCGCTACCCCGACGATGAATATTTCCAGCTGCTCGACCAGCGCCACGCCCTCGCACAGGCCACCGTCTGGCTGCGGCTGCTGGGTGGCATATCGGCAAAATATTATCTGCTGGGCGCCCCGGTCGGCATGGCGCTGGCTTGGCTGCTGGCAGCGATAGTTGCCGGGAGCAGGTAGGTGTAGGTTGGGCAAAGGAGCGAAGCGACGTGCCCAACGGGGTGCATAGAGATGTTGGGCACGCTACGCTTTGCCCAACCTACACTAGTGTCATGTCAAGGGACTATTGTTGCATTCAGCCAGGGTGGGCACGTTTTATGTGCCCACGCGATTGACTGGATAAGCGTGCGTTCTTCAATCACCGCTTTGGCTTTTGGTTAGGCAGAGTTCCTCTGATCCAGCCACTTTTTAAACGAAGATTGACTCTCGCCCGATGGGTTTCCAGAAATAATTCCTTCAACGCTAATATCCTCATCGAGATCTTCCCAGTGAATTCCCTGACCTCTGCCAATAATTCGCCAATTGCTGCGTTCTTCTGGCGTACCGTGAACAAGCCGAGGGTACCACTCAAGCGGTACAGAAATAGTACGGCCATCACTTAACTCCACCGTCAAGGTGTCATCTGTAACAGATACATCTACGGCATCAGGATACGGTTGCTTTGCCAAGCTGTGGACTGCTGGCGACCATTGTGGCCGATGTGCCATCAAATAAGCAGCTCTACCCGCGGCACGGCATCCGCCTTGCCGCTTTCCACTTCGGGCAGGCAGCTGACGAGCTGGTGGCTCGCCTTGCCGGCCTGCGAGATGATGAATTCCCGTACCGCGACGGCGCGCTGCTGCGCCAGTTGTTCGAGTTGTTTACGCAGCGCCTCTTTGTCCACCGGCTCCTTTGATGGCGGTTTTTCTTCGGCTTTTTGCGTCTTTTCCGGCGCTGGCGTGAGCGCCATGGCATCACTGTCTACGGCGATGCCGCAGACCTTGATCGCCACCTTGGGTCGCTCGCGGAGTATCCCCGCCACCTTTTTCAGATAGTCCCTGGCCGTGTCGTCGAGTTCGCTGGAGTCGGGGTTGAATGTCACCGGGTCCAGCCGCACCTTGGCGATCTGTTCGCCGGCAAACTTCGCTACCGCCAGCATGGTGCCGTAGGGCTGCAGGGCGTACATGAAATAGGTCATGGCGCCATTCCTGGCGGCGGTCATCAGGGCCTGGTTGATGGCGTCGTTGATGTTGAAATCGGGGGCGTTGATGTCGCCGCTGAGGGGGATGGTGAGGGAAATGGTGTTGTTGCTGTCGCGCAGCATGTCGAGCGAGGTATCGAGGGAGACGGCCGTCATGCCGCCCTGCTGGTCTTTTCCTTCCACTTCTTCCACCGGTATCAGCTCCAGCTGCTGCAGGGTCAGCTTGACTTCACCGGCGAGCTGATCCTGTTCGATGGCGACATCGATATCGCTGGACAAGGTGCCGCTGCGCAGGCGGAAGCCCAGGTCGCTGGCGGTGTACGGCGACAGCGGGGGAAGGTCGAGGCCCTTGATGTTGGCGATGATCTTCGCCGTGAGCTGGTCGGCGAAGGGCTGCAGTTCGCCGGAGAACTGGTAGTGGCCAAAACGGCCGAGCGTGCCCTTACCCTTCAGCTGCGTGACCTGATCCGCCGAGCTGTTGTCGATATTGTCGAGTTCGAGATTGTCGATGCCGATATCGGTACGGGTCTTGGGCGTGACGGCGGCGTCGTCAAAGACGATGGTGCTGTCGTCGCTTATTTGAACGTGACCAATGTGGAAGGTGGCGGGCCTTGGGTCTGTCTGATTTTTGTTAGAGCGTGGCGTTTCCGCGCTGTTCTCCTCTGCCGTCTCGGTGCCGGCCATCTGCTCGATGGCCGCCTTCAGCGCATCCAGATTGCTGCCGCCATCGGCCGCGCGGGTGAGATAGATCTTTGCCTGTTTCAGCAGGATGCTGTCGATACTCAGCTGATTGCCCGCTTTCAGCGCCAGGGTGTCGATGCTCAGGCTGTGGTTGCTGAACAGGGGGGGTGTCGATGGATCAGCCACGGCCTTTGCCACATACCCCTGTTCGACACGAATCTTGTCGATCTCAAGCGCGCGGGCGTTGTGCAGGCGGAGGTTTTCCAGCGTGAGACTGCCCATGCCGGCCAGTGGAAGGTCATCGACCCAGGCGTGCAGCTCGCTGGTTTGCAGCTTTTCTAGCCGGACGGAAATCTTCGCCTCGCCATCGGTGCTAGCGGATTCAAACTGGAAATCGATACCCAGCTGCAACCCCTGCTGGGTGACATTCAGCTTCTGTGGCGGCAGCGTGGCATCGAGTTCCTTGCCGGTGATGTCCCCTGCTCCGCTGATCTTAATGCCGGCCTGCGTGGCATCACGGGTCTGTTTCAGTTCGATATTTCCGGCCCAGCGCAGGGATTCCTGTTGCAGCTGTATTTGCGGCATCATCCACTGTAGCTGGTCCAACTGTAGTGTGCTGTTGTTCAGTTGCAGCGCCGTGGACAGGCCGAGAGAAATGTCCGTCTGCAGACTCAGCCTGCCTGCCAGTTGCTCGGCCACGCCGATGAGCGGCTGGAAATTCGCCAGCGGCAGATCCCGCAGATCGATACGCCCATCCACCCGAGGACTGTCGCCAAAGGGCGCGACGCTGCCCTCGAACACCAGCGGGGCGCCATTGACGCTGGCCTGCAGTGAGAGCGGCGCCGCCGTGCCCGGCCGCCAGGCAACCAGATCCCGCAGGCTGAGTCGTTCGACGCGAGCATCCATTTGCAGTTTGGGATCACTGTAGCGGATGCCGATGTCGGAAAAGCTCAGGGTATTGATGCCGATTTCCCACTCAGACGCCTTTTCCTCCCGAATCTGTTCGGCATTTTCCCGCATCACTTCAGCGTTGTTGCTGGACGGAATCAGTATGCCGCCGGCGCGCAGCCGTCCGTCCTCATCCCGCTCGATCGCCATGGTGATGCCACCGACCGCCAGTTCTTCGATGACGATGTGTTTCTGCAGCAACGGCAACCAGGCGAGTTCCAGACTGACCCGCTCGGCGTTCAGGGTGTTGTGTTCGTCCACGTCGATACTGACACCTTCCAGCTGCAGGGTGCCGGTGAACAGATTCAGATCCACGTCCGCGACCTGCACCCGCTCGCCGCCGTTGGCCAGCAGCCACTGGCGCAGGCCGAACTGTACAGCCACCGGCAGCAGTACCAGCACGCTGAGTACTACCAGCGCCAGCGCGGTGGCGATGATCCACTGGCGTCGTTTCCCGCCGGGCTTGGTATTGGGGACTGTATCGTTCATGTCGGTTCCACCTCATAAATCCGGGTTTCAGTATAGCGCCGAATATGCCGATAATGCCGCCATGAAAAGTCATGCAAAAAAACCCCTCGATGCGCTGGTCACGGCCGCCGGCCAGATCGTGCTGGGCAAGGAAAATGAAATCCGCCTGGCCCTCGCCTGCCTGCTGGCACGCGGTCATCTGCTCATCGAGGATCTGCCGGGTGTCGGCAAGACCACCCTCGCCCACACCCTGGCGCGGGTGCTGGGGCTGCAGTATCAGCGCATCCAGTTCACCAGCGACCTGCTGCCGGCCGACATCCTCGGTGTGGCGGTGTTCGATCAGGACAGCGGGCGCTTTCGCTTTCAGCCCGGCCCCATCTTCGCCCAGCTGATCCTCGCCGATGAAGTCAACCGCGCCACGCCCAAGGCGCAGAGCGCGCTACTGGAGGCGATAGAGGAGCAGCAGGTGTCGGTGGAGGGTGAGACCCGTCCCCTGCCCGAGCCCTTCTTCGTCATCGCCACGCAGAATCCGGCCAGCCAAATCGGCACCTTTGCGCTGCCGGAGTCACAGCTGGACCGCTTCACCATGCGCATCTCCCTCGGCTATCCGGATCTGCATGCGGAACGCGAGCTGCTCGCCGGAGCAGATCGCCGCGAGCTGCTGCACGGCTTGTCGCCGGTGTTCGATGGCGCGCAGTTACAGGCCTTGCAGACCGAGGCTAGCCGCGTGCACGCCGCCGAGGCCCTGATCGACTACCTGCAGGCGTTGCTGGTGTTCAGCCGCCAGTCACCACACTTCGCCCACGGCCTGTCGCCGCGCGCCGGGCTGTCGCTGCTGCACAGCGCACGTGCCTGGGCGCTGATGGCCGGGCGTGATCATGTGTTGCCGGAAGACCTGCAGACGGTGCTGCCGCACGTGGTCGGCCATCGCCTGCAGGCCGCAGAGGCCGGCGGCGATGCGCAACGGCTGGTGGCCCTGCTGCAGGCCGTGCCCATCCCCTGACATGTCACCCCAGAGTCCGCAGTTGAACAGCCTGTAGAGTGCGTTGTAGCGTCTCACCCAGCAGGTGAAGCTCTCAAATCCACGACACATGAAATATATCGACATGTTAATGCGTTCTCTAAGCGGTCAACGGCGGACTCTGGGGTCATTTACCCTGCGCCAGCGCCTCAGTCCCGCGCGCTTCCTGCGCGGTGAAGGCCCCGAGACGGGGCCGGTGGCGCTGCGCCAGCGGCGCGTATTCATCCTGCCCACCCGTCAGGGGCTGCTGTTTGCCGCCATCCTGCTGCTGATGCTCATCGGCAGCATCAATTACGACGCCAGCCTCGGCTATGCCCTCACCTTTCTGCTTGCCGCTCTGTCGGTGGTGGCGATGCTGCACACCTACCGCAACCTGCTGGGCCTGCGGGTCGATATCGGCCCCGCCGAACCGGTGTTCTGCGGCGAGACCCTGCGCGTGCCGGTGACCCTGGAGAACCCTGCTGGGCAGGCCCGCTTCGCTGTGTCGCTGCACTTCCCTGAGCAAACCAAGGCAGTCTGCGACGTGTCCGCCGACGGCTGGGCACGCGTCGAGTTGCCCCTGTCAGCCAAGCGTCGCGGCCGTCATGCCCTGCCGCGCATCACCCTGGCCACGGTATTCCCACTGGGGTTGTTCCGTGCCTGGGCCTATGCTGAATTCGACGCCCGTGTGCTGATCTACCCGCGTCCTGCACGCGCCACGTCGCGGCCCAAAGACAGTGCCTGGCAGACCGACCTCAGCGGCGACCGGGGGCAGGGCGCCGATGACTTTGCCGGCCTGCGCAATTATCACCCCGGTGACTCGCCCGGCCATGTGCACTGGAAAACCATGGCTCGCGGCCAGGGCCTGCACACCAAACAGTTCGGCGGTGACCGCGCCGAGGAGCTGTGGCTGAACTGGCAGGCCACCGCCGGCGATACCGAGACGCGCCTGTCCATCCTCACTCGCTGGGTACTGGATGCCGACGTGGCGCATTACCGCTATGGCCTGCGCCTGCCGGACCAGACCCTGCCCCTCGCCCACGAGCCTCAGCAGCGCCGCCGCTGCCTCAAGGCCCTGGCCCTGTTCAACGGCGGTGAATCATTGTGATGGAGCACCTGCGACAGGCCCTGGCGTGGCGCTGGCGGCAGGTGGAGCGTCCGCAGCTGTGGCTGTTGACCGGCCTCACCCTGGCTCTGCTGCCGCATGTCGGGCGTCTGCCGTGGCTGCTAGTCCTGCCTGCCGCCCTGCTGCTGGGCTGGCGCCTGGGTTTCGAGCTGAAACTGCTGCGCCTGCCACCGCGGGCGCTGCGCTGGCTGTTGGTGGGCTTGGCGGTGGCCGCCACCTGGGCCAGTTACCACACCCTCATCGGACGGCAGGCCGGGGTGGCCCTGCTGGTGATCATGCTGTGCCTGAAGCTGATGGAAATGGACAAGCCGCGTGACGTGGCCATCGTCATCGGTCTCAGCTATTTCGTCGTCATTACGGTATTTTTGTTCGATCAGTCCCTGCTCATGGGTGGCTACATGCTGTTGGTCGTTACCCTGCTGACCACCGCGCTGACGGCCTTTTCGCGCATGAACGCCAAGGTGCCGGAGCACGCCAACCTGCGCCTCGCCGCCACCCTGCTGGCACAGGCTGCGCCGCTGGCGCTGTTGTTGTTCGTGCTGTTTCCGCGCATCCCCGGGCCGCTGTGGCACCTGCCGAGCGACGGCGGCAGCGCCGGCACCGGCCTTTCCGAGACTATGTCACCCGGTAACATCAGCCGCCTCAGCGACAACGATGCGGTGGCCTTCCGTGTGCGCTTTACGGGCGAGACACCGCCACAGAACAGGCTCTACTGGCGTGGCCTGGTGCTGACGAGCTTCGATGGACGCACCTGGCGCAATCCCAACGAGGCCCGGCGCGGGCTCGGTGCGACACGCAGCTTCGACTATACCGCCATCGGTGAACCGGTGCGCTACACCCTCACCTTGGAGCCGCATCAGCGCCGCTGGCTGTTCGCACTGGACATGCCGGCCGGCGCGCCGCCGCGCAGCACGGTGTCGGCGGATGTCGAGATCATCGCCAACAACAGCGTCAAGACCCTGCGCCAATACACCCTGCAGTCCTATCTTGATTACCGCCTGGATGCCCGCCATGCACCGCGTGACTTTGCCTACCTGCGCTTGCCGCCGGACACGGCGCCACGGGCGCGTATCCTCGCCCAACAGCTGCGCGCTGAGTCCCGTGACGATGCCGATTACGTGCAACGCGTGCTGGACTTCATCCGCCAGCAGCCCTTTTATTACACCCGCCAGCCGCCCTTGCTGCTGGATGATCCGGTGGACGAATTCCTCTTCGACAGCCGGCAGGGTTTCTGCGAACACTACGCCTCTGCCTTCACCGTGCTGATGCGTGCCGCCGGCCTGCCGGCGCGAGTGATGACCGGCTATCTGGGCGGCGAGAACAACCCGCTGGGCGACTACTTCATCGTGCGTCAGTCCGACGCCCATGCCTGGAGCGAGGTGTGGCTGCGCGGGCGTGGCTGGGTGCGTGTCGATCCGACGGCGGTGATTCCGCCCGAACGGGTCGAGAACCGCGACGACCTCGAGCGCATTGACCCTGCCTATGCCGCCCGTACCCGGGAGGCACCCGACTGGGCCAAGCGGCTGTGGCGCAAGATGGGTTATGGCTGGGATCGTGTCAATAACACCTGGAACCAGTGGATCATCGGTTACGATAAAGATACGCAGACGGCCTTTCTGGGCCGGCTGGGATTGGAGAATGTCGACTGGCAGCGCATGGTCAGCCTCTTGTTCATCGGCCTCGGGCTGGTGGTCGCCGTCATCGCCCTGCAACTGTTTCGTCGCCGCCCCGCGCGGCGGGATGTCGTCGGTGAGACCTACGCCCGCTTCTGCCGCAAGCTGGCCCGCCACGGCCTGCCGCGCAAACCCGCCGAGGGTGCGCAGGACTATTCAGAGCGGGTTATTCCCTGTCGCCCTGAACTGGCTGCGCAGATCCGGCACATCACCCTTCTCTATCAACGCCTGCGCTACGCCCGCTCGATACCACGCGATGGCCTGTATCACCTGCAACAGGCGGTGCGACGTTTCCGGCCGTAGGAGCGGGCCATGCCCGCGATGCGCGTTTTCCAACAAAAGGATTAACGCAAAGGCGCAGAGGACGCAGAGAAAACCCTTTCACAAACTTTGCGTCCTCTGTGTTTCGTATCAATTTCGGTAAAACCTATCGCGGGCATGGCCCGTTCCTACTCATATCGTGTCCTGAACAGTATGCCTATTAAAACGAGACGAAAGGGGTCAGCGGTGGGTCGGCGTAAAACCCCTTTCGGTCACCACGCCCTGCAGCGGCACGTCCCAGGGCTGATGCGCCAGGCCGTCCACGCGCTGAAACTCATAGGCCATGCCCACCAGGTGCGGCTTGAGCCAGTGCCTACGGCGGCGCAGAAAGGCAAAGCTGCGGTCATAAAAGCCGCCGCCCATGCCCAGCCGGTTGCCCTGGTCGTCAAAGGCCACCAGCGGCGTCAGCACCAGATCCAAGGCCTTCGCATCGATCATGTGGCGCAGCGAAACCACCGGCTCGGGAATGCCAAAGCGGTTCTCGTGCAGCGCATCGCCCGGCGCATAGGGGGCAAACAGCAGATGATCGCTGCGCAGATGGCTGA
>JAJRWE010000223.1 GCA_024276955.1 Gammaproteobacteria bacterium
CCGTTCGCCCATGTTGTTCAAATTCAACTTCTGAATTGAATTGTGCTTCTTTAAGTAAGTTTTCCAATCGCCTGCCAAAGAAAGTAGCTTTTCCGGCCGCACAATCCCTTGGCTGTCTTTTCCAGCCAAATGAGCATGCACACTACTCCAGCGATAGTCCCAGGCTCTTTTCACCATTCCTGCTTTCACTGGATTTAACTCAACATACGCTACCGCTTTCAATAACCAATTCGTGTCCATCGGGTATCAAGATAGTGTTCGTAATCACTATTATTGAAAAATACATCCTGACGCCGGTTGCCACGCTGGGCTATGTGGTGTGGATAACCAGGCAATATCACTCTTGCTAATCTAGCCATGGCCGAAGGAAAGCATAATTAAGTATTGTGCCCCTTATTTAGCCCTTATTCACCGAAAAAGATACTTTCATAAAGGGCAATCACTCCATACCAACACCGGGCTTGTCCAACAAACGGTTAGATTGTGGTTCGTTCCTCACACAATCTAACCTTATTCGTTAGCCGATTGGCTTTTTTGCTTCAACATATACACTTTCATCACTCCGCTCTTGCAAGTCAAGCGCCCCAGGCTCTGGAATGCCTGTCTTACCCGGAGGAAGTATCTTTGCTTCAACAAAGCCATGTTGTTGAGTTAGTTTTGATAACGAATTGCCGTCATACATCCATTGATGGTGACGTGTTCCGACCAATAACAACTTTATCTTTTGAGCTAGCGTTACGGGACGAGTCACGCACATATGCGTCTCTTCTATGAAGGCATCGGCATCACCTGATTGATTGTATTGCTCTATTTGTTTCTTGATATCTGGAACAACAACCCTGATAATTCCTCCTGGTCGCAACACACGGTATACTTCTTTGAGAAACCTATTTGCACCGGCTCTGTCCAAATGCTCCAGCATGTGGGAGCTATAAACCACATCACATGATTCTGATTGTGATGGCAATCCTTTAGTAGCATCCCCGTATCTAATATCATTTTCACGAGCAAACTTTACAAATTGATACTGAGATGACTCGAGAATCCGAAGTTTATACAGAACCCCCGGGGCAAAAGGTATCTTTGAAAGACGAAGGCTAAATGAGTTATCAAAGTTTACCCAGCCTTTTGTAGATGTCTGACCACATCCTATATTGATTCGTTGCATATATGCTCCATTTCATTTCTTTCGGCTAACGAGGCTGTAGGATTTCTACCTTTTGATAAAAGCATTCCTAGTCTCGAACTTTTGATCAATCAGTCTAATTGTGAGTACGTCTCATTATTATTTTACAGGGAAGCTTCCAGATAATATTTAGCCGCAATATTCTGCGTGATTGTATAGAAAGTACGATTATTGCGGCTTTTCTACCTTTCTTGACGGCTTTATGTCGCCATCCCGTAGTTCTTGATCTTTTCTATGTTGTGAATCATGAAGAATAATTTCCATTGCATGTCTACTTTTCTTTTACCTCGCAAGCTGGATCTTCTAAGGCCCTTGTTCTCTCTTATGTTACCGAATACTGGTCAGAGATAAGGGAGGGATAAGGGATAAGGAGACACGACACTTAATTATCCCTCCCGACATCCCCTTGGGGCCCGGTTTTTTCTTTTTTAAATCCCTTTGCAAAAGACGCTCCGCTTTTTCGATAAAACCTTCACTGCCCAAAGGTCTGCCCGTTCGCCAGGGCCCAAAGTGGGCCCAAAGGGTCAGTTCTCGCTTTGCCCAAAGGGTCAGTTCTCGCTTTGTAACATTTGTAATTCATAAGCATTATCGTCAGATGTTATAATACGGGAATTGACCCCTGGCCCATGTACATGGCCCAAGAGAGTATTGCCTTGTTTTGTAACGCTCCCCTAGTTACCTGGCAATCTCCTCGAGAGTCTTCGGGTCTAATTCCACCACGATCTTTGACTGAGAATTTACAAGGGAGCTATTGTTTTTCAGCGCTTCTTTTGTGTACTTGTTAAAAGTGAATTCTATTTTTACGTGGTCGGTTATATCCTCTTGGAGCCAATGTACGCCAGATACTTCACCAACTATGTTTAATCTAAATATGTTTGTTTATGGAAACTCATCAAAAGTCGAAACGCTGAGATAATATTTATTTTGACAGGTGCCATGGGTTTCTATAAAACAATTTCTGTCCATCATTGGGACCTGATACAACCTGACAAGTAAGTCTTTTTCTATATCTGGATCAATATCATTCAGCTGCCTCATGGTTCCATAAGACATCGCAGCCTTTAGCTCATTAATATTCAGGTCGTTTTTAGCCGGGATATGGCTGCACGAAGCAATCATAATCATGGTTAAAAAAAATAACGTCTTCATCGAGGCCCCGGGTAAACGTCGAAATTTGCTTTTCTTACTCCACAAATGTGTCTTATCTTGACCTGTTCTGGCCACAGAGGACGCAGCAACTGAGGGACACGGCGTCAAATATTGTCTGCCACAATACACCTATCCCGCACTACAACCACCCCCGCTCCGCAAACGATACCACCTCGCCATCACCCACCACCAGATGATCCAGCACGCGCACGTCCACCAACGCCAGGGCATCCGTCAGGCGCTCGGTGATGTGACGGTCGGCGCGGCTGGGTTCGGCGATGCCGGAGGGGTGGTTGTGGGCGAGGATCACGGCAGCGGCATTGTGGGCCAGGGCACGGCGCACCACTTCACGCGGGTGCACGCTGGCGCCGTCGATGGTGCCGCGGAACAGCTCTTCGAATTCGATCACCCGGTGGCGGGTGTCGAGGAACAGGCAGGCAAACACTTCGTAGGGGTAGTCGCGCAGACGGGCGCTGAGATAACGACGGGTATCGCCAGCGCTGGTCAGCGACTCGCCGCGCTTGAGGGTTTCGGCGAGATGGCGGCGGGCCATTTCCGTGGTGGCCTGTAGTTGGGCGAATTTGGCCGTGCCCAGTCCCGGCGCTTCGCAGAAGGTCTTGCAATCCGCCTCCAGCAGGGCGCGTAGGCTGCCGAAGCGGATCAGCAGGTCGCGCGCCAGGTCTACCGCGGTCTTGCCTGGCACCCCGGTGCGCAGGAAGATCGCCAGCAGTTCGGCGTCGGAAAGCGCCTCCGCACCGCGGCTGAGGAGGTTTTCACGCGGCCGCTCCTCGGCCGGCCAGTCAGTAATCGCCATCGCCACATCCTTGTCGTTTCGTAACATATGCAGGGTTTCGTTTACACTACATGGCTTCGACGCTAGCCAACAGACAATCCTGCACAAATATGCACATCCCCGCCAACAAAAGCCTCGTCAACAAACACATCCTGCTCGGCGTCACCGGCAGTATCGCCGCTTACAAGGCTGCCGAGCTGGTACGCCGCTTGCGCGAGAGCGGTGCGGAGGTGCGTGTGGTGCTGAGTGCCGGCGGCGCGGAATTCGTCACCCCGCTGACTTTTCAGGCTCTGTCCGGCAATCCGGTGCACAGCGAGCTGCTGGACACCGAGGCTGAGGCGGCCATGGGCCACATCGAGCTGGCGCGCTGGGCCGATGCGGTGGTGATCGCGCCAGCCTCGGCCAATGTCATTGCCCGCCTTACCCAGGGCCGCGCCGATGATCTGCTCGCCGCCGTGTGCCTCGCGACCGAGGCCCCCGTCGCCGTGGCCCCGGCCATGAACCAGCAGATGTGGGCCAATGCCGCCACGCAGGACAACCTGCAACAATTGCGTGCGCGCGGCGTACACCCGTTCGGCCCCACCGAGGGTGGCCAGGCCTGCGGTGAGACCGGCCCCGGGCGCATGCTGGAGGCCGCCGACATCGTCCGCCGCACCGCCGAACTATTCGACACCGGCGCCCTGGCCGGCCTGCGCGTACTGATCACCGCCGGCCCCACCCAGGAGGCCATCGATCCGGTGCGCTACCTCAGCAACCGCAGCTCCGGACGCATGGGTTATGCGGTGGCACAGGCTGCCGCAGAGGCCGGCGCCCACGTAACATTGGTTAGTGGACCCACGGCGCTGGCCACGCCGCCGCGCGTCGAACGCATCGACGTGCGCAGTGCAGAAGAAATGCACGCCGCCGTGCTGGGCCGCGCCACCGATGCCGACATCTTCATCGCCAGCGCCGCCGTGGCCGATTACCGCCCGGCCGCGCCCAGTGAACAGAAAATCAAAAAGACTACCGACACCCTAAGCCTGGAACTGGTGCGCAACCCGGACATCCTCGCCGAGGTCGCCGCCCTGCCCGGCGGCCCCTTCACCGTCGGCTTCGCCGCCGAGACCGCAAACCTGCTGGAATATGCGCGTGACAAGCTGGCGCGCAAGGATCTGGACATGATCGCCGCCAACCGTGTCGGCGGGGGGCTGGGCTTCGAGGCCGAAGAGAATGCACTGAGTGTCATTGATGCCAACGGCGTAACCGAGCTGACGCAGGCACCCAAGGCGCAATTGGCGCGGCGGCTCACCGCCCTCATCGCCGAACATTTCAGACGTAGGAGTGAATGTTTCTTATGAACCCCAAAGCTTCCGCTCCATGCCTACATCCATATGGGCAACATGCCAGAGCAACAATCCATCGCCAATCTGTAGTGACCATATTTTTCTGGGGGTTAGAAATCCCCGGCTGCCCGATTATGTTTTTCTACGCACATACTGAACGGAATAAAAAATAATCGCCCCTACCAGCGCGCTGTAGAGGCAAAGCTGATGCAGCTGGGGCACGCTAATTAGCCCCAACAACCCATTCACTTGGGAGAATGGGTAAAATGGTTCTACGTCACCATGCATTATGCTATCAAGTACCACATGGCTATATGTGCCTATAAATGCACTTAGGAATGAAACCCACCACCTGATTGTTATAGAACGCCCTTTCTTAGCAATGCCTGAAATTTTCAACCCGATTTCTGACAGGTATTTTCCTGACAGCGCGGAAAAAACTGCTAGTAATGTTGCACCAACATAGGTGTGAGAAAAACCATGCAGATGCCCATCGCCCGTTACGAGAACAAATAACGGCTGGATATCCATTACGATTTGCGCCCAACCAAATACCATTAAGCTAAAGCTGCCTTGCAGTACGGCCTTTACCAGTATTCCTGGCCCCATATGGAAGGGAGTAAATGGCACTCAGCTCTCCTTTAAATACATTAGCCAGCCAAGTAGAGTGGGCATGTTTTATTGCCCACGCGGCAATCCCCCGAAGATTTCCTGCAACGCGTGGGCACAAACTCCGTGCCCACCCTACCGGGCTGGTCTCACCTTCTCCATGCAGTCGTCACCTCAACCTACCGTACTGACCGTAGGAGCAGGCCATGCCTGCGATAATCGGTGGGGATACCACGATCTGTGGGGCAAGGGGCGAAATCATCACAGGCATGGCCCGCTCCTACGGCCGGGGGGCACTGAGCACATCCAGCCGCAGCCGGTGGCGTTCATCGAACAGCCGTCGTGAGGCGAGCCACAGGGCGGCGGTCACACCAAAGCCAGTGCCGGCGGCAATCAAAAACATGATCAGAATTTGATACTTCACCGCCTCCATGGGTGGCGCGCCAGCGAGGATCTGGCCGGTCATCATGCCGGGCAGGCTGACGATGCCGGCGGCGGCCATGGCGTTGATAATGTGCATCATGCCACTGCGCATGGCTTCGCGGCGGATCTCGTCGATGGCCTCAGTGCGTGTCTGTCCGAGCATCAGGCGCTGCTCGATCAGCGCACGCTGCTGCCAGGCGGTCTGGGTCAGGCGATCCAGCGCCAGGGCGATGCCGCTCATGGTGTTGCCCAGCATCATGCCGAGCAGGGGGATGGCGTACTGCGGCTCGTACCAGGGCTGGTTGCCGATCATGGTGAACAGAGCCAGCACGGTGACGGCAAATGACGAGATGAACATGGCGCCGGTGCCCAGGCCATAGCCCCACCAGCCCTTCAGCCGCCGTTGCTGGCGCGCCATGACCTCGTACCCGGCGGCCAGCAGCATCACCATGGCCATCAGGCTGACCCACAGCAGGCCGGTGGTGGCGAAGACCGTCTTCAGCACCAGACCGATGAGCGACAGTTGCACCACCATGCGCAGGGTGGCGATCAGCAGTGAACGCTCCAGCCCCAGCCGCATGTGCCAGCTCAGGCCGGCCAGAATCAGCACCAGCAGCGCAGCCAGGCTGAGATCGAAGACGCTCAGGGTGATCATCCTAGAAATCTCAATTGGATCATGCTTCACCTTCCTGCACGCCCTGCGGCGTGAGTTGATAATGCCGTGTCGCCACCCGCGCGGCCTGTGTGGCGCTGTGGCTGACCCATAGCGCGGCGGCGTTGTTCTCATGGCGATATTCGGCCACCACCGTCTCCAGGGCCGTTGCGCTGGTCTCGTCGAGGCTGGCTGTGGGCTCATCCAGCAGCAGCACGCGGGGCCGGTTCATCAGCGCCCGCGCCAGGGCCAGGCGCTGCTTTTCGCCGCTGGACAGTCGGCTCACCTGCCAGCCCAGGGCGGCCTCTGAAAAGCCCAGAGGGGCCAGCCAGGGACAGTTCTCGTCGGGAAAGTGGGCGCCCACTTCGTCCAGCCACCACTGGCTCTCCACCGGCAGCAGCGCCACCTGCCGCCGCCACTGCGGGGCGGGGATCTGCTCGCAGGCCACGCCGTCCAGCCATACCTCGCCCTGGTGCGGGTCGAGATCGGCGATGGCACGCAGCAGCAGTGACTTGCCGCTACCGGAGGGCCCGCGCAGGCTGACACATTCGCCGGTGTCGATGGACAGGTCGAAGGGGCCGCGCTGGTGTGTTAGCAGCTGGCTGACGCGCAACAACGAATCGCTCACGGACGGTCTTTCCAGTGCCACCATTTGAGCAGCTCAGGGTCGTGCACGGTGTTTTCAGCGAAGTAGACCGCACAGCGGAACACATACAGCACGCAGCGATCCACCGGCTTGCCTTCTTGCCGACACAGGCGGTCATAAAGGCGCTGCGGATCCTGCCCGCGCAGGGCCGCTACGGAGCCGATGCCCAGGCCGAGCAGGTCGGCGGCCATGGACAGGCCGACGCCGGGGATGTGTTGCAGGTCTTTGAGGGCGGGGTCAGTCATTCGATTTTGCTCGGTTTCATGTAACGATCATGGATTCAGTGTGTCTCAGGGCATAGCCTCTCCACCGCCATCCACGGAAAATACTATGCCCCTTCGTCTCCCTTACCGCCAGCTGCGCACTATCGCTGGCCTGATCCTGCTCGGCCTGTCCAGCGCCGCCTTCGCGGAGACTCTGCCCATCGGCCAGTTCAGCGTCGGTGAACTGGACGGCTGGGAGGAAAAGTCCTTCGTCGGCAATACCCGCTATGAAATCGTCGACACGGAACAGGGCAAGGCGCTGCATGCCCATGCGCAAAATAGCGCCTCGGGCCTGTTCAAGAAGGTGCGCATCGACCTCACCCGCACCCCCTGGCTGCACTGGTCGTGGCGGGTGGATGAGACCTTCAGCGGCAACGATGAACGCAGCAAGGCCGGTGATGACTATCCCGCGCGGGTCTACGTGGTGGTGGACGGTGGCATGTTCTTCTGGCGCACGCGAGCGGTGAACTACGTCTGGTCCAGCAACCAGCCCGTAACAACCAGCTGGCCCAACGCCTTCACCGGCAACGCCATGATGGTCGCGGTACGCTCTGGCGGTACCGATACCGGTCACTGGGTGCAGGAACGGCGCAACGTGCGCGAAGATCTCAAGCGCCTGTTCGGCAAAGACTTCACCCACATCGATGCGGTGGCGGTGATGACCGACAGTGACAATACCGGGCAGAGTGCCTCAGCCTTCTATGGTGATATCTATTTCGTCAGCGAGTAGCCATGCCCGAGGTGCAGCGTGGGTTATAATCCCGCAATATTACCGAAATCGTAGGAGCGGGCCATGCCCGCGAAGAGACCTTCATGATCAGTCCGCAAATGGACGCGAATGCACGCAAATGATCTTTAGGGTACCTCTACTAACTGCTGGCGCAGAGGCCACAAGCAGTTAGTAGAGGTGCTCTTCAAGCTGTTTCACCGAGTCTTTGAGGGATAGACCGGCAAGAAGGGGTTTCGATATTTGCGTTTATTTGTGGATGACATTTCCGGAACCCATCGCGGGCATGGCCCGCTCCTACGCCCATTCGCTACACCACGAGTCCACCATGTCCGAAACACCCCAGACCATCCGCCTCGCCGACTACCGGCCGCCGGCCTACGCCATCGACCATGTCGACCTGCATTTCGCCCTCGACCCCGAGACCACCCGGGTCACCAGCCGCCTGAAGATTCGCCGCCTGCGCGAGGGCGAACCGCTGAGACTCGACGGCCATTACCTCGAACTGATCTCTGTGGCCGTGGACGGCCGCCCCCTCGAAACGGGTGAATACCAGCGCGACAACCATAGCCTCACCCTCGCCGACCTACCCGACGCCTGCGAACTGGAAATCATCACCGACATCCACCCCGCAGCCAACACCTCGCTGGGCGGCCTGTATACCTCCGGCGGCAACTTCTGCACCCAGTGCGAGGCGGAGGAATTCCGCAAGATCACCCACTACCTCGACCGTCCCGACGTCATGGCCCGCTTTACCACCACCCTGGTGGCCGACAAGGCCGGCTATCCGGTGCTGCTGTCTAACGGCAATCTGATCGCCAGTGGTGAACTGGACGATGGCCGCCACTGGGCCAAATGGGAAGACCCCTTCCCCAAGCCCAGCTATTTGTTCGCCCTGGTGGCCGGCGACCTGGCGCGCATCGAAGACACCTTCACCACCATGAGCGGCCGCCGCGTCGACCTGCACATCTATGTACAGCATCACAACATCGACAAGTGCGAACACGCCATGCGCTCACTGCAAAAGGCCATGCGCTGGGACGAAGAGACCTACGGCCGTGAATACGATCTCGACCTGTACATGATCGTCGCCGTGGACGACTTCAACATGGGGGCGATGGAGAACAAGGGCCTCAACGTGTTCAATTCGCGCTATGTGCTGGCGCGCCCGGACACCGCCACCGATGCCGACTATCTGGGCATAGAGAGCGTCATCGCCCACGAATATTTTCACAACTGGTCCGGCAACCGCGTCACCTGCCGTGACTGGTTTCAGCTCAGCCTCAAGGAGGGCTTCACCGTGTTCCGCGACCAGGAATTCAGCGCCGACATGAACTCCAGAGGTGTGCAGCGCATCCAGGACGTCAATGTGCTGCGCACCCACCAGTTCCGCGAGGACGCCGGCCCCATGGCCCATCCGGTGCGACCGGACTCCTACGTGGAGATCAACAATTTCTACACCGTCACCGTCTACAACAAGGGCGCGGAGGTGGTGCGCATGCTGGCTCATTTGGTGGGCTCCGAGGGTTTTCGAAAGGGCACCGACCTCTATTTCGAGCGCCACGACGGTCAGGCGGTGACCACCGATGATTTCGTGCGTGCAATAGAGGACGCCAATAACGCCGACTTCAGCCAGTTCCGTCTCTGGTACAGCCAGGCCGGCACGCCACAGCTGAAGGTCTCCCACCGTCACGACACCGGACAACAAACCCTGACCCTGAACATAACGCAAACTTGCGCCCCCACACCGGGTCAGTCGAAAAAGCAGCCCTTCCACATCCCGCTGACCGTCGGCCTGCTGAATGCCGAGAGCAACGACTTGCCATTATGCCTGGAAGGCGAGGGCGTGCCCGGCACGACCACCCGCGTGCTGCACCTGCGCGAGGCGACCCAGTCCTTCACCTTCACTGACGTGCCTGCGGGTACCGTGCCCTCGCTGCTGCGCGGCTTCTCCGCCCCCGTGAAGCTGGAGGACGACCTTGGCGACGAGCAACGCTACTTTCTCATGGCCCACGACAGTGATCCCTTCTCGCGCTGGGAGGCCGGGCAGAAAATGGCGGTGAAGACCCTCATGGGCCTGGTGGACGACATCCATGCCGGCCGACCCCTGCAGCTGGACGAGGCCTTCAGTGATGCCTTCGCCCGCACCCTGGCCGACGACCGTCTCGACCCCGCCTTCGCCGCCCTGGCCCTCGGCCTGCCGACGGAAAACTACCTGGCCGAATTCATCCAGCCCATCGGCCCGCAGGCCATCCATGAGGCGCGCGACTTCCTGCGTCGCGCCCTGGCCTAGCGCCTGCGCCCGCAGCTCGAGGCCGTGTACGCGGAAAATGCCGGCAGTGGTGAGTACCGCATCGACGGCGAATCCATCGGCCGCCGCGCGCTGAAGAACGCCTGTCTCGGTTATCTCGCCCGCATCGGTGACGAAGCCGCCATCACCCTCGCCGAGGGACAGTTCAATACCGCCGGCAACATGAGCGACAGCATGGCCGCCCTCGCCAGTCTCGCCAGCCAGCCCATTGAGGCCCGTGAGCGCGCCCTGGCCGCCTTTTACGCACGCTGGCGCGACGAGCCGTTGGTGGTAGACAAGTGGCTGGGCATCCAGGCCACAGCCAGTCTGCCGGATACCCTTGAGCGGGTGCGTGCCCTCACCGAGCACGAGGCCTTCACCCTCAAGAACCCCAACAAGGTGCGCGCCCTCATCGGCGCCTTCGCCAGCGCCAACCCGGCCTGCTTTCACGCCATCGACGGCGCCAGCTACGCCTTCCTCGCCGACTACGTCCTCAAACTCGATGCGCTCAACCCGCAGGTCGCCGCGCGCCTCACCGGCCCCTTTACCCAGTGGCGCAAATACGAGCCAAAACGCCAGGCCCTGATGCAGGCGCAGCTGCAACGCCTGCTCGCCGCGCCCGGCCTGTCGAAGGATGTCTTTGAGGTGGTGTCCAAGAGCCTGCAGGTAGACTGAAGTACGCACTGCTGCCGGCAACCCAACGATTTCAGCGGAGGAACAACCCATGAGAATACTTCACACCATGCTGCGTGTCGGCGACCTCGACGGCTCGATTCGCTTTTACACGGAGGTACTGGGCATGCAACTGCTGCGACGCAAGGATTACCCCGAGGGCAAGTTCACCCTGGCCTTTCTCGGCTACGGTGACGAGGCGGCAAATACGGTATTGGAGCTGACTTACAACTGGGGTGTCGACCATTACGATCCGGGCACGGGTTTCGGCCATATCGCCATCGAGGTGGATGATGTGTATCGGGCGACCGAGGCCATCAAGGCCCGTGGCGGCAGGATCATCCGCGATGCGGGGCCCATGAATGCGGGTTCGACCATCATCGCCTTTGTCGCCGACCCGGATGGCTACGAGATCGAGCTGATTGGCGCGCGGTGATGTTGTTCTGGGATGGACCTTGTCGTGTTCGGGGCTTCAGGAAATCCCTGTCCCAGGCGTATCTCGCAGCCAATGGCTGTTTCTGCCACCACCACCCGCAGCCATTTTCTTGTCCGGTGTTTACGTGCTGGCATCAGAGCGTGACGCGTGCGGTCGGGGTGACGCGCCCGGGACGGTGGAGCGTGCCGTGCCTCTATCCGGGGCAGAGGCTATAACCGATCCGTGGGCATCGCCGCTACCGTGAGTGTCCCGCGTGCGCAGATCACGCCGTTCTGTTGGGCGCGGGTTGTGTAGAGGTCAAATGCGGATGTTCTTTCGGAGAGTTTTACGGACAGATTGAGCAGGTGTCCGGGCAGTACGGCCTTGGGAAAGCGCATGTCCGAACGTAACAGAATGTAGCTTTGTTTTTCGCTGGCGGAAGATGATTCCGCCGAGTTCAGGCTTTCGAGGCTGATGAATGCCGCACAGGTCTGGGCAAGGGCCTCTGTCACGAGTACGCCGGGCATGATTGGAAAGTTGGGAAAATGCCCGACGAACCAGGGGTCGCCCCGGGACACGGCCTTGACGGCGGTCAGGCCTTCGTTTCTGTCGTACTGTTCCAGCCGATCAAGCAGGAGGAAGGGTTCACGGTGTGGAATGAGATCTTTGATATCGATCTTCGCAAAGTCGAGTTCCATCACGCTTTCACCATAATCAATACCGAAAGCTGGTTGTGCTCATCGCAGGAAATAATGGCGATGGTGCCGGTCCGCTCGGGGGCCGGGCCAAACATCGCCTTGCCCAGCCGTGACCAGTCAGTTGTTTCTTCCATGAACATCTCGTGAGCAAGGCATGTGAGTATCAGTGGGTCGCAGTGCCCTTCATTTCCGAACAAGTGCTTGCCCGAAACCACGCAGTGGCTGGTTTTTTTTGTGGTGAGTACGGTGGTGAAGCGGTCGGGATCCAGTTGGCTGAGTCCGTTGGCAATCCAGACCATGTCGACATCGGAGTGCTTCAGGTGTTTTCGGGCTTGCAGGGCAATCAGTCTTGCCACTTTCTCTTCATCGATGTCCGGCAAGGTTCGCATCAAAGGCGGATAGAGTGTGACAGCGGCATCCCCGTGAGCTCGTGACAGGCGCGCTGCCACGCAGACCTCCCTTTGGTCGTGTTGCAGAATTTTGTGATAGCAGGAAGTGACATTGACTGCGCCAACAATGGCCGTGTCGATGGCGCCGCATTGCAGACCGAGTTCGGCCATGTCCAGGGCATGATAGACGCCATGCTGGCCGGCGGAGACAGTGCTGTTCGGGCCTTCGATCGAACTGATTCGCGCAAAGTGGCTGCCGACCACGTTGGCCAGTGTATTGGGCGCCTGTAGAGGGCTGACATGATCCGGGCCATGGGTTTTGGCGCATAAATCAAAGTCGAAATCGTCCTTGAGGTTGACGTTGTTTTCAGCGATGAAGATGCCGACCCGGGTCGGGGCGGATTCAATCGCTTGCTGAAAGGATTTGTGACCGAGTAATTTCGTTGCGGTGCTGCTCAACAGCTTGGTGGCGGCGCTGAGATGCCGGCTCTTGCCCAGGGACTTGTTGGCGTCATAGTTGACAAATTGCCTCTCGGCCGGTTTTTCGCCGATTGTCCCCAGCAGTGGAGCGGGTGACTCAATGCCGGGCATCTTGAAAACAAATTCATCAATAATGAAAGGCATGGGTTCTTCCTTATTTAGTGGACACGGTTGCCGTCGTCTGACGCAAGCCGGCTGAGAATGATGCTGGAAACGTTCCCGCCAAATGCAAATGCGTTACTCATTGCATGGTTGACGGGGGCCTTTCTGGATTTCCCGGGAATCACATCCATGGCCGATGGAAAGGCCGAATCAACCATGGTCGTATTGATGGTAGGGGGCAGCCGCTGATGGTGGATCGCCATGGCGCACGCTACTGCTTCAAAGGCGCTTGCGGCCCCCATGCAGTGGCCGATCATGGACTTGATGGAACTGATGGGGATCTGCGGCAAGCGATCGCCAGAGACGTCATGCAAGGCTGTTGCCTCCGAGTGATCGTTTGCCGCCGTACCGGTTCCATGGGCGCTGACGTAATCGATTTGAGCGGGAGACAGGCCGGCAACATGCAGGGCCCGTTTCATTGCCTTGATGGCGCCATGGCCTTCCGGATGGGGGGCGGTGGCATGATAGGCATCGCAGGTCAGGGCGTAACCTGTTACCTCCGCATAGATGTTCGCGCCGCGTTTCCGGGCATGTTCGTAGTCTTCCAGCACCAGCATTGCCGCACCTTCACCGACCACCATGCCGTTGCGCTCCTGGTCAAACGGGCGGCATGCATCGCCAGACGATGCATTGAGGCGGTGGAATATGGTGTAACAGGTCCGGCTGAAAGGGTCGGCGCCGCCAGCAAGTATTATCTTGCTCCTGCCCGTGCGGATCCGGTCGAAGGCTGTACCCACGGAGTAATTGCCCGCGGCGCAGGCATTGACGAAGGTGAGAGCGCTGCCCTTGAAACCAAATCTGCGCGCCACTTCCGTGCTGAGGAGCGAGGCGGAAAAATGGCTCAGATCCTTTGCGCGAATGTCTTTTACCGGATCCGACTCACTCAGCTCATATTTGTTAATGATGCGCTCGACGATGTCCTGGTTTCCCATGGTGGTGCCTATCAGAACGTCGTAGTCGTTGTGGACATCCGTGACGGCTTCAAGCCCGGCGTCATGCAGGGCCATGCGCGAGGCGGCCACGCTGTATCCCACGGCCTGGCCATACCGTGTCAGTGAGGGATCATCGGCCTCTGGCAGTTGATCCCAGTCCTTGATTTCAGCTGCGAGATTGCGTGGATAAAGATCCGGATCGAGTTTGGTCACTTTTTCGATGGCGGAACGACCTTCAAGCAGTCCGTTCCAGAAAATGTCCTTGTCGCTGCCCAGAGGGGAAACGACGCCAACGCCGGTGACGGCAACGCGCCTCATCTTGTCAGTCATGTGAAATGTCTCTTTCTCTTGTCGCAAACGCGATATCGCGCTGCTGTGGCTTGACTGGTGTCACTGGTTCCCGCCACTGGCTTGTCATGTGCTCAATCCACCATCGACAACCAGGGTGTGTCCGGTGATGTAATCCGCCGCCCCGGATAACAGAAACAGGACGGATTTGGCCACGTCATCCACACTTCCCATACGACGCGCAGGGACAATCCTGGGGATTTGGCTGCGCATCTTTTCGCTCATGCCGGCGACCATTTCGGTTTCAATAAATCCGGGTGCCACCGCATTGACCTGTATGTTGTAACGAGCGACCTCGTGGCTGAGCGTGCGGGTCAGTCCGATGAGCCCGGCCTTGGATGCCGAATAATTTGACTGTCCGGGACTCGCCTGCATGCCGCTCACCGATGACATCATCACCACCTTGCCTTGCTTTCTCGGTAGCATTTTCATCATCACCGCCTGACTGAGATAAGCCGCGCCATTCAAATTGGTGTCGATTACACGGGTCCATAGGTCCTGGGGCATGGTGAGAAATGATTTGTCATTGTTGATGCCCGCATTGTTGACCAGGCCGTAAATTGGCCCGTGATCTTTCTCGATGTTGTCAACGATGGTGCGTGAACGGTCGGGGTCGGAAACATCTGCTTGGTAAGCCCAGCACTGGGCGCCCTGATGGCGAGCGGCATCGACAATATCCTCGGCGGCTTTGCCGTTGTTCTGATAGGTGAAAACGACCTTGCACTCAGCATCCAACAGGTGTGACACGATACCTTTTCCAATACCCCGGCTGCCGCCGGTAACGAGCACCAGGCGGTCTTTCAGATCAGCAAACATGGGTTTTCCTTTCTCTGGCTAATTGATAGTTGGCAATGCCCTTTAGCATGAAGCGCATGCTGTTCAGGTGCAGATCAGCAGGCACGAAGGATGCGCTCTGGGCTGCCCACTGGCCATGCAGTTTTCTGGCGAAGCGCTCCAGTGCCTTTTCATCAGACAATTCGGGCATCGTCCGCACGATAAAGTCATGGCACTGTTGAAAGGCGTGGTCAACGGCATGTTTCGCGTGTTTTCCGGATAATATGCCGTCATGGGCGGTGATGAGCTGCCGGGGGGCAAGCGAGCGAATAAGCGCAAGGGTATCCAGGTATTGCGCGACATTGTCGAACATCAACGGATTCCAGGTATTGTCAGCGTCATTGAACTCACCCATGGCATCTGCGGTGAATAGCCGTTGGTGGTAGACGTCAAGAAAAATGATCTGGTCACTGGAATGACCCGGTGCGGATATGACGCGTATCGTTTGTTTTTCTCCCAGCTCAAGCGCAACTCCACCGTCAACGAGCTGCACAGGCAATGTGTGCAGATCAACACAGTGGGGCATCGTCTGTTTCCCGCGCAGGATTCGGGCGTTCAGGCTGGCGATGAGCTTGCGCGCCTCGGGATTCTGCCAGCTTTTCCAGGTTTTCTGGCTGACAACTACCCGAACCTGTTTCAGGCGGGGAACCAGGTAGGGTAGTAGTCCGCAATGGTCGTAGTGCTTGTGGGTGATGAGCCAATAGTGAACATGGTCCGGTGACTGAATCAGACTCGTCATGTGTTCCCATGTCAGCTCCGCATCGCGGCTGATCCCTCCTTCGATCAGCGCCCAGCTTTTATCGCCAAGGCGAAGAAAATATACCGGCACATCCATGCTGCCCAACACGTGGAGGTCGTCATCAATTTGCCGGGGGAGGATACCGCTCAGCATGTGGGTTCCGTGCCTGGCATGCAATACAGGGCGGATCCCCAGGTCGCACCTGACCCGTAGCTCAGCATCAGGATGATGTCGCCGGGTTTCATCTCGGGCCACAGCATTGCCAAGGTGACCGGGAATGAGGCGGAGGCCATGTTGCCAAGCGTGTCCACAGTTATCTTGAGTTTGGCCTCCGGAATTCCGAGCCGGTCACGCACCGATTCCAGAATGCGCAGGTTGGGCTGGTGACAGACGACATGATCAACGTCAGAAAGGTTCAATTGGTGTTTCGCCAGCATGTCCTCGGCAGCGGAGACCAGGGTGTCGCAGGCATGGTCAAACATGGGCCGTCCGTTCATCACGAATTCGGCCTTGCCCTGTGATACCGAGGCCGCGGAAATGAAGCTGTCTCCCCGTGTACCGGGCTTCGCAGTCATCAGCAGATCGAAATAGGCGCCATTAGCGCCCAGTGCCAGGTCGATCAGGCCTTGATGGCTTTCATTGGTAGTCGAAACAACCGCTGCGGCGGCACCGTCACCAAGCAAAATGGCGAGATTGCGCCCGTTGTCCGAGCAGTCCATGCGTTTTGATAGCAATTCGCCACACACCAGAAGAATATTGCGGTACCGCCCGGCTGACAGCAGGCCGACTGCGAGTTCCAGCCCATACAAGAAACCGCTGCACTGGGCGCGAATGTCCATGGCGGGTATCTGGCCGAGATCAAGCTGGGGCTGCAGCAGGCAGGCCTGCGAAGGATCGTGATGATCCGGGGACAGGGTATTTACCAGCAGGAAATCAATATCCGAGACATCCAGCCCGGCGCTCGCAATGGCCTCACGCGCGGCGGGAAGCATCAGGTCGCTGGTCGCTTGTTCCCGTGAGGCATGGCGACGGGTCACCACGCCGGTGCGTTCCAGTATGAATGCTTCGGAAGTGCGGATTCTTTTTACCAGTTCATGATTGCCTACAACAGCTTCGGGAAGGTGGTAAGCCATACCGCTGATTACCGGATTTGACATGTTTTTCTTCCAGTATTCCGGGTTGGAAATGTCATTTGAATATTTGATCCATTTTGCTCGCAAGGTAGATGTTTCCGCGTACGATCAGCTTGCGGGTCAGGATTGCGGTCATCCCCTTGATTTCGTTGTTGACCAGGCGAAGGTAGGTGTTGTCGTCGGTCTCAAATGTGACGCTTGGGTCATCAACACGACCGTGAATCACTTCGAATGCCCCGTCGTTGACGTGTACGCAAAAGTCCTTTCCGGATGGCCCCGATATCAGCCATTGATATTTCGCTTTCACATTCTTGCTGGCGTCGGCCCGAAAACGGTGTTCCATAGATGCAATGACGTCGTTAATGGAGTGTAATTTTCTTTCTTTCATGAATATTCCTCAGGATTCCTTGTCGAGCAGCACATCCAAATCGTTGCCGAAACCGTGCATATCCCAAATGTGGCGATAGGATTCATCGTAAATTTCCGAGGTAATGAAATAGTGCAGCAATGGTGTGACAAGATCGCTGTTCAGCTTTTGTCGGTGTTCGGAATAGAGCACGGTATCAAGCACTGTTTCGGTGTCCTTGAAGGCCGGGTCAGCGAATCCGACTCTGTCAAAGCAATCTATGTTGGTAACTCCTTGGTCGATTAGCTGACGTACATAAATTGGCGTTAACTCCTGTGCATGGCGCTTGAACTCCGAGTCTGTGTGGATCAGATTCTTGATCATTGTTTGCCCCCATTTTATGTGCCGCATTTCTTCTTTCCAGTGTTCATGCACCACCTTCTTGGCCATGGGGTGAACGTATTCCGCATCGACATCCAGGCGTTGATACTGGTCGGCTATCCACTCGATGACCATGGTCAGATAGACGGCCATGAGCGGGTATTTGCCAGTGCCGGCATTATCATCATAGAAGCTGCGCAGAAAATCCGGCATGGGATAGATCTCGCTGCCGTAGTAGGTGATGGACTTCTTGAAAACCAGAGTGTGTACCAGTTCTTCCTTGATGAAATGGGTCATGTAGTCGCGAATTACCGCGGGGAGATCGTTGAAGGCGCCATCATTAAGCTGTCGCATGTAGTACTCAACCACCAGTGACTCCAGGTGTATGAATGCCGACCACCACGTGATCGTTTCCTCCATGGAAAGACGCTGGATTTCTTCCTCGCTGGCTTTGTCCCAATACTCGGTGCCATAGATGGAAATTCGCTCCCTTTTCCGGAGATAGGGCGAACCGGTCACCGATTCATCCCAGGGATGATCATGCAAGGTGCTCATTGAGCGTTTTTCCGATGATGCGATGAGACGCTGTGTAACTGTAGTAAGGCGGTGAAGATTGTCCGCGGTTATGCCATTGCTGCAGCTCATGATGTGCTCCTCAGTTTTCTGGCGTGTCAAGACGATTGCGAAGTGTTGCAGCGGTAAATCCCAGACACATCGCGGGCTCGTAACCCGCGCCATTTACCCAGGTTCCAACGAACTGGAGCCCGGCAACGGGAGGCGTCTGGAGAAATCGGGTGTTGCGCCCCGGCACGGGCTTGTAACCGAATGCGGAGCCACCACCAGAGCCGGTAAACTTGTAGTTGGTGCGCGGGGTTGAAACATCCATGTACTTGATGTGATTTTTGAGCGCCGGGAAGTGCTTGCATGCACGGTCGATTATCCGCCGCGCCGTGTGTTTTTTCTTTTTTCGATAGGCGTCGCGGTCAAGGTCAAACCAGTCGGATTTATGATCAAGAATTTCCAGCTGGACGACATTGCCATAATCAGGATCAAGTTCGTGATAGTTGGAGATGGACAGTGGCCAACAGTCATATCTTGTATCGGCATCAAGGGCCATCTTTGCGTTACGCAGGTAATTGGCATCTCCAACGAGATAGTCAGCGGCTGTCAGTCCGCATTCTCGGGGTGGTACATCAAGTCCCAGATAGACAATGAAGGCGCCAAGCCCGAATTCCAGCTTGTCAAGCTTTTCAAAAAAACCTGTGCTGTGGCATTGCTCCGGAAGAAGCTCGGTAATTTGATGAGGGCAGGCGGTAAATATGATGTGTTTTGCGCTGATGTCGTAATGTTTTGTCTGGCACCCCGCCAGCCTGTTCCCAGAGACCGTTATTTTTGTGACGGGCTCCCGAACCAGAATCGTTCCTCCCCTTCTTTCCAGCTCTGCTGCCAGTATGTCGGACAGGGTCTGCGCTGAGCCCATGACATAGCCTTTGTCGGTGAACAGGAAGGTGTATGCAAAATGCAGGAAATAGAGTGCATCAGCTTCGCAGGCCTCGACGCCGAGATTGACCGAAAGCGCGCAGAACAGTGTTATCAGGTCATCGTCGTCGAAGATCGATCTGAAATAGTCGAATGCGGTTATCTTGCTCAGTGCCTTGCTGCCGATAATCAACGATGGATCGATCTGGTATTCGCCCAGCGCCAGTCGGGCAAGCATGTAATTTTGATAGCCGTGGCTTCGAATATCTGACAATAGCTTTTCCAGTGCCGTCGATTGATCGGGAAATTCAAGCGAAAGACACTGAAAAAATTTTCGGCCGTCGGCGGGTAGTTTCATGACCCTGCCACCAATAATGAATGTCGTCAGGCTTTCATACAAGTGGAAGTCGAGCAGATCAAGTAGTCCCGCTCGTTCAAGGGCATCCGACAAATTACCATTCTCGCCGAGGCCAGTTATCTTGTGCAGACTACAATCGAATACATACTGTCGCTTGCGTTTGAAGTTGCTCGCGTATCCGCCCACCTTGGTATGCCGCTCCAGGACGAACACATTGCGACCATGCGCAGCCGCCACGTTGGCGTACATCAGGCCGGTCAAGCCAGCTCCCACGACAATCTCGTCGGCATCCATTTTTTTGGCCGTTGGCACATTTCCCATGTTTGAATACTTACGCCAGTTCGGCCACGGGGTTTTTCTCCGCTACCAGCTGTTCGACAATTGAAGATATGGCGGCAATGGTGGTCATCTCCTCATAACGGGATGGTGGAATCTTGACCCCGTATTTTTTTTCCAGATTTACCGTGATTTCCAGCCCAGCCAGGGAGTCGAGGCCCAGGGTGATAAGATCCTCATCGGGGGCAATATCCTGTTCATCGAGTTCGGCTGCCTCGATGACATACTCCCGAATTGTCTTGTGATATTTGTTCATTGTCGTAACTCTCGCTAATGTTGATTTGTTAACATGCAACTACATTGCCCATTCGCCATACCTGGGCGGCGAATCCCCAGCCCGTGGAGGCGCCAGCCAATACAACAACGCCATCGTTTGGGATCTTTCCGGTGCGCAGTGCGGTATGCAGTGTGTAGGGGATTGATACCGACACCATGACTCCGTTGTCTTTCATCGTTTGCAGATACTTGTGTTCCGGACAGCCCACCGAGGATGCCCATGCGTGCACAAGGAGCGGTGAAGGCTGGTGGAAAACGAAGTGGTCCACCTGGCTGCTTTCCATCCCGGCGCTTTTCAGTGCGTTGTTAACTGCTATCGGAACATTTTCCGGCACAAATTCCTGCATTTTCGACTGGCCTTCTTCTTGTAGTGTGAAATATAGCTTAACCCGGTCATCAACCCCTTTACGCTCGGGAAAGCGCCACTTCCCGGTTGCTATCTCATAGTGATCCGCGTTGCTGTGCTGTGCCGATCCAAGCAGATCGCTCTGATCATCACTTCTGGTCAACAACGTGGCAGCACATCCATCGGAAAAGATGGTTGAGCTCCGTGCCGTGGGATCGAGTATGTTGGAGACATATTCGCTGCACACGATAACGGCCGTCTTGATTTTTCCCTGCTGAATAAAACACGAGGCAAGCTTCATGTTGAGCAAGAAACTGGCACACTCCATTTGACTGTCCCATGCAAGGGCATTTTTCATATTTAGTGAATCTTTTAATGCGCGGCTCAGGCGCGGATACAGGCGGGGGCCCGTGTTGGGTAGAGTCCCTCCGCTGTCCGTCAGTATCGGACTGGATGCCGAGCACACCAGAAGCTCTACATCCTTGGGGTCGGTGTCGGTATTCAGCAGCAAACGACTTATGGCGGTGCGAGCCGCGGAAAATTCATTTTCACCCCGTTCGGGGCAATAGTGTCCCCGTTTCTCGATCCCCCAGAAGCGCCACCAGCGATTGGACATCTCTGGCAGGTTGCGGAATACGGGGTCGTCGTTGGCGAGCTTTCTGGTTGGAAGCTCACAGGTAATCGATGCCAGTTTTACTCTATGCATTTGTATAATCCGGACTGATAACCGCAGTCACCATATCGATCGCCGGCCCGAATGGGTCAAAGCTCGCCGCAGCGATTTGCCCGTGCTGGCATTGTTTCAGACGGACCATGAACTCCTGCGCCAGGTGAAAGGGGCCATGGTAGGGCTTGTTGTCCGTGGTGTCATGGAACCATTGCTCCATGATGCCCTCGATGTTGTTTTTCTTGTACGGGGTTAACAGTTTTTCGAATGCTGTCTCCATGGCCTCGCAGAGTTTCTCGCTAGTTGGAAACCGCATCATGCACTTGTGGTCCTGTGGTGTTCGGATGTCGGTGTTGAGTTCCATGACCAACGGATGAAATGTTTTGCCGAGGTAGCTTTGCTGAAAATATTGCTGCTCCATGGGTGCCACTAACAGGGCCATTGCGCCGTCTTGCATGAAAAAACCCGATTGACTGTCCTGTTTAACACAGTGGCTTATTTCACTTCGCACCAACAAGATTCGTTTGTGCCCTTCCTGCCATGACAGGGTGTTTACGATGTGCAGAACCTTTGCCAGGCTGGTGTCCATGAGATCGAAAACAAAGGCGTTGCGGGCGGAGATTTCCTTCTGCAGTGGGTGTCCGGTTCTTGGCCCCCCAATGCTGCTGTCCCTGGCAAGGTGGTCTGGAGAGACGGAAAAACTCACTATCAAGTCGATATCTTTCGCGGCTACGTTCCCTTGGGACATTACCGACTCAACGGCCGGCAACAAGTAATCCATGCCTGACTCTCCCGGCGAGGCCTTGAGCCTTTCTGGCCCGAACGATGGCTGTTCGCCACCAGCGGGGGCTCGGGGCATGGTGACCTGTGCCGCCATTATTCGCATAGTGCTTGGGATTCGATGTCCCGCATCAAAAGATTGTTTGCTTGATCAATGAGTTCCGACCTTATTACCTTGCCGTTGTCGTTGCGCGGCAGGGCAGAGAGGGAAACGATGGTTCTGGGTTGCATGTGTGAGTCAAATTCCGCACGCAGCCAATCGGCGTATACCTGTCGGTTGACATCGCTCCCGGCCCGGAGAACCAGAAACAAGGTCGGTTTCACGTTGTCACGTTCGCGACTGGAGGGCGTCAGGGCGCATTCAATGACTTCGTCGAATGCACCACTGAGTTTTTGTTCTACCACTGCTGGAACCACTTTTCGTCCATTTACCTTGAACAGGTCGTCCTCCCTGCCGAGATAGCGGTAGTATCCATCGTCATCGAAGTGAAACAGGTCGCCGGTGCGATACCAGCCGTTGGTGAAGATTTTTGAATTTTTCTCCGGCATCTTCAAATAACCGGGGCTGACGCCCGGCCCCCTTACCAGAAGTACGCCGCGCGTGTTTGCTTGTTTGACAAGCTGGGCTTGTGTGTCGATCAGCTTGCATTCGTATTCCGGCAGTGGCTTGCCGGTTCTCCCGGCTTTGGCCTGGCCCGCATGGTTGGAAAGAAATATATGTCCAACCTCGGTGGCGCCGATTCCGTCCCGTACCTCAATTCCCCTGCCCTTCCAGAAGTCAAATTCGTCGCGGGGGAGTGGTGCGCCGGCAGATATTGCCAGCCGTGTGTGCGAAGCTACAAGTTCCGCGTGGTCTCGCAGCATGTGATATATCGCCGGTACGGCAAACAGCACATTTGGCGAATAATGGGTTATGTTATCGATGATATGGCTTGGGCTGGGCCATCGATCATCAAGGATTGCCGCAGCGCCCGTTAGCAGGGGAAAGAACAGACTGTTCCCCATGCCATAGCCGAAGAATATCTTTGGTATCGAGTAACACAGGTCGGCGGGAGACAGCGCCAGGTGTCCTTCCGCGTAGGCCTTGGAAAATCCCAGTGTAGTGTTGGTTGTGTGTATTACGGCCTTCGGGGTGCCGGTTGAACCAGAGGTGTATTGCAGATAGGACGCTTCGTGGCATGATTTTCGGTAAAAATCATTCCAGGCGGTTTCGCCATGGCCAATCTTGGCATTGAGAGTGAAGTCACTGAATGGCTGTTCGTCTGGCCGTTCAATTACAAGCGTGTCCGCCATGGGAGGAAGGTCGGGAAGTCGATCGGATTCCACCATCAACACACGAGCTCTGCAATGCTTTGTGATGCCAAGGAGGTTCGCGGTGCGGCATTTGGGGTTGATGACGGTCGGTATCGCACCCATGGCCATCGCCGCCAGAAAGGCGCTCACCAGTGAGGGGCTGTCATTGAGACATATTACGATGCTGTCATCGGGCTGAAGTATTTGGCACAACTGACTGGCCAGTGACGTTACTGCCTGTTTCAGTTCCTCGCGTGTTATGGTTTTTCCTCGAAATTTATACAGAACACCGTGTGGATCATGCTCATTGAACAACAGAATTTGAGTCAGGTTTTCTTTACCACGAGATTTGTTTGTGCAAGGTGACATGATCAGTTCCTCTGTTCAGGCGAGCAGCTTGGCGTACTCTTCAAGTACATTGCACGACCATTGCCGGATGCGTTCCTCAGTCAGCATGCTTTGTGAGTCTTCATCCAAGGCAAGACCGACAAAATATTTCCCGTCTTCCGTCACTGCCTTTGAGTTGTCGTAGGTATATCCTTCATTCGGCCATGAGCCGATGATGCGGGCGCCTTTTTCCTTTAGCTTGTCATGCAGGATGCCCATTGAGTCC
>JAJRWE010000224.1 GCA_024276955.1 Gammaproteobacteria bacterium
AAAAGACCTCAATATTCTCGGTCGCAAACTTTATGCCGCCTTCGAGCGCAAGGCTGGAAAAGTCGAAACCATCAACCGGGGCATTTCCTCCAGCATCATCGAACGCCACCTGACTATCCAACAGGGCAGGGGCCGAGATGCTGAGGAAAGCTGGGGTCTGTACCCTACCGACGTCGAGCCCGGTGAACCGGGTGGTTCACTGAAGCGCACCCATTCAGTTGTCGAGGTTCTCGCCTGGTGTCATTTTAACGGCCTCATCGGGCCACGAACCATCATCTCGCTGGAAGTCACACACGACGTTCTTTCCCTGCAGGAAGTGCGCGCTATTATCAACACCCTGGAAAACCTCTTTCCCGGCGGACAACTTCCAGCCACTTCTATTGAAAATTTCTCCCGGCCACCAGGCATCCTGCGCGGAGCCGTGTTCGCCAATGTCGGCATCGACCCCTTGCCGGGACATTCACGGCGAGGCACGGATCTGGTCAGTGACCAGTCCGATATCATGAATTACAGTGGTTTTTCACTCAACCTGGCGATCAGCTTCGATCTGCTAATGGTCAGCAGCTGGGGGGAAATTATCACCTATAAATACAACGGTATCAGTGGGCTACTGGATTGTCTGGCACAGTACCTACGCATGAATATCCATGCCGGTATGGAGGAGCCCACCGAACTTTCGGCCTTCAGTTTTTCTTCCAGCCACAGTAATGCCATCGCACGGCGTATCGAAGAGCTGTACCAGGATATTGCGCAGGTTTTCTACCACTGCCATGAAAACAGCCGAGTGCGTTATGTGCTACAGGTCGAGAAGTCCTATTACGTGTTAGAATCCGATCAGGGGTCTTTTCTCTATTCGCAACAGGAAAACTGTGCCGATTTGATTGAATATTTAAGCGAGCCACAGCCAAGCCTAAACAGTATCAAGGTCGATCGTAAAGCGCTGCTCGATACACCGCTGCCCGCCATTCTGAAGCGCAATCGCGGCGGTCTGATCCAGATGTTCTATCTGCAGCAGGGTAGTGAAGTGGATATCTTTGTGCTCGACCAGCATGGAGCCCTGTTTCATCAGAGTGTTGCCTACTTCGATGATGCCTCGCTGATCAATCAGTACAGCCTTTTTTTCGATTCCATTCTCAGCCGGCAAAGCTATCTGTTTCATGATGACAGTGCCACCCTGCTGCTGGATGGTCTGGAAATTCTCAAGGTAACGAAAGTCCGAAGAAAATATAGTTTTGAGCGCCAGTCAGTGCAACAGGAGTCGGGACGGCGTTATTTCAATGTACAGGTGATTGGTGATATGGCGGATCATAGCACCGCCTTCACCGTGTACTGCAACGATGCTGAATTTTCCACTCTGGATCACGGAAAAGATTTGTTCCGCGAAGTGGCCCACTATGTTTTGAAAAAGCGCGGCAGTGGCCTGAAATATCCCATCTATATTACCGACGTCGACCTTTCACCCAGCCTGCTGGGTAACCAGCGCAACGGTGAGGTACAGGCGATCAGCTATCTGAAGTACAAGAAACGTATCGAGGAAAAACTGAACCGGGAACTGGAGCGGCTTTAGCTGCGAAATATTGTTTTGTACCGTTGTCACCGCTGGCGTCTTGTGTGGCACCGATGTTCTCGGAACCGTAGGGGTGAACGTTTTTTGTGAACCCCAACATGCCAGAACGGCAACTTTCCTTATTACGAATAACGGATCCGATACCACAGATTGCCCAGGTACTCATGAAAGGCATAGGCTGTCTTTTGCATAGCCCGCGCATTGGGCAGGAAGTCCCGCACGATCAAGTTACCATCACCCCACTGCTCGAATACCGTCGGCGCCGGCACCACCTCCATACCGAAATTCTCAAACGACCACACCGCTCTCGGCATGTGCCAGGCATGACTGACCAGGAACACCCGCTTGATCTGTGAGTTCTGCAGAATCTGGCTACTGTAGCGGGCATTTTCAAAGGTGGTGCGGCTGTCGGATTCCACCCAGCGAATGGGTACGCCATATTCCGCTTCCATGACCTCCATCATCAACATGGCCTCGGGTGGACGACCATCCTTCGCCAGACCACCGCTCACCAGCACCGGTAGATCCGTGCGGCGTGCAATCCAGGCCGCATAGCGCAGACGCTCCAGCGCCAGTGAATTCGGGGTGTCGATACCATATTCCGCAGCGTCTTCACGCCGCCCGGCGCCAAGCACGACAATGGCCTGGGCACCCTGTTTATCCAGCAACATGGGCGGAACCACCGGCGCAGTCTGCAATATGGACAATAGCCCCTGGGCGACGATGGGTGTACTGAACAGATAGAGCAGGGCCAGTCCCGACCCAGCCAGGCCGAGGCCCAGCCGCGAGCGCCGGCCACGGTACAGCAACCAGACGCCGACCAATGTCAGCCAGATCGACAGGCCGGGTGGCGCCAGCAACAATTCCACGATACCGGCGAACCCAAAGGCCATTAAGTCGATTCCCTGCTCACTGAACCACGCGGGCCAGGGCGGCAAATTCCGCCAGACTCAGGGTCTCGGCGCGGCGCACCGGGTCGATGTCCTGGGTGGCGATCTGTTCGCTGCTGAGCAGGCCCTTGAGGGTATTGCGCAGGGTTTTGCGGCGCTGGGAAAAGGCCTGGGTCACCAGCTTTTCCAGCACGGCCGCATCGGGCACCTCTACCGGCGGTTCATCCCAGGGCCGCAGGCGCACCACGGCGGAATTCACCTTGGGTGGCGGGTTAAAAGCGCCGGGCGGCACGTCAAACAGGGAGTCCACCGCACAGTGGTACTGCATCATCACGCTGAGGCGGCCGTAGTCCTTGCCGCCCGGCGTAGCGGCCAGCCGGTCCACCACTTCCTTTTGCAGCATGAAGTGCATGTCGCGGATCACCGCACGGCTCTTCAGCAGATAGAACATCAGTGGGGTGGAGATGTTATAGGGCAGGTTGCCGATGATACGCAACGGCCGGCCATCGGCGGCAAGGCTAGTGAAATCGAATTTCAGTGCATCGGCACTGTGAATCTGCAGCTGCCCCAGGCTGCCGCAACGCTGCGCCAGTTTGGGGACCAGGTCACGATCCAGCTCCACCGCATCCATCGCCTCCACCTGCGGCAGCAGCGCCTCGGTTAATGCACCCAGACCGGGACCGATCTCGACCAGGTGGTCATCAGGCCGGGGGGCGATGGCATGAACGATCTTCGCCACCACGTGCGGATCCTGGAGGAAATTCTGGCCGAAGCGCTTGCGTGGACGGTGATCGCTCATGGATTTGCTTGCCTCTTGGTTGCCATCTCGGCGGCCAGTTGCACGGCCAACGTCAGGCTATCTATGCGTGCCCGACCGGTGCCGGCCAGTTCCAGTGCGGTGCCGTGATCGACGGAGGTGCGGATCAGCGGCAGGCCGAGGGTGATGTTCACGGCGCGGCCAAAGCCCCGATACTTGAGCACCGGCAGGCCCTGATCATGATACATGGCCAGCACCGCATCGGCGCGCGCCAGTCTGTCCGGGGTGAACAGGGTGTCCGCCGGCAACGGGCCCTCAAGTTGCCAACCGCGCCGGCGCCGTTCCTCCAGCACCGGAGTGATCACCTCGATCTCCTCGCGGCCCAGATGGCCGTCTTCACCGGCGTGGGGATTGAGTCCGCAGACCAGTATACGCGGCTGTTCGATGCCAAAGTCTTGCTGCAGACCGGCGTGCAGAATATCGAGGGTCCCACGTAGGCGCTCACGGGTAATGGCGGCCGGCACCTCGGTCAGCGGCAGGTGGGTGGTGACCAATGCCACCCGCAGACCCTCGGTGGCCAGCATCATCACCGGCAGACCGCCACCGCTGCGTTCAGCGAGATATTCGGTGTGGCCGTAAAAGGTCTTGCCGGCCGCCGTATCGGTAGATTGCAGGTAGTCGTTGATCACGCCCTTGTGGATGGGGCCAGTGACCAGGGCATCGAAACACCCTTTGATACAGCCATCCACTGCCGCATCCAGGGTCGCCAGCACATAGCCGCCATTGGCGATGCACAACTGCCCCGGGGTGGCGGGCGCCGCCAGCGATACCGACAGCACGCACAACACCCCGGCGCGCTGCGGCCGGGCGGGCGCCTGCACATCAAACGGCTCGATCTGCAAGGGCAGGCCCAGGCGCCGCGCGGTCTCGCTCAGCCACTGCGGATCGGCCACCGCGACGATCTGCGCCGGCAGATCCTGCTGGGCCAGCTGCACGCAGAGTTCCGGGCCGATGCCGGCAGGTTCACCGGGGGTGAGGACCAGGGTTGGGACAAAAGTAGTCATAGGTGGATGCTACGGCCTGAGCTTGAACAGCTGCTGAAAGTGGGTGGATGCGGATTTATCACAGAGGCATGGAGGGCACGGAAAGGCAGACATGTTTTACCTGGGAGCGGCCCCTCAGGCCGCGATGACTATGCCGAACAATCTATCGCGGCCTGAGGGGCCGCTCCTACCCATAAAAACTCTGTGTACTCCGTGCCTCTGTGGCAAACAACGCTGTTACAGCCGCATCTCCACATAGGCCTCGTCACGCAGGCGGCGCAGCCAGGCCTGCATGGCGGGCTCCAGTTTGCTGGCGCGGATGGCCTCACGGGCCTTGTTGCGCTGCATGTCTTCGGTGCGGTCCTGCTCACGACGGCCCAGTACCTCAATAAGGTGCCAACCGAACTGGGTTTGCACCGGCTCGCTGATTTGTCCCACCGGCAGGGCGTCCATGGCCTTTTCAAACGGCGCGACCATGGTGCCGGGGTTGGCCCAGCCGAGGTCGCCACCCTGCGAGCCGGAACCCGGGTCATCGGAGTTGGCGCGCGCCAGGTCGGCAAAGTCCTCGCCGGACTCGATACGCAGTTTCAGGTCTTCGATGCGCTGGCGGACTCGGTCACTGCGGGTCGGGTCATCGACTCGAATCAGGATGTGGCGCACATGGGTCTGGGTCACCAGCAGCTGTGGCTGGTTGCTACGCCTGTCCAGCAGCGTGATGATGTGAAAGCCACTGGGGCTGCGAATGGCATCGCTGATGGCGCCTACCTCGCGGCCGATGACCCAGTCGGCAAACAGGGTGGGCAGGGCCGACGCCTCGCGCCAGCCCAGGCTGCCACCCTCCAGGGCCTGACGGCCATCGGAAACGGCCACGGCCGTTTCGGCAAAATCGGCCCCGGCGTGCAATTCATCAACGACCTTATTGGCCTTTTCGCGCGCACTGGCGATGGCCTCCGGGCTGGCGGCCTCAGGTACGCTGATGAGGATATGCCCCAGCTGGTATTCGTACTGGGTGCCGGTCTGCAGGGCGCGATTGGCAAGAAAGGCATCGATTTCCTGCGACGTGATGTTGATACGGTCATTGACTTGGCGTTTCTGCAGGCGATTAATGGTGATTTCATCACGCATATTTTCTCGGAAGCGCTGGTACGGCATGCCCTCCCTTTCGAGCACATCGCGGAACTCCAGCAGTGTCAGGTTGTTCTGCCGGGCGATGCTTTCCAGGGTGCGATTGAGGGTTTCGTCATCGACACTGATGTGCGCCTTTTCGCCAACTGGAGCTGGATATGGCGCAGTACCATACGGTCGAGTATCTGCTGCTTCAGGACATCATCCGGGGGTATGCGGGTATTCTGCGCACGCAGTTGGCCCTTGATCAGTGCCACCTCGCTGGCCAGTTCCTGCTCGGTGATGACGTCGTCATTGACGATGGCAACCACCCGATCCAGCAATTCCCCTTTGCCCTGAACCGTACCGTCTTGCCCAACCGTGTCATCCGCCGCCACTGCCGGGGACAGGAGTAATGCCAACAGCAGGGCGGGCCCGGCCAGGGAGGGGAAGACGACTTTTTTCAACACGATGGGTTCCAGAAATTTTTCACGGTTCATATTCATTGCATTCGCCACACGACTGCATGGATGCAGGAGGTAGTGTAATGCATGGAGCAATTACCGAGAGGCACAGAGGACACGGAGAACGGCTGAAAAACACTGAACTCGTGGCATTTCTCTG
>JAJRWE010000225.1 GCA_024276955.1 Gammaproteobacteria bacterium
CAAAGGATTTGTTGAAACCCATGGTTGCCTATCGTCGTAATTTTATTCCCGGTGGAAGTTACTTTTTTACGCTGACGCTGCTGGATCGGTCGTCGTCCTTGCTGGTGGATCGCATCGAAGATCTTCGTGAGGCGATGCGTTTGGAGCGTGCGGAGCGGTCATTCACTATGGATGCTGTTGTTGTCTTGCCGGACCATCTGCACTGCATCTGGACACTGCCGCCGGATGATGCAGATTATTCCCTACGCCGGCGAGAGATCAAATCGCGTTTTTCAAGGTGCGTTCCGGTGGGTAAGCCCGTAGGATGCGGTGAGCCTGCGAACCGCATCAATCGAGAACCACCACTTGTCACACCGCTCTGCGGTGTGACACCTCTTCAGGCGCTCTGCGCCGGGAAAATAGCAAGGGAATGCAGTTATGGCACGCAGCCGCTATTGCTTCGTCGAGCCGGATCGGCCCCACTTCCTGACTTGCACGGTGGTGGAGTGGCTGCCGGTGTTCACTTGTCAGGAGGCGGTGCAGGTTCTGTTCGATTCGTGGCAGCATCTGCAACGCCATCGGGGCTTGCGGCTGTACGGTTTTGTGGTGCAGGAAAATCACCTGCATGCCGTGACCCAGGCTGAGAATTTGCCAGCGGAGGATTGGAAGATCATCTTCAATGAAATGAGAAACACCGCTTTGCGGTGTAACGAGCTGAATGATCGGCCTCGCTTGAGGTGGCGCGGAGCGGTGTCACACGTTTATCGCTCGTTGCGTTCTCTGCGACTCGTCAGCTTTGGCGTGCGCCACCACTTGTGCAGTTCCATGATCAGCAGCAACAGCAGCGCCATGCTCAGCAGTTCAACCCATTGTTCGCCACTGACCGGTGCGATGCCGAGCAGGTCCGCCAGCCACGGTACATACATGGCGCCGATGTGCACAGATTGCGCGGCAACTACGCTAACCAGTAGTAGACGGTTTTTCAGCAGGGTGTGACGCAGCACGGAGCGGGTCTCGGAGCGGGCGTTGAAGACTTGCACATTTTCGAACAGCACCAGCAGCAGAAGGGTGCCGTTACGCGCCTGCTCCACGCTCCAGCCCTGGCCGAGGAACCATTGATAGGCGGCGAAGCCAATGCCGCCGATGACCAGCGCGGAGAGCAGCACCCGTTCCAGCATCAGGCGGTTGAAGATGGGCTCGTCGGGGGCGCGCGGCGGGCGGCGGAGTTCGTCGCCCTCGCCGGGCTCGAAGGCGAGGGCGATGTGCTGGATGCCGTTGGTGACCAGGTTCAGCCACAGCAGTTGCACCGCCAGCAGTGGCAACGGCAGGCCGGCCAGCAGGGCGAGCATGAACAGCACGATCTCGGCGGCGCCGGTGGAGATGAGCAGGAAGATGACCTTGCGCATGTTGGCGTAGGCGATGCGACCTTCTTTGATGCCGGCGACGATGGAGGCGAAGTGGTCGTCGGTGATGATGAGGTCGGCGGATTCGCGCGCCACGTCGGTACCGCTCTTGCCCATGGCCACGCCGACGTGGGCGGCGCGGATGGCGGGGGCGTCGTTGGCGCCGTCGCCGGTCATTGCGATGAAGTGGCCGAGGCGTTGCAGGGACTGCACGATGTCGAGCTTCTGGTGCGGCTCGGTGCGGGCAAACACACGGGTGCGCGCGACCAGAGCATCCAGTGCCGCTTCGCCCTCGGCTTGGGCCTGTACCAGTTCGGGGCCGGTGGTGACTTCGGCTTCGTCCGTGGCCAGGCCCAGGTCACGGGCAATGTGGAAGGCGGTGGTGGGGTGGTCGCCGGTGATCATGGCGACGCGGATGCCGGCGCGCTGGCAGGCGGCGAGGGCTTCCTTGGCGCCCTCGCGCGGTGGGTCGTCCATGCCCACCAGGCCCAGCAGGGTGAGGCCGTGCAGGTGCTGGCTGCTAAATTCCTCGTCGGGCCGGCGCTGGATCTCGCCGCTGGCGATGGCCATGAGGCGGTAGCCCTGTTCCGCCAGGGCCTCGGCATGTTCGGTGATCAGTTCGCGGTTGATGGGCTGGATGCCCTCGGCGGTAAGCATGGTGTCGCACAGGTCCAGCAGGCGCTCCGGGGCACCCTTCACGGAGGCGATCTCGCGGCCGCCGATGCGGTTGAGGCTGGCGCTGTAGCGGTTTTCCGGCTCGAAGGGGATCTCGCCCAGCGGCGGTGCGTGGGTGACCAGCTCCGGCTGTACCAGGCCCAGCTTATGGCCGAGCACTAGCAAGGCCACGTCCACGGCGTCGCCGCTGTGCACCCAGTCGCCGTCGCGGTGGCTCAGGAACCCCTCGTTGGCCAGCACCGTGGCGCGTGCCAGTTCCCGCAGGCGTTGCAGACTGTCGGCGCCGGGCGGCGTGCCGTGGGCGTCGCGCACCTCGCCTTCGGGCAGGGTGCCGGCGCCGCTCACCCGCCAGTCGCCGCCGTCGGCCAGCAGCACGCGGCGGGCGGTGAGTTCGTTGACCGTCAGGGTGCCGGTCTTGTCGCTGGCGATGAAGGTGCAGGAACCCAGCGCCTCCACCGCCACCAGCCGTTTGACGATTACCTGCCGTCGCGCCATGCGCATCTGGCCGATGGTGAGGGTCACGGTCAGCGCGACCGGCAGGCCCTCGGGGATGGCGGACACGGCCAGCGCCACGGCGAGCAGGAACACCGCCTGCCAGCCCATACCTTGGGTCAGTGCGGCGACGGCCATGAGCACGATGGCGATGCCCACCAGCGCCGCCACCCACAGGGTGAAGCGGCGCATGCGCACCAGCAACGGTGGGTCGGCGCTCTCGGCGCCCTGCATGGCGCTGGCGAGATCGCCGATGGCAGTGTCGAGGCCGGTGCGCACGGTGATGCCGCTGGCGCGGCCGCGGATCACCAGGGTGCCGCTAAAGGCCATGTTGCTGCGCTCGGCCAGCGGTGTATCCGGGTCGATCTGTGCCTCGGGACTCTTACGCACCGGCAGCGATTCGCCGGTCAGCAGGGCCTCGTCGATCTCCAGTTCCTGGGCGGTGATCAGGCGCAGGTCGCTGGGTACCTTGCTGCCTGATTCCAGCAGCACGAGGTCACCGGGCACCACCTCACTGGCGTCGATGTCGAAGGCCTCACCCTCGCGCAGCACGCGTGCGCGGGTGCTCACCAGCCCGGACAGGGCGGAGGCCGAGCGCGCCGCAGAGTATTCCTGATAAGTGCCGATGACGGCGTTGATGAGCAGCACGGCGAAGATGAAGCCGGCGTCCGACCATTCGCCGGTCAGCGCCGACACGGCGGCGGCCGCCAGCAACACATAGATCAGCGGGTTGAGGAACTGGCTGATGAACAGGGTGCCGATGCCGGGCGGTTTTTCCGTGGGCAGGGTGTTGGGGCCGTATTGCGCCAGGCGGCGCGCGGCCTCCTCACGGGACAGGCCATCGCGTGAACTGTGGAGTTCGGCGATGACCTCGTCGACGGATTGGGTGTGGGCCGTGCGCATGGTTTGATTGTAGGGCAACGGGTGTTCAAGGGAAGCCGGGTGTCTGGTTCTCGCCGGGGTGCAGGGATCGCAAGGGAAAAGAGGCCGGGTTGACCCTTGCACCGTGGGTGAGGTGGCGTGCCACGGGCTGCGTGACACCGCAGAGCGGTGTCACGAGTGTGGGGTGGTGGGCTGAGTGGCGGCAACACGGAAAACCCCCTTGTCACACCGCTCTGCGGTGTGACACATCCTCAGGCGTTTTGCGCTGACGGGCGAACGCCTTGGGTTGTCATGCCTTGCCTGGGATTCCCCTGCTGCCTCAAGTTCGTGTACCTTTCATCGCTGATAGGGCGATATTCTCCCTCTGCCGGATTTTTCCTACGCGTGAACAAAGAACTGCGAAACTTCCTCCATGCCATACGCCAGAGCGCGCAGGATCTGGCTCCCATCGTGCTGGTGATCGGCTTTTTCCAGTTAGTGGTGTTGCAGCAGCCGATTCCCAATATGGGTGAGATATTCGTCGGTACTCTGTTGGTGGTGCTGGGCCTGACGCTGTTCGTGCGCGGGCTGGAGATGGGGCTGTTTCCCATCGGCGAATCTATGGCCTACGATTTTGCCCGTAAAGGCAGCCTGTTCTGGTTGCTGACCTTCGCTTTTCTGCTCGGTTTTGGCACCACGGTGGCGGAACCGGCGCTGATCGCGGTGGCCAATGAGGCGGCGAAGGTGGCGGCCAATGGCGGTGTTATCGACGCCACGGAGGAGGCCCGTGATGGCTATGCGCTGGGTCTGCGCCTGACGGTGGCGGTGGCGGTGGGGCTGGCGATTCTCATCGGTGTGCTGCGCATCCTGCGCGGCTGGCCGATCCAGTATCTGATTATCGGCGGCTATCTGGGGGTGGTGGTGATGACCGGTTTCGCGCCGGAATCCATCATCGGCATCGCCTATGACTCCGGCGGTGTGACCACCTCTACCATCACCGTGCCGCTGGTCACCGCGCTGGGTGTGGGCCTGGCGTCGAGTATCCGCGGGCGCAATCCCATGATTGATGGCTTCGGCCTCATCGCCTTTGCCTCGCTGACGCCGATGATCTTCGTCATGGCCTTCGGGATGCTCATCTGATGGGCCTGTTGCTCGACATTCTCGGAACCCTGGTGCTAACGGTGCGCGACGTGCTGCCCATCGCGGCGATCATCTTCGGCATGCAGTTTCTGGTGCTTCGTCGGCCGATACCCAACCTGCGCAGGGTGCTGCTGGGCTTTCTGTTTGTGCTGCTGGGGCTGGCGCTGTTCCTGGTGGGGCTGGAAAAGGCACTGTTTCCACTCGGCAAGGTCATGGCCCAACAGCTGACCGATCCCGCCTTCCTGGCCGCCTCACTGGACAGTGCTGGTGAGGTGCTGCAGTGGCATCACTACAAATGGGTGTACCTGTTCGCCTTTGCCATCGGCTTCGCCACCACGCTCGCTGAGCCTGCGCTGCTGGCGGTGGCGATCAAGGCCAACGAGGTGTCTGGTGGTGCTATTGGCGTCGGCGGACTGCGCGTGGCGGTAGCGCTGGGTGTGGCGCTGGGTATTGCACTAGGGGCGTATCGCATCGTCACAGGCCTGCCACTGCAGAATTTCATTATTGCCGGCTATGTGGTGGTGATGGTGCAGACCCTGTTTGCACCGAAGATGATCATCGCCCTGGCCTATGATTCCGGCGGTGTGACCACATCCACCGTTACCGTGCCGCTGGTTACCGCCCTGGGGCTGGGGCTGGCCAGTACGGTGCCCGGACGTAGCCCACTGTTGGATGGCTTCGGCCTGATCGCCTTTGCCAGCCTGTTTCCCATTATGGGTGTACTGGCCTATGCGCAGCTGAGTCACTGGAAGGCGCGGCGGTAGATGGCGCGGCAGTTGCGGGAATGAGTTTATTGCCACAGAGGCGCGGAGTTCACGCAAACTATTACGAAGGATATGTCTTTGTTGATAAATGCTTGTATTGCAAGCATCTGCCCAGGTTTGAGGCATTGGGGGTGTTCTCTGTGTCCTGCGTGCCTCTGTGGCGAATATCTGTGGTGAATAGTTGTGTTGGGTTAATGTTGAATATCGACAGTCGGAACCGAGGGAGGTTGGCATGCATTTCAAATTGATAATTGCGCTGGTCGAGGAAAGCAAGACCGACAAGGTATTGAAGGCGGCACGCGATGCCGGCGCCACCGGGGCGACGGTAATCAACCACGCCCGTGGCGAGGGGCTGGAGACCTGCAAGACCTTTTTCGGCCTGTCGCTGGAAACGCAGCGCGACATGCTGCTGTTTTTGGTGGAAGAACACCTGAGTCGGAGTATCCTCGAAAAGATTGCCGCGGTGGCGGAATTCGACAGCTGCCCCGGCCAAGGTATTGCCTTTCAGATCGATGTGGAAGACGCCGTGGGCGTTGCGCATCAGGTGCAAAAACTGACATCGGTGCTGGAGGAAGAATTATGATCAATCGTGAAATCGTCCGCGTCCGCGACGTGATGAAAGAGCAGGTCGACATCGTCGATGGTATGACCACAGTGAGCGAGGCCCTGCACACCATGAAGCGCCTGGAGACCAAGTGCCTGATCATCGACAAGCGTCACGAGAACGATGAATATGGCATGGTGCTGATCGCCGACATCGCCAAGCAGGTGTTGGGCAAGGATCGCGCGGCGGATCGCGTTAATGTCTACGAGATCATGAGCAAGCCGGTGCTGACCGTGGCCCCGGAGATGGATATCCGCTACTGTGCGCGGTTGTTTGAACGCTTCGGCCTGTCGCGTGCCCCAGTGGTGGATCATGACCGACTGGTGGGCGTGATCAGCTACACCGACATGGTGTTGCGCGGGCTGTGCCAACATATCGACTGAGGCTCCCGTTTTTTTATTGTTTCGGGCGAAGTGTGGCGTAGCCCCGGAATGGCGAACCCTTCAGTTTTCATCGTGGCTGTCGATAGCTCTGCAGAGTAAAACTGGATGCCGACACCACCGATGAACACGCTGCAACGGGCGCTGTGCGCCTTTCTCCTGCTGCTGACCAGCCTGCCGGGCTGGGCCGCCAGTGATCCTGATAGCGCGCTGATCAATGCCGCGCGTGAGGGGCGCATGGAGGAGGTACGCTCTCTGCTGGCACAGGGGGCGAATGTCAACGCCAGCAATGCCAACGGCAAGACGCCGCTGATGGCGGCGGCGTTCTATGGTAATACGCGCATCATCCGCCTGTTGCTGTCTGAGGGCGCCGACGTCAACGCCAAAGACAAAACCGAATCCACCGCCTTGATGGCGGCTATTTTCAGCGGCGGCATTGCTGTCGTCAAAGACCTGATTGCCGAGGGTGCCGACGTCAACGCCAAGAACAAGGCCGGGATGACACCCCTGAAACGAGCGACGGCCATGGAGCACAAAGACATCGCCAAGTTGCTTGAAGCATCCGGTGCCGAGGGCGAAGATGGCGGCGGCAAGAAGAAAAAAAAGAAAAAGAAGAAAAAGAAATAGCGTGGCCTTACACTGCTAATTATCTTGAACTCTCAGGCTGACTCCACGGACACATGCAGATCGACGGATGGGCCCTAGCCCTTTGACATGACACTAGCCGCTGCCGCTATTTTTCTTGCTCTGTGGTGGTTGCTGGTGCGCTTTTTACGTCGCTGCGAGGTGGCCAGCCCGGCGGACTGGGGAGGCCCCTGGCATAATCGGTTGGTCGGCATGACCGTGCTGTTCTGCCGTCATTTCCATCGCTTGCCAGCGGACCTGTTGCCGCTGCCCGCCGAGGGACCCGTGGTGGTGGCCAGTAACCACGTCTCCGGGCTGGATCCCCTGCTGCTGATCGCCGCCAGCCCGCGTCCCCTGCGTTTTCTCATCGCCCGCGAGGAATATGAGCGTTTCGGTCTGACCTGGCTTTTTCGCCTCGCCGGCTGTATCCCCGTGGATCGCTCGGGTCGTCCTGAACGCGCCCTGCGTGAGGCCCTGCGCGCGCTGGGTAACGGTGAGGTGGTGGTGGTCTTTCCCCACGGCAAGATCCATCTTGATACCGATCCGCCGCGCAGGATCAAGGGTGGTGCGGGGCGTCTGGCGCAGCGGGTCGGCTGTCCGATCCTGCCCCTGCGCGTGGAGGGTGTGCGGGGCGAGGGGCATACCCTGCTGGCGGTGCTGCTGCGTAGCCGGGCGTGGATTCGGGTGTTTCCGCTGCTGGATTGCCGGCAGGTCTCTGAGCAGGATTGCCTGCAGCAGCTGACACAGATCTTGCAGGGGGAGGCCGGGCCGGAGTTCGTAATCGGTTGAATTGAAAAGGCTAAATTCCATGGCGGCTTGCAGGATGCCCTCGCCATGACTAATATTTGAGCAATTCACTATTCACCGGCAGCAGTCACGGGGTGGTTATGGCGCTGGAACTTGTACCGGAAGACGACGATGACGATAAGGATCAGCCTGAAAAGACTGAGGAGCAACAGGCCGAAGAGGCCCCTGCCTACACCGGCCCCGAGCGCCGCAAGCAGCAGCGGCGGCAAAAGGTGGATCGCCGAGAGATGGTGCGTTTCGAAGAGAAGACGGACCGGCGCTCCGGACAGGATCGCCGTCGTCCTCAGGGGTTGTGGAAAAATCGTGATTTCTGAATCGGCTCAAAATCCCTGAACACCCGCGGCATTTTTTCACCCGTTGCACTTTTTCCCGTCCCTGCGCAGAAACGCCGCTGCGCGCTTGAATCGCCCCATCCCCATCCCCATCTACCTCTCAAGTAAACCAATTTCATACTTTTACAGGGGTTGATGCGTCATGCGTATGGACAAACTCACCAGCAAATTCCAGTCGGCATTGGCCGATGCCCAAAGCCTGGCCGTGGGCCGGGATCACCAGTTTATCGAGCCGGTACACCTGATGACGGCGATCCTCGACCAGGAGGGCAGCACGGTGCGCCACCTGCTGGCCAATTCCGAGGTCAACATCAATCAGCTGCGTGCCTCACTGGGCGAGGCGCTGGATCGGTTGTCGCAGGTGGAGGGTGCGGCGGGTGACGTGCACGTTTCCAATGACCTGGGGCGCCTGCTGAACCAGACCGACAAGCTGGCGCAGAAACGCAAGGATCAGTACATCTCCAGTGAGCTGTTCGCCCTTGCTGCGGTGGAGGACAAGGGCACGCTGGGTGAATTGATGCGCAAGGCCGGTGCCTCCAAGGCGGGGCTGGAAAAGGCTGTCGAGGCCATGCGAGGTGGTGAGGCCGTGACCGACCCCAACGCCGAGGAACAGCGTCAGGCGCTGGAAAAATACACCATTGACCTCACCGAGCGTGCCGAGCAGGGCAAGCTGGACCCGGTGATCGGCCGTGACGACGAGATTCGCCGCACCATTCAGGTGCTGCAGCGCCGCACCAAGAACAACCCGGTGCTGATCGGTGAGCCCGGCGTGGGCAAGACCGCCATCGCCGAAGGGCTGGCACAGCGCATCATCAATGGCGAGGTGCCCGAGGGCATGAAGAACAGACGCCTGCTCTCGCTGGACATGGGGTCGTTGATCGCCGGCGCCAAGTTCCGCGGTGAATTCGAGGAACGCCTGAAGGGCGTGCTCAACGATCTGTCCAAACAGGAAGGGCAGGTCATCCTGTTTATCGACGAGTTGCACACCATGGTCGGTGCGGGCAAGGCCGAAGGCGCCATGGATGCCGGCAACATGCTCAAACCCGCCCTGGCGCGCGGTGAGCTGCACTGCGTGGGTGCCACGACGCTGGATGAATACCGCCAGTACATCGAAAAGGACGCCGCCCTGGAGCGTCGTTTCCAGAAGGTGTTGGTGGATGAGCCCTCGGTGGAAGACACCATTGCCATCCTGCGCGGACTGAAAGAGAAATACGAGGTGCACCATGGGGTGGAGATCACCGATCCGGCCATTGTTGCCGCGGCGACCCTGTCGCACCGCTATATCACCGATCGCCAGCTGCCGGACAAGGCCATCGATCTCATCGACGAGGCCGCCAGCCGCATCCGCATGGAAATCGATTCCAAGCCGGAAAGTATGGATAAGCTCGACCGGCGTCTTATCCAGCTCAAGATCGAGCGTGAGGCGCTGAAGAAAGAGAGTGACGAGGCCTCGAAGAAACGCCTGTCGATACTGGAGGAAGAGATCGAGAAGCTGGAGCGGGAGTACGCCGATCTGGAAGAGATCTGGAAGGCCGAAAAGGCCGCCCTGCAAGGCACCCAGCATATCAAGGAAGAGCTGGAACGTGCACGTCTGGAGCTGGAAACAGCGCAGCGCGCCGGTGATCTGGCGCGGGCCGGTGAGCTGCAATACGGACGCATCCCGGATCTGGAGAAATCGCTGGAAATGGCCGCGCAGGTGGAACAGCAGGAAATGCAGCTGTTGCGTAACAAGGTTGCCGAAGAGGAGATCGCCGAGGTGGTGTCCAAGTGGACCGGCATCCCCGTGTCCAAGATGCTTGAAGGCGAGCGCGAAAAGCTGTTGCAGATGGAAGACAATCTGAGCAAGCGCGTGGTGGGTCAGGACGAGGCGGTGAAGGCCGTGGCCGATGCCATTCGCCGTTCACGTGCCGGGTTGTCGGATCCGAACCGGCCCAATGGCTCGTTCCTGTTCCTCGGTCCCACCGGTGTGGGCAAGACCGAACTGACCAAGGCATTGGCGGAATTCCTCTTCGACACCGAGGACGCCATGGTGCGCATCGATATGTCCGAGTTCATGGAGAAACACTCCGTGGCGCGGTTGATCGGCGCGCCTCCCGGTTACGTCGGCTACGAAGAGGGGGGTTATCTGACCGAGGCGGTGCGGCGCAAGCCCTATTCGGTGATTCTGCTCGACGAGGTGGAGAAGGCCCACCCGGACGTATTCAATGTGCTGTTGCAGGTGCTCGATGACGGGCGCCTCACGGATGGCCAGGGACGCACCGTGGACTTCCGCAACACGGTGATCGTGATGACCTCCAACCTGGGTTCGCAGCTGATTCAGGAGATGGCAAAAATTGACGACTACGAAGCCATGAAGACCGCAGTGCTGGAGGTGGTGGGCGACCACTTCCGCCCCGAGTTCATCAACCGTATCGACGAGGTGGTAGTGTTCCATCCGTTGGGCCGCGAGCAGATTCGCGCCATTACTTCGATCCAGGTGGAATACCTGCGCCATCGTTTGCAGGATCGCGACATGGATCTGGAGCTTAGCAAGGCCGCGCTGGACAAGCTGGGCGAGGCTGGTTTTGATCCAGTGTATGGTGCACGGCCGCTGAAGCGGGCCATCCAGCACCAGGTCGAGAACGGCCTTGCGCAGGAGATCCTCGCCGGCCACTTCGTGCCGGGTGACGTGATCCTGGGGGACGTGGAAGGTGACCAACTGGTATTCCGCAAGAAGGAGGGCGTGCGCGCCAGCGCCGCCTGATTTCCCCACCCCAGACCCCTGCCAGCAAGGCTCCGCTTCATGCGGGGCCTTTTTTCAGGGCACTGGCATGGCCGGTTTTGACATGAAAAAGCGTCGTGTGTAGGGTATGTGGCCATACCGTGGGGAGAAACGGTTATAACGATGGACTGGGCCCGGGTTGAGGCCAGCCGTCGAAAACAATAAATCAGAAAATTTGCAGAGGAGATAGATCAATGACTTTCATGACCGGTTTTATCATTTCGGCCATCGTTGCGGGCGTGATTGGCCTGGTGACCATCAAGGACGTGATGGCCGAACGCAACCTGTAGCGTTGCGCAGAACACAAAAAACCGCGGGCAGCGATGGCTGACCCGCGGTTTTTTGCGTCTGGCGGTTGCCCGGCAGCAGGGTGACGGCTATGGCAGCTGGGCGGGGAAGGCCAGCACGGTGGCCGCCGGGGCCGCATCCTGCGGGCGCCGGGGCGTGCCCGGGGTGGCCGACAATAGCTCGTGCTGGCGCAGATTGAGCTGGTGGAGTGAATCCCACATCATGTTGGAGATGGCAAGACAGGAGGCCATGGGGCCGCCCGCCAGTTTTCGGGTCTGGTCGATCTGCCACTGCAGACCCTGCAGGCGGCGGCGTTGTGGCTTTGGTGCTTGCTCGATCAGCTGTTCGATCTTCTCCCGGCGCAGGACCTCGAAGGCCTCGGGATCATTTTTGGCCAGCTGTTTCCAGAAATCGAAATCCAGGCCGTCGGTATGGTGAGACTGCTTGTTCATGACTCCCTCCACCTTGTCGGTATCGCTTAAGGGCACCAAGAAGTGCCTTTTATCCACGGGTGGAGTGATTCGCTCCTGCGAAAAACTCCAGGAAGATGGCCGGGATGGCTAAAGTCACTAAAGTCACGGTGACTCTGGCCGCTAATACTCAGTTTGGCCCGGGCATGGGGTTATTTTCCCGGTTTTTCGTGGGAGTGTCAAAAAACCGACCACCCTGCAGTGATCAGTTTTCAAGGTATTGATTTAGAAGAGGTTGTATCCTGTGGGCTGGCTTCGTCGTCACCCTGTTGCCGCACCTTGGCGAGGAATTCGACGAAGAAGGCGGCAAAGATGCCGAGGAACAGGCCGAGGAACAGGCTGAGGGCTAGAATGATCTTCTTGCCGGGGCCGGTCGGGTTGAGGGACTGCAGGGGCGGGGACAGGGCGCGTGTGGTCTGCAGGTTGTCGAGCCGGGTCTCCAACTGCTGGATGGTCTGTTCCTGGCGGGCGACCTGGCGGTGATGATCGGCGAGCAGCTTGCGCAGTTGTTCTTCCAGCTCACCGACCTGCGGCGCCTGGTGCTTCTGTGACCGCTGGTTATCGCGGATCAACTTGTCCAGCTCCTGGCCGATCTTGCCGATGGCCTGGCGCTGGATGGTGTACTCACGCTGGTTGGCGGCTATCTGGTTTTCCAGTTGCTCGCGGGCATCCTGCTGTTTGATGATCAGCCGCTCCTCCAGGTTGGCGAGTCGGCTGCGGTTCTGCTGTAGCTCATTGTCGATCATCAGCATGGTCATGGCCGATGCCTCGGACTTGAGATTGGCAATGGCCTGGCTACGCCGGCTGTTGGCAGCGTTGATCTGTGTGCGCAGATCGGCAATCTGTTGTTTCAGCAGTTTGTCGACCTCATCCAGGCGTTGATAGCGGGCCTTGAGCAGTGCTTCCTTGTCGCGCAGGTCGGCAAGGGTCTTTTCGGCCTTGGCCTTGCGGGTTTGCAGGTCCTTCTTTGGCAGGGCCAGGGTCAGGGGGTCCTTCAGCCGCTCCAGTTCCATGCGTGCCTTGAGAAGTTTGCTCTCCATGGCGCGTTTTTTGACGGCCAGGGTGCTGGGGTCGGTGAGGGCTGAAAGGGCGAGATAGGCCTGGGCCAGCTGGGTCTTCATGTTGCTGCGGATCACGGCCGATACACGGCGGTGATCGCCCTCCACCTTGTCGATGACCATCTGCATGATGGTGAGGTAGGCCGGACCGTCTTCTTGCGGCGCCTTGGCCTCGAGGACGATCAGCTCACTGCCCTTGGGGATACGACCCTCGACCTTGTAACCCGCCTCTGTTTCCTCTGCCCGGGCGAAGTCGTGCAGGGCTTGGGGGATGTAGCTTTCCTTGATCTTGGCCAGCACCGTCTCCGGTGGTTCGATAGGCACGGCGCCGGTGGTGCCGCTGGAGGGCTTGGTGCCGATCTCGATGGCCGTGGTGTAGGTGTATTTTGCCGGCATCAGCAGGGCCAGCAGCAGGCCGGCCAGCAGGGCCAGGGCGAGGACGGCGAAGATCACCCCGCGCCGTCGCGACAGTACCATCCACAGATCGATGAGGCTGATGCTGTCTTCTTCGTGCCAGGGTTCGGCGAGTACGACTTGGGGAACTTGCGGGGTATCGGTGGTGCTGCGTACGGCTTTTGTCATCTACTGCGTCCTTTGAGAGTGTTCGGGACATCGGTGCGTAATGATGCCTTTCCCGAATCCAGCGGCAAGGATAAGGCTTGGAGGGAATGGAGACAATGCGTAAAAACCGGGAATATGCCCTGTTTTATTGACGTCATCGGCGTTTGAGCACCGGGCCGAGGTAATGGCCGGTGTGTGAGGCCGCTATCTCGACGACCTGCTCGGGGCGGCCGCTGGCGACGATGGTGCCGCCTTTTTCACCGCCCTCGGGGCCGATATCGATGATCCAGTCGGCGGTCTTGATGACGTCCAGATTGTGTTCGATGATGACGATGGTGTTGCCGTGGTCGCGCAGGCGGTTGAGCACCACCAGCAGTTGCTCGATGTCGTGGAAGTGCAGGCCGGTGGTGGGTTCGTCGAGGATGTACAGAGTGTTGCCGGTGTCGCGCTTGGACAGCTCGCGCGCCAGCTTGACGCGCTGCGCCTCGCCGCCGGACAGGGTGGTGGCGTTCTGACCTAATTTGATGTAACTGAGGCCAACGTCCATCAGGGTCTGCAGCTTGCGGGCTACCGGCGGCACAGCATCAAAGAAGGCGCGTGCGTCCTCGATGGTCATTTCCAGCACTTCAAAAATATTCAGCCCCTTGTAGCGGATCTCCAGGGTCTCGCGGTTATAGCGTTTGCCCTTGCAGATGTCGCAGGGCACGTAGATGTCGGGCAGAAAGTGCATCTCCACCTTGATTACGCCATCGCCGCGGCAGGCCTCGCAGCGGCCACCCTTGACGTTGAAGCTGAAACGCCCCGGCGTATAGCCGCGTGCGCGCGCCTCCTGGGTGCCGGCGAAGATCTCACGGATGGGGGTGAACAGGCCGGCATAGGTGGCGGGGTTGGAACGCGGTGTACGGCCGATGGGGCTTTGGTCGATGTCCACCACCTTGTCGAACTGTTCCAGACCTTCGATGCCGTCGCAGGCCGCCGGGCTTTCCGGATTCTTGTTGATTACCTGTGCCGCAAAACGGTACAGGGTGTCGTTGATCAGGGTCGATTTTCCGGAGCCGGAGACGCCGGTAATGGCGGTCATCAGGCCCACGGGGATGTCTACGTCCACCGATTTCAGGTTGTTGCCGCGCGCGCCACGGATGCGGATCTGTCGATCCGGGTCGGGTGCCGTGCGCTGTGTCGGTATTTTAATAGCGCGGCGGCCGTAGAGATAGGCGCCGGTCAGCGAGGCCTCGTTGGCGAGAATGTCCGCCGGCGTACCCTGGGCAACAATTTCACCGCCGTGCACACCCGCGCCGGGGCCGATGTCCAGCACGTGGTCGGCGCTTAGGATGGCGTCTTCATCGTGTTCGACGACGATCACCGTGTTGCCCATGTCGCGCAGGTAAGTGAGGGTGTTGAGCAGGCGTTGGTTGTCGCGCTGGTGCAGGCCGATGCTGGGCTCGTCGAGCACATACATCACGCCCACCAGGCCGGCGCCGATCTGGCTGGCGAGGCGAATGCGCTGGGCCTCGCCGCCGGACAGGGTGTCGGCGCTGCGATCCAGGGACAGATAATCGAGGCCGACGTTGACCAGGAAATCCAGCCGCTGGCTGATCTCCTTGACGATCTTGGCGGCGATCTCGCCGCGGTGGCCGGCAATATCCAGCTGAGCAAAAAAGGTCTGGGCGCGATCCACCGGCAGGGCGGTGATCTCCGGCAGGTTGCGCTCAGCGACGAACACGTGGCGCGAGGCCTGTGACAGGCGCGCACCCTGGCAGTCGGGGCAGGTCTGGTTGTTGAGATACTTGGCCAGTTCCTCGCGCACCACGTTGGAATCGGTCTCGCGGTAGCGGCGCTCCATGTTGGGCAGGATGCCCTCGAAGGGATGTTTGCGTACCTTGGCCCCGCCGCGGTCGCCGTGGTAGCGGAATTCGATCTCGGTGTCGCCGCTGCCGGTGAGGATGACCTGGCGGATTTCCTCCGGCAGTTGTTGGAATGGAGTGTCCAGGTCGAAGCCGTAGTGTTTGGTCAGTGAAGTGATTAACTGGAAATAATAGGCATTGCGGCGATCCCAGCCGCGGATGGCGCCGGCGGGCAGGCTCAGCTCCGGGTGGCGTACCACCCGTTCCGGGTCGAAGAACTGCTTCACGCCCAGGCCGTCGCAGCTGGGGCAGGCGCCAGCCGGGTTGTTGAAGGAGAACATGCGCGGCTCCAGCTCCGACAGGGAGTAGCCACACACCGGACAGGCGAAGCGGGCGGAGAACAGCAGCTCTTTCTGGCCTTCGGCGACCGCGCCCTGGGTGTCACCCGGCAGGGCCACGGCGGCGATGCCGTCGCTCAGCACCAGGGCGGTCTCGAAGGAGTCGGCCAGACGCTGTTGCTGATCGGCGCGAACCTTGAGCCGGTCCACCACCACCTCGATGCTGTGTTTCTTGCGCAGATCCAGCTCCGGTACGCCGTCCAGCTCGTACATCTCGCCGTCCACCCGTACGCGCACGAAGCCTTGGGCGCGCAGGTCTTTGAAGATATTGAGATGTTCGCCCTTGCGGTCACGCACCACCGGCGCCAGCAGCAGGATGCGGGTGCCCTCGGGCAGGGCCAGCACCTGATCGACCATCTGACTGACGGTCTGCATCTCCAGGCTGGCGCCGTGTTCCGGACAGCGCGGGGTGCCGGCGCGAGCATAAAGCAGACGCAGGTAGTCGTAGATCTCGGTAATGGTGCCGACGGTGGAGCGCGGGTTATGCGAGGTGGATTTCTGTTCGATGGAGATGGCCGGCGACAGACCCTCGATGTGATCCACGTCCGGCTTTTCCATCATCGACAGGAACTGCCGCGCGTAGGCCGACAGCGACTCCACATAACGTCGTTGCCCCTCGGCGTAGATGGTGTCGAAGGCTAGCGAGGACTTGCCGGAGCCGGACAAGCCGGTGATGACAATCAGCTTGTTACGTGGCAGGTCGAGATCTATATTTTTCAGATTGTGGGTGCGGGCACCCTGAATGCGGATAAATTCCATAGAGGTAAGTCGGTACCGGGTAAGCATCCCAGGAACCGTGATTCCTGGAATAACAGAGTAATTTTCTGTGTCATGGCGAACCTGTTAATATACGCGGTTCTACCCTGTCGAATCAAAACGGCGTGTTGTTTTTGTCCATTCTGTATGGTTTGACGGCGGACAATCACGAAACACTGAGCGATAACAAGCGATAAAAAGGTCAAGTGTGAGCAGTCGATCCAGCACTGAGAACGTTACTAAGAAGAAAGGCAAGCACGAGGGAATGGTGCCGACCGAGCGCCGCGCGGTGTTTTCCCTGGCAAGCATCTATGCCCTGCGCATGATGGGGCTTTTCATGATCCTGCCGGTGTTCGCCCTGTATGGCGAAACGCTGGCAGGCTATACCCCGGTACTGATCGGCATCGCCATCGGCATCTATGGTCTCACCCAGGCGATTCTGCAGATTCCCTTTGGTATGGCCTCGGATCGCTTTGGCCGCAAGCCGATTATCACCCTGGGGCTGCTCATCTTCGCCATCGGCTCGGTGGTGGCGGCGATGTCTGACAGCATGAGCGGCGTCATCATCGGCCGTGCCCTGCAGGGCGCCGGCGCGATTGCCGCAGCGGTGATGGCGCTCACCGCCGATCTCACCCGCGAGGAACATCGCCTCACCGCGATGGCCATCATCGGCATGAGCATTGGCGCCGCGTTTTCCGTCTCGCTGGTGGCCGGGCCGGTGCTGAACAACTGGATCGGTGTCGATGGCATCTTCTGGCTGACCGGACTGCTGGCCCTGGTGGCGGTGGGCGTGTTGCATTTCATCGTGCCCCATCCCGTGCACAGCCGCCTGCATCGTGATGCGCAGACCGTGCCCAGTCAGCTGAAAGACGTGGTCAAGGACGCCCAGCTGCTGCGCCTGGATTTCGGCATCTTCGCCCTGCACATGATGCTCACTGCGACCTTCGTCGTCCTGCCGCTGGCGCTGCGTGACGCCGCAGGTCTTGATACCGACCACCACTGGTACGTCTATCTGCCGGTGATGCTGTTGTCCATGTTGCTGATGATTCCTTTTGTGATTATCGCGGAGAAAAAACGCCGCATAAAATCCATCTTTACCGCCTGTGTGCTGGCGCTGGGGCTGGCGGAAGTGATCTTCATGACCTTCAATGATTCCCTGTATGGCATTGTCATCGGCCTGTTTGTCTTCTTCACCGCCTTTAACGCCCTGGAGGCCACCCTGCCGTCGTTGATCGCCAAGGTGGTGTCGCCCAACAACAAGGGCACCGCCATGGGCGTATACTCCAGCTCACAGTTCATGGGCGCCTTTTTTGGCGGTGTGCTGGGCGGTTGGTTGTACAGCATCGGTGGTTTTGAGGCAGTATTCGGTTTCTGCGTCGCCGTGGCGGTGGTGTGGTTCTTTGTCGCCGCCACCATGCAGAGTCCGCGCTACCTCAGCAGTCACCTGGTACGGGTGGGCAAGATCGACGAAGAACAGGCGCGCCACCTGGTGGGAGAGTTCACCAAGGTCACCGGTGTCGCCGAGGCGGTGGTGCTTCCCGAGGATGGCGTCGCCTATCTGAAGGTGGATCTGCGTGCACTGGACCGGGAAGCCCTGCGGGCCTTCGCGGAAAAAGATGATTCCGTGGGAGATGCTGCGCCCGCGTAGAGAAAGCTGTGAGCAAGCTAGCGGTAACGGGCTGGTAATCCCTTGATAACTGCCGATAATTTTCGACAACAACGAATTCAGGTTAGGAGAGAGCAATGGCACGAGGCATCAACAAGGTTATCCTGATCGGCAATCTGGGTCAGGATCCCGATGTAAAATACATGCCCAATGGCGGCGCGGTAGCCAATGTCACGGTGGCCACCAGCGAGAGCTGGAAGGACAAGAATACCGGTGAGATGCAGGAGCGCACCGAATGGCACCGCGTGGTGTTCTTCCGCCGTCTGGCGGAAATCGCCGGCGAATACCTGAAAAAGGGCTCCAAGGTCTACATCGAGGGCAAGCTACAGACCCGCAAGTGGCAGGATCAGAGCGGCAACGACCGCTATACCACCGAGATCATCGCCAATGAGATGCAGATGCTGGATTCCCGTGGCGGCGGTGGTGGTAATCAGTTTGGCGGAGGGCAGCAGAATCAGGGCCAGAACCCGAGCCAGGGGCAAAGCCAAAGCCAAAGCCAGCCTTCCGGTCAATCCAGTGGTGGCGCCGCACCTGCCAGCGGTAGTTTCGATGATGGTGGCTTCGACGACGATATTCCGTTCTAAAAAGCACCTAAGGGTGTAAGTGTAAATTGTTTTGTTTAAGCCCCTGTAACTAGGGGCTTTTTATTTGTCCATATTGAATTCATGGCTATCAATCAGATAAATTTGGTTCGAAAAATCATTGCGGTTAACATATATATTAACTATAGTTTGGTTCCGATGTGAAAAACGATAAGCCGAAGGATCGCTACAAAGGGTTTAAATTTACGGTCATACATCGTGACGGGGCGCTAGAAAGCTATATTGCGGCTCTAAATAGTGTAAATGCTGGAGAGAAGCGTAAGTCGTTTACACGCGGGATCATTCTGCAGATCGAAAGGCTTGCTGATGGACAGAGAATGTCTAGAGAAAATTTTCCACAAGAAGGTAATTTACCTAAAAGGAAAGGTCAGCAGAAAGCCAAGAAATTTAATGCTCTGAAACGAATACCGATAAGAGGTTATTGTTGGTTATCAGCTAGACATAAGAATACGTATTTTATTAGTCATTATGTCTATAAAAATTATGATGATCTTAGAGAGAGTGATACGAACAGAGTTGGGGCCAACTGGCGAAGAATTGAGGAGAATGGAGATGAGTGCTAAGGATATGTTTTTTGCTGAAAATAAAGATTTTAGTAGAGCAGAAGAAAGAACATACGCACGTGAAGTGCTTGTTTATAATGTGACAGAAGATATTTTGGTGGTGCTCGAAGATCTGAACGTTAGTAAGAAAGAGCTTGCTCGTCGCTTAGGAAAATCCCGTTCTTATGTCACGCAGATTTTGAGTGGTGCTCGTAATATGACTCTAGGAACTCTCTCTGATATTTGTTTTGCCTTGGATGTAAAGCCAAAAGTTACTATTCCAGTTGAGTCTGTGCTAGATAGTCTGGAAGCTACTGGTAAAATTCTTTGGACAATGGAAGAAGTTGATCTGAAGACAGGCGAATTGATCCGTAAGTCTGAGAATGTATTTGACTACCGTGATTCTAAGGGCTGGGAGAATCAGGCAGCTTAATTATGAATAGTTGTTTGAACATAGCTCAAAACAATCTTTGTATTCAATCGGTAAATCTGAAAGAGAGCAAAATATTTGTCAGGGATGATATAGACCCCTCAACTTTAGATAGAGCTGAAACAGCTGCACAGAGTTTCAGGTCGGTTGCTAGGATAAAAGAAATTTCATTGACAGATCCTGAGGGCGGAGAGAATGTTTGGGATTACCGTTTTACTTACTCCGTTGGTATTCGTCTAATCTTTTTGAATGAGAAAGAAGAGAGTGTCAATGATGAATACAAACCGATATTAGAAATCGTTGGTGTCTTTGAAGCTAAATATTTATCTAAGAATCAGTTAAAAGAAGAAGAGCTTAAGGCATTCTCTACTGATAATGTAGGTTATCATGTATGGCCTTATTGGCGCGAGTATGTGCAGTCTACTTGTGCAAGAATGGGGTTTTCTCCTGCTTTCGAAGTGCCTGTGTACATCATTCCTCCAAGAGATGAAATGAGTGAGGCTAACGGCGAAGTGTAAAAATTATTGTGTTCCCGCGTTTCTCACGAAATATAAAAGGCCGGTTGATCCCGGCCTTTTTCGTGTCCGTTCGATCCGTCGCGTCAGTGACTGTGATTGTGGACGTGCATTGCCTCGTCACTGCTGCGCACCAGCGTAACATGGGCCCGTCGGTTACGGGCACGGCCTTCATCCGTGGTGTTGGTGTAGATGGGGCTGCGTTCACCCAAAGAGCGCAGTTCGAATTTGTTGGCCGGTACGCCCGCAGCCAGCAGGTAGTCGCGAATTACCGTGCTGCGGCGCTGCCCCAGCTTGTCATTGTCGCGGTACTGGCCGATGTCATCCGTGTGGCCCTCGATGATGATTTTTTTCACGGTCGGGTCAGTGCCCAGATATCTGGCAATGGCATCCAGTTGCTGGCGGGCCTTGAGGCTCAGCTTGTCGTTGTCGGGGGCAAAGTGCACCACGGTGTCGCGGTAGTCGGTAAAGTCGTACTCCGGCAGTCGGGCCAGACAGGTGGTGAACGCCTCCATCGCCGGGCGAAAATTGACCCCCGGCAGAGAGACCCTGATGCGATCTTGCCCCTCAAACCCAGAAGGGTACGTGAAGGAAACCTCCATGCCGTTTTGCAATGCCATCAGCAGCCGCTGTGTCAGGGGTTCATCCAACCGGAAGGGCGTATTGCCTGGCTGTATACGGACCTCTCCCAGGTTTTGACCCGTCGCCCGCGGGCGCCATTCCGGCGGCATTGCGCGCAGCCGGGCCCGCTTGGCGTTGTCCCCGGTCTTCCATGTTGTTGTCATGTGGAAACCCAGCTCACGACCTGCTGATTGTGCGAACGTGGCGCGTCCGTAGAGGGGGATCTCATGGCTGAGGCTGCAGTGCAGGTTTTCCGTTGGGGGCCGTTGTCCCGCTGAAGGCTCTTGCCCAGCTGAGGGCTTTTGTCTCGCTGAGGGCTCCCATTTCACCGCGTTGAGCGGTGTCTGGAAATGCTGGGTGTTGGCCAGCAGGGGTGGGGCACATAACAGCAGCAATGCCAGGCCAAGGGCTATTTTGCATCGACGGGCGGCTGTTCTGCATCTGTGCGTCATGATGCAGGAAATGTAGGCACGGGATCTGCATTCTTTAGAAATGTGCACGTTCCTTAGGGGGTGTGCAGGCCTGTGTTGCTGCGCGGGTTCAAGAATTTCGGGATGTTTGCCGCTGGGAGTGACGTGAGTGCCACCCGGGTGGCAACGGAGGGAGTGCTGTGTCCAAGCTGTTAAAAATTCTGCTGCTATTGCTGGCCGTACCGCTGTCGGGCGGGCTGGCGCAGGCGCAGACGGTGGAGGCCGAGGGTGCCGCACGCATCGAAAGCTCGGTGGCGCTGGCTAAACGCATGGCCTTGCAGGACGCCATTCGCCAGGCACTGATGCAGGCCAATGCGCAGATATCCACCACCACGGTGACCACCCGAACCGGCGTGGTGGCGGACAACATGCGTTTTTCCGCCCAGGGCCGCGTGACCCACGTGGTGATCCTGCGTGAATGGACGGACGAGGATCACTATTACGTGAAGATCCGCGCCGAGGTGCCGGGCGATGAGTTGATGCAGGCGCTGCTGAAGGCGAAGCAGGGCGGCAATGGCAATGGCGGACAGGCCGGCCCGTACGCAAATGGCAATGCCGAAGCGGCAAATCGTTACCGCCGCAAGGTCGCCGTGAGCCAGTTCCATGTTCTCGACCGGACCCAGATTCATGATCTGCCGAAGATCGAAACGGAACTGGCCCGTGAACTGGAACGACGCCTGATCAGCGATGGCCGGGTGCTGACGGTGAACGCCAGCCAGTACCTGCTGCCGCTGACCGAAGAGGGTGTCATCTCCCAGCGGCGTATTCTCGGTGCCCTGCCGCCGGCGCGTGAGCCGCATCAGGTGGCCTCAGAGTTTGCCGAATCCCTGGGTGTGCAGTTTGTGGTTACGGGGGTGATCCGCGATATGAGCGTGAGCAATCATTTTCTGGGCACCAAAATGCGCCACCTGGAACTGGACTTGTTTATTCATGACGGTATTTCCGGTGCCTCGGTGGCGCGGCATCGGGTCAGCGAAACGGTGGAAGAGCGTGTTCTGGCTGGATGGTCTCCCGTGGATACCGTGATGATGAGTGAAAAATTCTTCGCCTCGCCTTTCGGTCGGAAGGTGGACCAAATGCTGGACAGGATGGTGGAGCTGATCGTCAGCGATGTCAGTTCGCAGCCCTTTACCGCACGCGTGATCCGCGCCGAGGGTAGCAGGGTCTATTTCGATGCCGGCGGGCTGGCCAACATCCGTGTGGGTGATGTGCTGAATACCTACAAGCTCAGCGAAGTGCCGGTAAAGGATTACCCGGGTCAGCGCGCGCTGGGCTATGCGGAAAACCCGTCCACGAACCTTATTGTGACCCAGGTGCAGCGTCTGTTCTCGGTGGGAGAGCTGGCCGAAGATATCGCCCGTCTGGTGCCGGGTGATGTGATTCGCTTTGAGCCTTGATCGGTTAGGACTCAGGACTCAGGACTAAAGGATAGAAAGAATCTTGCCGGCGATCTCGTACTCGCCCTCGACGCCGTTGGGTATGCAGCGCAGTACCTCGATATCGGCATCGAAGGGTGATACCACGGAATACTCTGGCGTGATGTTAATGCTCACCTGTGTGCCAGTGGCGATGGGCTGGTCGGTGTGAAACAGCACTCCGGTGGCGCTGAGATTGACGCAAATCCCACGGCCTGTTTCCTCGGATTCTACGACGTGAAAGTGCAGCGGATGATCTGCGGCCATGCGGATGAAGTCGCGTTTTTCGTCAAAATTGATCATTGAGTATCCTTCCTGAATTACTGAGTCTTTTGTTACCAGAACTGCAGGGGTGGTGCAAGAGCCATTAGCTGTGCACAGGACAAAGTAGGATAAACGATATTAAAGAGAGGGATGAATAATGGCGCTCCCTAGGGGATTCGAACCCCTGTTACCGGCGTGAGAGGCCGGATATTGCCCATAATTTGTACTTTGGTGTACTTTGGTGAACTTCTAACCTATTGAATTATAAGTATGTAAGGCCATGCGTGTTTACTTGCTGTCACCGGCGCTTTTCCGTATTATTTCCGTACGGAGGTTGCAAATGGCAAGTGCAAGAATTGACAGCAAGACCAAACGGGACAAATTGCCGGTGCGGAGAGAGCCCTATTGGCACAAACTCCAGGCGGGTGGTTATGTTGGTTTCAGGCGATCCCAGGATGCTGGGACGTGGATCGCTCGTTGGCGTAATGCTGAGGGCAGACAGCAGTATGAATCG
>JAJRWE010000003.1 GCA_024276955.1 Gammaproteobacteria bacterium
CATCGCTGTTCCTAGCGGGATGACCACCTCCAGAACAAGGGTGTTACCGTCGTTTTTCTTAATCACTGCAGCCACTTAGAGTACCTTCTTGCTATGATTTCAAGAAAGTCTAGCAAACTATCAGATTTTGTTAAAGAAATAGTTACATCATGCTGTAGCTACACCCAGCGGAAAGTGGAAATGCCCCTTCACACAACATAATTACCAAATCAAACTTGGACTCGAAACAAAGCTCTCTTGCATCCTCTATTTTGAAATCTATTTCCAGGTTTTGTTCTTTTGCCTTTTCATTGGCTCGACTTAGCAGGGACTCAGATAAATCAATCCCTGTAACGGCATAGCCCCTTTTCGCCAATTCGATTGAGTGCCTCCCCGTCCCACACCCAATATCCAATATCAAGAGTGAACAGGGTCAGTTCTCACTTTGTAGCATTTTCAATTCATAAGCATTATCGCCGGATGTTACAGTGCGAGAACTGACCCTCTTTATTCCTTTTATTCCGCTCTTTATTCTTTTCGACTCTGCCCCCTTAAAAGACCACCCCTTAAGACCATACGGCGCCATTTTGCCATCCCGTCTTCGTTAGCTTGTAAAGGACATGTTCCCGGAGAGAATGGCCTACTGGTACCTTCGGATGTTCAAAGTTTTGGTTGGTATTAACCATGTTGAGACGCTCCATTACTGCCCTTGATCTGGAGTTTTCTACTGGTGTGAATGAATAAACCTCTGGCAACTCCAATGACTCAAAGGCATACTTTATGACCTCTTTTGCTGCCTCTGTAGCGTAGCCTTTACCCCAATTGTCCTTTGATAATCGCCACCCAATTTCAACACATGGAGAGAACGGTAATTCCGGCAGTGGTTCGTGCAATCCAACGAAGCCAATAAACTTGCTGCTTCTCCTTTCTTCTACAGCCCAAAATCCCCATCCCTTCGTTGAAATGAGCGACCTAATTTTTCTAGCCATTTCATCGCTTTCATTTTTACTCATGAGACTTGGAAAATATTCCATCACTTTCGGATCTGAATTCAAGTCAGCAAAAGCGGAATAATCATTATCATTCCACTGCCTTAACTTCAATCTTTCAGTTTCGAATTTAATTATTTTGGACATTTAAATTTACTTCTTATTTTCGTGCCGTATAACAGTTGTATTGAACGGACGTCCGTATAAGTCAATATACAAAGACGCCGCCTTCACTTCCCTTTATCCTAGTCAGGTTATTCTCCTCGCACAAGCATAGCGGCAAGTACCAACCTCTGCCCCTCAGTAAAATTCTGACAACCAGACTCCGGCTAGCTTCAATACGGCCGCCGTCTGATCCCCAGCCGGTACAACCACGGCGATACCAGCCATTCGAGGAAGGTAAAGCCGGCGGCGACGATGAGCACGTCCAGCCAGTCGAGACCCAGCGGTTCGCGCAGTACGGCGAGCGGCAGCAGGGCCTCGGGGAGTTGGTCGAGCAGGCGGGCGCGGCCGCTGGGCGAGATGCCGAGGCGGCGTTTGATGAAGCTGGCAAGCAGGTCGCCGAGCATGGAGAGCAGGCCGAACAGGGCGCCACTGGTCCAGCCCATGCCCTGCAGGGCGCCGAGGGGGGCGCAGACGAGCACGGCGGTGATCAGGCCGCGCCAGGTCTTGGCGTGGCCGAGCAGGGCTTGACCGTCGGCGAGGCGCAGGCCGGCGTCGATGGGCGCAGCCCAGCGCTCGCCCAGCAGGCGGTGGGCGATGACGGGGGCGCCGTTGGCCAACACCAGCAAGCCCAGGCTCCAGATCAGCGGCATGTGCCCTCCCGTGTCCTTGCCGGCCCGGCGGCCGGGACGGATTAGCTGTGCGCCATATATGCGGCGGCCTGGAAATCACCCTCCAGAATATTAGTTGACATTAATATTCTAAATGTCTAAAATTCTTTGTAGGTTCTACCTACCCCCCCCCCTCTGGTAGAACACATCTTGCCCTGCCTACCTCGCTCCTCCCTCCTCCTTTGAGCCCTGGCAGGGCATTTTTTTGCCTGCGCGCCAACCCCGCCTCGCCTGTCATCTTTCGACGTTACGCAGCAACAACGTCAGTAGAGCGGACAGGTCGTTTTTCCGCTCAAGCACTCCCGCTGGCGAAAGTTGCTCAAGCCCGATGAGCGCGGCGTACAGGATGTTTGCGTAAGAGACGCATTGCGCTGGGGGAATCCCGCTTTTTTCAAACAGCATCTTGAGAAAGTGCCGTCGTGCAGTGTCGACGGTTTTCAGCGTCGCCGCCGCATTTTCATCGTATCGCGCCCAGTCACGAATGGCCGACTCCGCGAGCGCGCCGCCATAGGGTTCGCTTCTTTCGCCCGTTGCAATATCGATCAGCCGCCTCAGCTGTTCTTTTGGGCCGAGCCCATCATCGCTGACGTCAGCGATGATGTCGTGGGTGGCGACTTGCAGCCAATGATGCAGCATAGCGGCTTTCAGGGCGGCGACATCCTTGAAGTGCCAGTAGAAGGAGCCCTTACTCACCTTTAGGGTCTTGGCGATCGCTTCCACTTTTATGGCCTGTGGCCCGCGCGCGGAAAGGGCGCGGAAGCCCGCCTTGATCCAGTCATCCGGCGTTAGTGGCATTTTTGTTGTTTTTTTTCCGGCCATCTCTTCTCCGCACACCGCACCATACGCTACCGTATTGACCCGCCCAAACAATCACCTTAACATACGGTCAAGTATGGATACTTTCGCCCCCGATGAAAAGGCAACCGTTATGAACAAGTTGATTTTGTCTGCAGGAATGCTCTCTGTCCTGACCCTGTTTGCTCATGTCTTCGGTGGCGGCCCGGAGATTCATGCCCCTGTTCTGGAAAGCGATCTTCCGCTTGAGTTGAAAGCCGTTCTTTCCGTCATTTGGCATGCTGTCACAGTGGTTCTTGTTATCAATTCCGTGGCGCTTTTTCTCGCTGCCAAGTCAAAAGGCGGTGAGAAAATGCTGGTATTGCTTGTCTCCGGCCAGTATCTGGCCTTTGCGGCACTATTTGTATTTTATGGCATCACGCACCTGGGCACACTCCTGCCCATGCCGCAGTGGGGTGTATTCCTGTTGATGCCGGCCCTGGCCCTTACGGGCTTGCGGCCACGCGAGACCAAGCTGGTCGGAAAATGATCATGACGATGGTCGCACTGCTGATATTCAGCAGCCTCTTTGCGGCGGCACTGCTACACGTCGCCTGGGCCTTTGGGGTTCTCTGGCCCGCCAAGGATGAACAAACGTTGATCAATACGGTGATTGGCGCGCCGGGTATGTCGAAAATGCCCGGCACGGGGTTGACCCTCGCGGTCGCCGCCGGTATTGCCAGCGCGGGGGTTTTCGCCCTTTGGGGGGCGCAGCTTGTCGCCCTACCCTTGCCGGGGTGGATGCAGTCTGCGAGTTTGCTTGTCCTTGCCATCATCTTTGGTCTGCGTGGTTTTTCCAGTTATCTCACCCTTGGTCCGTTGAGCTCGCGCACAGAGCCATTTACCCGCCTTGACCGCCGTTTTTATGCGCCGTTGTGTCTGCTGATCGGTGCGGGTTTTATCGCCCTGTACCGGAACCTCTGACCGCCCTGCATTTTCGCGTCCATGGCCTTATTCCATGGCGAGGACGCCGTCCTGAATCACGGCCAGAAATATTTCCCCGTAGCGCTCCAGCTTCTGTTCACCAACGCCGCTGACAGCGTGCAGCTCGCGCAGGCTCTGCGGCCGCAGGGTGGCCATTTCGCGCAGGGTGCTGTCGTGGAAGATGACGTAGGGCGGCACGCCCTGCTCCTGGGCCAGGGCCGTGCGACGTTCGCGCAGGGCCTCGTACAGCGGCTGGTCCAATGGGTCGAGATCCACCGCTGGCGCGACGCGCGACCTTTTCACCTTTTCGGGCTTGCGTTGGCGGCGTAGCTGCACGCGGGTCTCGCCGCGCAGTACCGGGCGGCATTTTTCGGTGAGACGCAGGGTGCCGTAGCCGTCGAGGTCGGTCTGCAGATAGCCCTGCGCCAGCAGCTGGCGGAACACGCCGCGCCACTCGGGACCACTCAACCCCTCGCCGATGCCGAAGGTGCTGATGCGGTCGTGGCCGTTGCGCTGGATGCGCTCGTCGGCCTTGCCCAGCAACACGTCCACCAGATAGGCGACGCCAAAACGCTGGCCGCTGCGGTAGACGCAGGACAGGGCCTTCTGCGCCGTCTCGGTGCCGTCCCAGGTTTCGGGCGGGGTGCGGCAGTTGTCACAATTGCCGCAGGGCTCGGCCAACGGTTCACCGAAATAACCCAGCAGGGCCTGGCGGCGGCAGGCGATGAGTTCGCACAGGCCGAGCATGGCCTCCAACTTGTTGCTGGCAATACGCTTGTACTGCTCGGCGCCCTCGCCGCCCAGCACCATCTGCCGCAGGGTGATGATGTCTTGCAGGCCGTAGGCCATCCAGGCGTTGGCGGGCAGGCCATCACGCCCGGCGCGGCCCGTTTCCTGGTAGTAGGCCTCGATGCTCTTGGGCAGGTTGAGGTGGGCGACAAAGCGCACGTCCGGCTTGTCGATGCCCATGCCGAAGGCGATGGTGGCGACCACGATCACGCCTTCTTCGCGCAGGAATCGCTGTTGGTGCATTTGACGCTGATCGGCGGGCAGACCGGCGTGGTAGGGCAACGCGGTGCGGCCCTTGGCGGTCAGCCATTCGGCGGTGGCCTCCACCTTTTTACGCGACAGACAATAGATGATGCCGGCATCCTGCGGGTGCTCACGTTCGAGGAAGCGCCACAGCTGCTCACGAGGGTTGGCACCTTCGCTGATGGCGTAGTGGATGTTGGGGCGGTCGAAGCTGTTGACGAACACCGCCGCCTGTTGCAGTTGCAACTGCTGAATAATCTCCTCACGGGTGCGCGCGTCGGCGGTAGCGGTCAGCGCGATACGCGGCACGGCGGGAAAGCGCTCGTGTAACACCGACAGGCGTTGGTATTCGGGACGGAAGTCATGCCCCCACTGCGACACACAATGGGCCTCGTCGATGGCGAACAGCGACACCGCGCTGCGGTCGAGCAGTTGCAGGGTGCGATCCGTGAGCAGGCGCTCGGGGGCCACGTAGAGCATGTCCAGCTCGCCCGCCAGCAGGGCCTGCTCGGTGGCGCGCGCGGTGGCGGCGTCGAGGGTGGAATTGAGATAGGCGGCGCGAATGCCCAGCTGGCGCAGGGCGTCCACCTGGTCCTGCATCAGGGCGATGAGCGGCGACACCACGACACCGCAGCCCTCGCGCACCAGGGCCGGAATCTGATAACACAGGGACTTGCCGCCGCCGGTGGGCATCAGGGTCAGCACGTCGCCGCCCTCCAGCAGCGCGGCGATGACATCGGCCTGCGAGTGGCGGAAGGCGTCGTAACCGAAGACGGACTCGAGGATGTGCTGGGCGCGTTGCATGGGGGTCGGGCTCAAGAGGGAAACCCTGGAATGATCCGGCCTTGCCGGCGCGGGGTCAACCATGCTGGCAAACACAACCATGTAGAGTGCGCCATGCGCACAAGGCAGTGTCACCAGTTCCTTCGTGCGCACGGCGCACGCTACGGCCGCCCAAACCGCCCCCCATGCGATACACTGCCCCTGCACACACGCCAATCACAGACCGGAGACCATGCACCCATCCCTGTTTACCGTCATCAGCCTGACCGTCGGCCTGCTCTACCTGCTCGGCATCCTCGCTGCCATCGATGCCATCTACCGCGCCCGCAGCCCGCAAAGCGCCATCGCCTGGTCGCTGTCACTGTGCATGTTCCCCTTCATCGCCCTGCCCCTGTACCTGTTCTTCAGTAGCCGCAAATTCACCGCCTATCTGCAATCACGCCGCGCCGGCGATGCCGAAATCCACCAGCTGGTGGAGCAACTGGGCCGCGAGCTGACGCCCAAGGTCAAGGCCTCACTGGAAAAAGACACCCATGAGCTGGCCGTGTTCGAACGTCTGGCGCGCTTCCCCTTCATGCGCTACAACGCCGCGCGCCTGCTGATCGACGGCGAGGCCACCTTCGACGCCATCTTGCATGGCATCGACACCGCACAGGAATATATTTTGATGCAGTTTTACATCGTCAAGGACGACGCCATCGGTAATCAGATAAAAAATGCACTGATCAAAAAGGCCCGCGAAGGCGTGCGCGTCAGCTTCATGATCGACATCGTTGGCAGCTATAGCCTGCCCGACGCCTGGCTGCAGGAACTGGAAGATGCCGGCATCCAGACCACTGGCTTCGGCAAGATCACCCACAAACGCACCACCCGCCTGCAGCTGAATTTTCGCAACCACCGCAAGATCGTCGTCATCGACGGCAAGACCGCCTTCGTCGGCGGCCTCAACATTGGCGATGAATACCTCGGCCGTGACCCGCACTTCAGCCCTTGGCGCGACACCCATGTGGAGATCCGCGGCCCGGCCGCCCTGTGCGTGCAGCTGACCTTTCTCGAAGACTGGTTCTGGATGATGCAATCCATGCCCAAGGTCAATTGGCACCCGGCATTGAACGCCGAGGAAGATCAGCAGATCCTCGCCGTGCCCAGCGGCCCGGCCGACGAACTCGACACCTGCGGCCTGCTGTTTACCCAGTTGATTCACGCCGCCACCGCGCGTATTTGGATCGTCAGCCCCTATTTCGTACCCGACGAAACCGTCATCAGCGCCCTGCAACTGGCCGTGCTGCGCGGCGTCGACGTGCGTATTCTGATTCCACAAAAGGCCGACCACCGGCTGGTGCAACTGGCCGGATTTTCTTACCTGGATGAAACCATCCCCTTCGGGATTCGCGTGTTCCGTTACACCCAGGGCTTCCTGCATCAAAAGGCCGTGCTGGTAGACGACAGTCTGGCCGGCATCGGCACCGCCAACCTGGACAACCGCTCCTTCCGTCTCAATTTCGAGATAACGATGCTATTCGCCAGCCGCGCCATGATCGACGATGTCAGCACCATGCTGCAACGCGACTTCGACAACGCCCGCGAACTCAGTCTGGAAGAATTCAGCCAGCGGCCCTTGTGGTTTCACTTCGCAGTCAAGGTCTCACGCCTGCTCTCGCCGCTGTTGTGACGTATTGTGAATGGGCCGCTGAAACTCCTCTGCGACGAAATGCTCATACGCCTCGGCCGCTGGCTACGCGCCGCCGGCTACGACACCGGACTGGCCAACAACGGCGAAAGCGACCGCGAGTTGTTCCAGCGTGCCCGCCGTGAAAACCGCCGCCTGCTCACCCGGGACCACAAGCTGCAGGAATACCGTGATGCCGACGGCACCGTCATCCTGCTGTGCGGCAACGAACTCGATGAACAAGTCCACGAACTCAGCCAACGCCTCTCTATTGACTGGCTATACCGCCCCCTCAGCCGCTGCCTGGTTTGTAACACCCCGTTGAATATCAGCGCCCCCGACGATATCCCTATCCCTGACGACATCGACCGCACTACCCTGCACCACTGCCCCGGCTGTGGACGTATCTACTGGCAAGGCAGCCATTCACGACGCATGCGCCGACGGCTGGAAGCTTGGGCACGCGAGCAAAAGGCATTTCGCTGATACAGCCACCATTGATAGTAGCTATATCAACGTAATGCCAGCCAAAAATGAAAGGCACATTCATGTCACACAAGAACGGAAAATCCTGCTGGCGAATCGCCATGCTCTGTTTCATCATGGCGGCTTCGGCAGGATGCCATCGAGCATCAAACAACGAAGAAACCGACAAGGCCGGACTCTTCACCGAAAACATTGTTGTGGATGGCGCAAGCCGAAGATACGCCATTTACATCCCGAAAGACCTGGGAGGCGTCGCCCACCCCCTGATCTTCGAACTGCACGGTGGTGGCGTATACATTGAGGACATGACCGGCGAAAGCGGCCACAAAACACCGTACAAACTATGGATGGACATCGCCGACAGGGAAAAACTGATTATCGTCTATCCCGAGGGCCTGAATGGCGCATACGGAAAACCCACCTGGCACGACTGCCGCGGCAACGCGAGCGTATATTCCAATGCCGATGACGTACATTTCATCTCGACATTGATCGACAAGATTTCCGCCTCTCACAATATCGACCCTGCCAGAGTCTATGCCTCGGGCACATCCAATGGCGGGCTGATGGCATTGCGGCTGGCAGTGGAGCTGTCCGACAGAATTGCCGCCGTTGCGGCCACTGCGGCGGCCATGCCGGATCGATCGGACTGCAACCCGCTGGTTCACCCTATTTCCGTTTTATTCATGAACGGTACCGATGACAATCATCTGCCCTATAACGGCGGCATGCTGTCCAACCCGCCCAGCCCGGAGCACGGCACGGTTTATTCAACAGAAGAGTCCGTGCGCCTATGGACCACATTCAACCAAACCGACTCGGCACCCGGCGCATATACCTTCCCCGACCTGGACCCCGACGACGGCGGGACAATCACGCGATACACCTATTCAAACGGCATTGAGAAAACCGAGGTTGTTTTGCACAAGGTAACCGGCGGCGGGCATTCAGCACCCAGCATCCGGGAGCGATACTCGGCGCTGTATGAACTTTATTTCAACAAACAAAACCACGACATAGAAATGACGACGGAAGTTTGGACGTTTTTCCAAAACAAGCGTTTGTGAATGCCTGCAGAAAAAACCGGCATCTGAAATGGGCTATACGAGAGGTGCTCAGTACATCTATTTCAATCTCGAACCGGGCAGCCACAAGATTCTCTCAAAGGCGGAGAACTGGGCGGAAATAGACTTCACCGCCGCGCCAGGCGACATTATATTTATTCAGCAGGACCCAGCCATGGGGTTCTTGATAGCACGCAACTCGCTGCGCAAGCTTCAGGAATATGAAGGCAAGTATCAGGTAAAACACTTGACGCTTGGCACGATTATAAAGACAAACAAATAACACCGCCGGCTGGCAATCGCCCCCCGGACTCAGGTCAGGGCTGCTTTCAGCAGGGATCACTCGTCACTGAGCGCTGATCCTTCCGATATAGGAAATTTCAACGGGTATTTCGAAGATTTCTTTTGGCAACCTGGCCCGTATCTGTTCTACGGGGACCGAAGTGCCAAGCATGAGGCAGGGCTCGCCCTTTTCATTCAAACCGATGGCGATGGATTCCACGCCGTCTATCGCCATGATCGTGTCATCGAATCTGGCGCGCATCTGCTCAATTTTCTGTAGCTCTCTCATCAACACCTTTCCCCATAGATTCTCTATGACCAAGATTCTCTGAAGCCACCTTGAGACAACCCATCATAAGCCTGAACCACGCATTCAAAAAGCCCCCTCCTCCACCGAGGCCACGGTGAAGAAGGGGATTACAGTGAGAACTAAAACACGTCAATATGCGGCACGCAGAGCCGATTAGCCGAACCCGTGGAGAAGTCATTCCTGACATGGGAGCCACCACCCTGGGCACGCGCATACAACTTGACCCGGGCACGGATAAAGGCCCAGTCACCGCCGGCCAGCAGGTAGCTATTGCTAGTGTGCATGTCGCGGTCGAGGCGCCTGTTGCGATTGATGTTACCACCCTGCTCATTGAGGGCGGTGACACTGTTCCAGCCCTTCCAGTTGTACTGATAGCAGTTCGTTTCCATCGTGATCAGCGTTCTTGCGTGTTTGCAGTTATGCCATTCGTCGTTGGCCCGCAGGATATAGTAGCCGCGGAAGCGGAAGAGCGGGTGGACACTGTAAAACTTGGTGACCGACGGCCTGAACCAGAAACCGAACTCCGCGTGGCTGGTAATACTGCCGACACCACCAATGCAGCCCCAGCCGGCACCCGTGGCGGAGTTCCAGATATTCCTGCAGCCCAGATAATTTGCCGAGGCCGTGGAGAGCGTGCTGATCAAGCCATCCTGTTGATCGTCATCCGAGAACACCGCCGACCAGCTCGGCGTCAGCCTAAAGGCATCCGCCGGCAGCAGGGCCGATGAGATATCAAGGCCACTATCGAGGTCGACGGGAACCTGGGAAAGCTCATCCATTTTTGCGATGGCGGTCTCCAGCTCACCATTGATGATCTCATTCTCATCCTGATCCAGCGCATCGAGCTTGGCGATGTTGACGCCCATGGCCTCCAGCGCCGCCCTGCCGTTGGGCATCTCTGCCGCCGCCCGGGCCGCCGCGCTTTTTTCCGCGATGGACATGGCCATCTCTTGGTTGTTCTCTTCAGTGATGTAACGCGTGATTTCTTCATGCATGCGGGTCAATTCATTTGACACTTTCATTTTCAACTCTCCTTGGTTAACAAACGTGCTCTTCATTCGCCTTACGCGGTGACAATCTCAACGCTAAGCGCCATCAACACATTGTTGATGTTGTTGTGGACCGTTACCTGGCTCGAACCGGCGAACAACAGTCCTGTTGCCGCTCTCGTGCCACGTTCCAGCAGCAGGGAGCCCGAGTCTCCCCCCTGGGACATGCCCGTGGTCAGGATCTGATTGCGGAAATACGCCACGCCCGAGGCACCAAAATTAACGGCAATGGTCGCATCGACACCAATGACCTTGCCGGTGGTGGTCTCCGTGGTGCGGCCGCTCTTGATCACGGCCATGCCAAGGGTGGCCTCGGCCGTGCCCTTGGGAATGCCCAGACCGACAATCGAGGCGGTGACATCGCGCAGATCGATGGGTTGAGCAATCGCGGCATCCACCAGGTTGTGTGCGGCGGGATCGTTGAAGCGAATCCGCACAAAGCGAGCCAGGCGGGCGATGGTATCCTTGCTCACACTGCCACCATCGATCCGTCCCTGTTGCAAAATACGATCGCCGGTAACAGCGGCGTTCGAGTTGGCGAGCACGTGGTTGTTGCTGAGGATATAGGTACGGCAGGGAGAGCAGACATCCCTGACCAGGCAGCCAAAGGTCCCGGCCGTTATCCTGAAATGCCCCATGCTGTAGCCGGGCTTTGCCGGGCGCAGGCGGCTGGTAAAGGCCTGTGCCTCAATGTCGCCAACTTCGATCACATCGGTCTTAACGTCATCCAGTGACTTCGGAATCTGCTCGCTGGCGTGCAGCGACTTGGCGGCCACCTTTTTTCTTACATAGACACTGATGCAGGCCTGGTCTGTCGTTTTCCCTTTTGTTTCCTTGTAGCCAATGCCCAGGCCGACGACATTGGGCAGCCCAAAAATGCTTTCCTCCTTGCTCTCTTTGACTTCCTGAATTTTTGCCCGTTGAATGTCTTCTTTTTCATGCTCCATCAGTACTCTCCTTGTCCATTGATTTATCGGGGATCCAAACCCGCCTGCAGGCTGGGGATTGCGTTTCCCATGACGGTACTCCTGTGTCGTCTGTGTTTTACGCGTGGTCCTGTCGCATGCCTGGGTTCACATTAGCGACGACCAGTAACACCGGAGTAACACAGGAAATTAGTGGGGATATTACCGTTTCACTGGGCAGCCATCGGCGCTTGCCGATGGTTGGTATAGCGGTAACGGGATGACAACAATAACGGTGACCAAAGGCCGACCGGATTTGGGAATCATCTACTGCGCTGATGGGAGAGCGGCCAAAGCGTTTCGCGGGACAGGCTCTGCTCGCTACAATTACCCAAACCCGACAGACTCCTAGTACTTTATTACCTTGAAAGAGTACTAGGCGACGGACAGATTTTCCGCCGCTGCATCGCAGATCTTCTGGCGCAATGATTGCGTCTGAGGGGAAGGGGAAATAGCATGCAGGGCCTGCAATACCCGCCGACAATCCTCGAAGGCCTTGAGGGCCTGCTGATGCTGGCCCCGCATGGCGTAGGCACGCATCTGGCCCTGGTAACAGGCCTCGCAACCGGGATCGGCATCCAGGGCCTGTTGATAGTGAATAATGGCTTCCTAGCAGGCGTCACTGGTCTCAAGGCGCTCGCCCCGCGCGAGCACGGCGCGATTGAATTTGCGCCGCAGGCGTTCCCGCGGCGCCAGTGCCCAGGCGGCATCCTCGCCGGACAGAAAACCACCGCGGTAATGGGTGATGGCCTCAACCTGCATTCGCTCGTCCGTGATGCCGCGCTCGAAGGCCCAGGCATCCACCCAGCAGTGCCGTCGTGACAATGACAGGCAGCCATTACCATAGTCGATGGCGGCCGCATCGCCCAGCAGCTTGCGCAGCCGCTGCAGGTTGGTGATGAGCGCCCGATGCGCGGCATCGCCTTCGGCGTCAGGCCACAGGGCCTCCTGCAGTTGTTCTTCACGCACGTCACGCGCGCCCATGGCAATCAGTGTCTTCAACAGGGTCAGGGGCTTGGCCTGCTTTTTCTTCTGCGTTTCGTCGAGGACGACGCCATCGATCAGCAGGCTAAAGCGCCCCAGCGTGTAAATCCTGATCAAGAGGGGCCAGTCGTCCGGGGTGTGCTGGGGCTCGGGCGGCGCCAGTTTCAGCTTGCGTATTGCGCCGCGCACATAATCACTTTCGATGCCATTCTCCAGAGCCAGGGCGTAAAGTGCCTTGATGACCGGGCGCGGCAGGCAGTGAAGGGCCATGCCCTCGGCGGCGGCGAGGCTCAGTGCTTGTCGCAGGGCTTTAAGGCAATCGGCCTTGTCGCCCAGTTGCCTGGCCATGTAGGCCTTCAGCAGCCAGCCCAAATACACGCCTAGCTGGTTGTTGTCACGTTCCGCCAGATTCAGGGCGTCCTCTACTTTCTGTTTGGCACTGTCCACGGCGGCGCTTTCAAACTCGGCCTGGGCCAGCATCAGGCCCGCAAAGGGTGCGTAGAGCCGCACCCCGGACTTGGCGAGGAATTCACCGTTGAGTCTGGCGTAGCGCAACGCCGTTTGCACATCTGCAAACAGCAGTGCATGCCAGGCGGCGGCGAAGTAGTAGGTCGACAGATCCATGTAGCGATCGGCCACCAGGCTGTCCTTCATGCGGGCAAGGTATTCCTCGGCCAGACCACGCTCCCCGCGCGACAGGGCAGACATGGCTGCATGCCCCATCAGCGGTTGGTCCCAGATATGGATGCCGGAGCGTTCGGCCTGCGCCAGCCCCTCGTCAACATGCGCCATGGCCGCCTCGTGGTCACCGACAATCTGGGCCAGGCCGGCGGCCATGGCTTCGAGGGAAAGGCCGATGACGTTGCAGCCGTCGATCTGGCGGCCAACGGTACGCAGCGCCTCAAGAGCGATGGCGGCACCCTTCAGATCATTGACGCCGGCGTACTGTAAATACAGGGGGCCGATGCGAAATCGCAGCTGAAGGTCGTCACCGAATAACACGATATCGCGCACCCGTTGCGCCCAGCGTCCGATCAGCGGATGTTCCGGCTGGCGCAGTATCAAGGCCTTGAAAAGGCCGCAGGCGAAGTCGTCGCCGATCACCGCGGGCAGGGCATCGAGGATGGCGGCATCGATTTCCGCGGCCTCGTCGATCCAGTGATCCAGCGGCGCCAGGCAGCGCCATTCGTAGACATAGCTGTCCACCACCGCGCACCAGGCAAGCACTTGTCCGGCACGGTCCTCCCGAGCCTTGAGGCGCGCATAAGCATCCTCCAGCTGCACGCGGGCCGCGCGGGGATCACTGGCCAGCTCGCCCAGGCCACGCCAGTATCCCAGCCAGGGGTTTTGCGCGACGTGCACCGCCGGCAAGGCCGCGATCCAGGCCACCACGGCGCCGGCCCGGCCCTGCGCCAGATAGCGCCGGGCATGCGCCACGATCAGGGTGACGGCACCCTCTCCATCGTCCGCACGGATACGCCGCTCGACGGCGGCATCGATATTCCCCTCCGCCTCCAGGAGTTCGGCAGCCCGCCGTTGCAAGCTGGCAAATTCGGCCGCCGACAATTCCTTGCGAAGACAGTGCTCCAGAAAGATACGAAACTGGGGGAGGACTTTGTACGCTGGCCCAGGCAGGCGCGCGGTGAAAGTATTGTGGTGACACAGGCCCTTAAGGATGGATTCGGCCTGCAGTCTGCCGGACAGAATACACGCCGCGGCGGGACTCACAGTTGGCAGCAACGCGCTGCGGGTGAGTACCTGGCGAGTGTCATGATCAAGGCGGTCGTAGAGTTCGGCAGCAAAATAGTCAAACAGGGCCTGGGAGCCTGCCGGACCCGGGCCAGGCTTGCCGAACCGCGCCACTTGTTTGGCCAGCAACACCAAGCCCGCTACCCAACCATCGCTCTGCGTGTATAGAGCCTGCACCTCAATATCGCCCAGAGGATGATCAACATGGCGATTGGCAATGGCACAGGTCTCTTCCTGCGTCAGCCTGAGTTGCTCCCAATCCAGCAGGGTTAACGCACCGTTGGCCTGAAAACGAGCGAAGGCCGGTGCCGGGTTGTTGCGGCTGATAACGATGACATTGATGCCCTCGGGAATCTCGTTGCAGCCAGCCTGCAGAATTTCGTGCAGAGATAGCCTTGCATCCTGATAATTGTCCAGCACCAGTATCCCGGGTGCCTTGATGCGCTTGAATAGCTCACGGAAGAAATTGCGACTAAAGGCTTGCAGGCCTGTCAGATACTCAGGGATCAGGAGTGGCATTGGCTGCTTTCGGCGCGGGGCGGCCCGCTTGCACAGCAGACCGAGGTGATAAAAGAAGGTGGCAATATCCGTATCGCCCTCATCCACCTGGTACCAGTTGGCGTTGTGCCCCCTGGCCTTGAGCCAGCTGGCAATAAGTGAAGTCTTGCCCGACCCGGCCGAGGCCGAGACCCAGATCAACGGTGTTGTCCGGGCGGCATCAAGCTGCTCGAACAGGCGTGTACGCGGATAGGCTCGATGTGGCCGCGGCGCAGAAAGCTTATTGATGTTAACCTGCGATTCCAATGGTATCCCTCCCTGGTGTTACCAATGTTTGAATCAGAGTCCCTAAGTACAAATCGTCACAGGGGTTATAAAAAACGGTAAAACATTTCTCCCAAACAAGCTGTTGAATAACACCACTTTTCAGCACCCTGACAGATTGCTGAAAAAGCATCCTGCCTTTTCAACGCACGAAAACAAGGGTCTTTCAATACGAGGCTAATACATTCGATGCCGGAACAACCACCCGGCCATGGCCAGGGTTACGGCACCGATGATGGCCATGGGCCAAAATTGATGAAACAGCAAGGCAAATCCATCGCCCTCCAGAGTGACGCCGCGCACGATAACCAGAAAATAGCGCAGCGGGTCGAGATAGGTAAGCCATTGCACCACCTCCGGCATGTTGGCGATGGGGGTGGTGAAGCCGGACAGGATCACCGCCGGGACGATGAACAGGAAGGCGCCGAGGATGGCCTGCTGCTGGGTCACGGCAATGGAGGAAATCATCAGCCCCACACCCACGGTGGAGACCAGGAACAGTAGGATGCCGACATAGAGCGCTGGAATGCTGCCGCGCAGGGGCACCTCGAAAAACCAGACCATCAAGACGATGATCAGCGTCGCCTCCAGCAGGCCGATGACGATGCCGGGGATGGCCTTGCCGATAAGAATCTCCACCGGCCGCAGCGGCGTGACGAGAAGCTGGTCGAAGGTGCCCTGCTCGCGCTCGCGCGCCACCGACAGGGCAGTGACCAGCAACGTCACCACCAGGATCAGCGAACCGATGATACCGGGCACGATGAACCAGCGGGATTGCAGATTTTCGTTATACCAGGCGCGCATTTCCAGCTTCACCGGTGGGCCGGTGAGACCGTGTTCACGCTGCCATTCACGGTTGAAATCCAGCACCACGCCGCGCAGGTAATTAAGAGCGGTCATGGCGGTATTGGAATTACGGCCGTCGATGACCAGTTGCAGGGGCGCCGGATCACCACGCTGCAGATCGGCGCTGAAGCGCGGACCGAGGCGGATCACCAGCAGCACCTTGCGGTTGTCGATGAGCGGCGCAATCTCGGCGTCACTGCTGAGCTGATGGAGTATGGAGAAATGCGGCGAGCCCTCGATACGCGCCAGCAGCTCGCGTGAGGCGCCACCGCTGTCTTCATTGTAGACCGCCACCGGCACATCGTTGAGATCATAGGTGGCGGCGAAGCCGAAGATGAATAGCTGGATGATGGGCGGCACGATGATGATGATGCGACTGCGCTTGTCACGCATCAGGGCGAGGAATTCCTTGCGGGCCAAGGAGAGGATGTGAAAGAAATTCATGCCGCACCTCGGTGGCAGGAGTGCCTGAAAAATCCAACGCAAAGGCGCGAAGACGCAAAGGGCGCAGAGGTTTTTGCAGTGCACCCTGCACCGGCAGGAAGTCGCACCTGTGCAGCGATCCCGTGCAGCTGGACAGACACAAAATGAATTAGAAAATATCCGGCAGAGACAGCGGCCAATCCTGCTTTCCCCATCATACTCTGGACTTTTTCGTTCCTAATCTTTGCGCCCTTTGCGTCTTCGCGCCTTTGCGTTGAAAAAAAAGATCTCACGCTCATCCCCTTAATCCAGCCGCTTGTAGGATTTCTTAACCACCAGCGCCGTCAAGATCACCAGCATCAGCAACATCGCCCCGGCATTGGCCAACACCACCGGCCACACCGGCCCGGCAAGAAACAGGGTCTGCAGAATAGCGACGAAGTAGCGCGCCGGCACCAGGTAGGTGATGGTCTGCACCCACTCGGGCATGGAGTGGATGTCGAACAGGAAACCGGAAAGCAGGAAGCTGGGCAGGAAGCTCACCACCAATGCCACCTGTCCGGCGAGAAACTGGTTGCGGGTGACGATGGAGATGAGCAGGCCGATGGCCAGTGACACCAGCATGAACAGCGCCGAGCAGAGCATTAGCAGCCAGAACGGGCTGAGCAGCGGCACGCCGAACAGGACCAGGGCCATGGCCACGCTGAGCAGCATGCCGCCCATGCCCAAAGCGAAATAGGGGATCAGCTTGCCGGCCAGCATCTCACCCATATGCAGCGGTGTAACCATCAGCGCCTCCATAGTGCCTCGCTCCCACTCGCGCGCCACCACCATGGCGGTGAGCAGGGAACCGATCATGGTCATAATGATGGCGATCAGGCCCGGCACCAGGAACAGGCGGCTGTTGAGCGCCGGGTTGAACCACACCCGCTGCTCCATGGCCACCGGCAGATCAAGATCACGCCCCTGGGCGGCGGCAAAGTGTTGCAGCCAGGCCAGCCAGGTGCCCTGAATGTAGCCCTTGGTGATGTTGGCCTGATTAGAATCCACGCCGTTGACGAACACACCGATAGGCGCTTCGTTGCCGCTCAACAGGCGGCTGGAGAAGTCGTTGCGCAGCCAGAGGATGCCGTCGATGCGGCGCTCAGCCAGGGCCTGTTGCGCCTCCTGAATGGCGCCGAAGCGCTGCGGACGAAAGAACTCTGAACGGTCGAAGGCGCCGGCCAGGGATTGGCTGGCGGTATCCGGTTGTTCGATGACGATGCCCAGCGGGATGTGCTTGGCGTCCAGCGACACGCCGTAACCGAACAGTAGCAACAGCACTACCGGCATGACGAAGGCGATGGATATGCTCGACGGGTCGCGGAGGATCTGCAGGCTTTCTTTGCGGATCATGCCCCACAGGCGGCGCAGGCGGTCGTTCATGCCGCCGCCTCCTTGCCTTTCTCTTTATGCTCGCGCTGCTCGATGAGCCGGATGAAGGCGTCTTCCATGGTGGGATCGGGATTGTCGACGCTGCGCGCGCGGGCCTTCATTTCCCGTGGTGTGCCCTCGGCCAGCACCCGGCCCTCGGCCATGATCACCAGGCGGTCGCAGTAGTTGGCCTCTTCCATGAAGTGGGTGGTGACCAGCACCGTCACCCCGGCCTCGGCGAGCGCATTGGTGCGCACCCAGAATTCGCGCCGCGCCAGGGGGTCGACGCCGGAGGTGGGCTCGTCGAGGAACAGGATCTCCGGTTCATGCATCAGCGCGGCGGCGAAGGACAGGCGCTGCTTGAAGCCTAACGGCAAGTCGCGGGCATTGGCCTGGCGGTAGTCGGCCAGCTCAAAGGTGTCGATGGCCCACGCCACCCGCTTGTCCTGGCGGCGCCCGCGCAGGCCGTAGGCGCTGGCGAAGAAACGTAGATTCTGCGACACGGAGAGATCGCCGTAGAGGGAGAACTTCTGCGCCATGTAGCCGATGTGGCGGCGCGCCTCGGCGCGCGCGGTGTGCAGGTCGTGGCCCGCCACCGACAGCTCGCCACCGCTGGCCGGCAGCAGACCACAGAGCATGCGGAAGGTGGTGGTCTTGCCGGCACCGTTGGCGCCCAGCAGGCCGAAAATCTCGCCACTGCGCACGCTGAAGCTGACATCGTTGACGGCGATGAAGTCACCGAAGCGGCGCAGCAGCCTATGCACTTGAATCACCTCTTCGTCGCCGTGTGAGTCGATATGCAGATCCAGCCCGCCGAGGGCCGCGGCGCTGTCGTGACGGGTCTTGAGGCGGGCGACGAAGGCATCCTCGAAGCGCGGCGCAGCGGGCTTGATGTGCACCTCGTCCAGATCCGGCAGCAGGCTTGCCGCCTTGGGTTCGCCCGCTTCGTCCATCACCAGGCGCACCGTCTCGCCCTCCACCAGGGCATCGAGCACGCCCGGTGCCTGACTAAGGCGGGTCTGCAACTGGCGGTGGGAAATGCCCTCGGCACCAACCTGAAATATGCGGCCCCGCACCTCGGCGCTGAAGTCGGCCGGCGGACCCTGCCCCAACAGCTTGCCCTGATGCAGCAGCAACACCTCGTCACAGCGCTCCGCCTCGTCCAGATAGGCGGTACTCAGCAGCACACTCATGCCCTGCTCACGCACCTGGCCATAGACGATGGCCCACAGCTCGCGGCGCGATACCGGGTCCACGCCTACGGTGGGCTCATCCAGCAACAGCAGGCGCGGTGCACGCAGCAGGGCGCAGGCCAGGCCCAGCTTCTGTTTCATGCCGCCGGAAAGACGACCGGCGAGGCGCGCGGTGAAGGGGGCGAGGCCGGTCATATGCATCAGCTCGTCGTAACGGGCGACGCGACCATCCTCCGGCAGACCCTGAAGGTCGGCATAGAGGTCGAGGTTTTCCTGCACACTGAGGTCTTCGTAGAGACCGAAGCGCTGCGGCATGTAACCCACCGCCGACTGCACCGCCTGCGGCTCGCCCACGACGTCCAGCCCCAGCACGCAGATCTCACCCAGGGCGGGGCGCAGCAGACCACAGGCCAGGCGCATGAGGGTGGTCTTGCCGGCGCCGTCGGGGCCGATGAGGCCGCTCACGCGGCCGGGGGCGATGTCGAAGCTGACACCGTCCAGGGCGCACAGGGCGTGCTCACCGCTGGTGAAGACCTGGCGGACGTTGCGAAAGGAAAGCGCGGCATCAGGAATCATGCGGGTATCCCTTTATCGTAGCGGATTTCGGCCAGATCCGCGCTGATATGCGGCGCCGTAGAGCGGGTTCTACCCGCCATGCGCGGGTCTCGTACACCGTCCCGGCGGGTAGAACCCGCCCTACGATAGAAGCATCGGTGTAGCGCATGGCCAGGTCAGGAGCCGCAGGGTTGCGGCTGGGTGCCGGCATCCGCCTGATCCAGTTCGATATCTACGCTCACCGGCATGCCCAGGCGCAGCTCGCCGTCGGGGTTGCAGGCGAAGATACGCACGGAATAGACCAGCCGCGTACGCAGCTCGGGCGTTTGCACGGTCTTGGGGGTGAATTCAGCGGTGGGCGACACATAGCCCACCCAACCCTGGTAGCGTTTGTCGGGATAACTGTCAGTAGTAATCCAGGCGGTGGCCCCCAGGCGCACGCGGCCCAGCATGGGCTCGGGCAGATAGGCGCGCACCCAGACCGGATCAAGAAAGGCCAGGGTCAATACCGGCGTCTGCGGAAAGGCCATGTCGCCGGGCTCGAGGATGCGGTTGCGGATAATACCGTCGGCGGGGGCGTACAGGCTGGCGTCGCTGAGGTGCTGCCGGGCCTGTTTCAGGGCCGCCTCACGCGCCGCAAGCTGGGCGCGGGCGGCGGCGATGTCTTCCTTGCGCGCACCCGCCTTGAGCAGGGCCAGGGTGGCCTGCACGGCCTTCACCTGGGCAGCGGCGGCATCGGCCTGGGAACGGGCCTGTTCCTCATCCTGCGGCGAGGCCAGTTTTTTCTCCAGCAACCGCGCCACACGACGGTAGCTGTCATGCGCCGCCTTGGCCTGCGCCTCGGCAGCCTGCAACTCGGCCTCGGCCTTGCGGATTTCCTCTGGTCGGCTACCCGCCTCCAGTCTGGCCACCACCTGCCGCTGGGCCTCTACCGCGGCCTCGGCCTCGGCCAGTTGCGCCTCCAGCAGTTCCGTGTGCAGGCGGGCCAGCAGCTGGCCCTTGGCGACGCGATCACCCTCCTGGACGAGGATTTCCGCAATGTGCTCGCTGCCATTGAAGGCCAGCTGGGCCTCGCGGATATCGATGTTGCCGTATAAGGCGAGCCGGTTACTGTTGTCACTATCGCCGGGCTGCTGCAACCAGAAATAGATGCCTGCCACAATAACAACTATCGCCAGCAAGGCGAAAAGGCCTTTTTTCATGAGTTTACCCTCAAAAAATTTACCGGGCACGATACGCCGGGTTCAAGTGACGCCGCCGATACGACTGTATCACCCCAGCCTCGCAAGTAATGCCGCGCATCTGCCATCCGACTACAGCATGGCACGTATCCGTGTCTTTTCCATGGGATCGCTGACCCCGCTGACCGTGACTCCCGACCCTCACCGATAGACATCGGGATCAATCAGCGGGTTTCAATGGTTGGCCCGAAGAAGCGTCGAGTCAATGATTTGTTAAGGGAACTTTTAGAAGAGGTGCCCTAATGGGCTTGTCTGTGCGGAAGGCGGTAGATGAGTGCCAAGAGGGTCAGCCACAGCAAGGCGGCCGTGGCGTTATGGGTGACAACAACGCCAAGGGGGGAACTGAAAACAACGGTCATAATCCCCAGCAGGGCCTGCAAAACCAGGAGCGCAAGAATAGCCATGCCCAGGCGCCGCAGACGACCGCCCAGCTTTAGCACCCGATAACCGAGCCAGCCCACGAACAGCAAAACAAGCACGGCACCCAGACGATGCACCACATGGATAGCCGTGGTGGCCGTTGGCTCGACAATCACCCGCCCCTCGGCACTGACACCCAATAGATGGCGCAGTGTAAAACCAGCGGGGATGTTCATTTCCGGCCACAACGCACCATTGCAGAGAGGAAATGTCGAACAGGCCAGGGCCGAAAAATTCGAACTCACCCAGCCGCCAAGTGCGGTCTGCGTGACAACCAGTCCCAGGCCGAGCAGCGCCCATTTGCGTAGTGATTCCGCCCCCGGTGAAACTTCCGCGGCCGGCCCCCGGCCCTGGGACAGATGCAGCCACCAGAGCAACCCAAGCAGAACCATGCCCCCCAACAGGTTTGCCATTACCACCGGAGGCCTGAGGAGTGGTGATCCGTACAACACACCCAGCACGGCCAGAAACAGGGTGACGGCCAGGGCTGCGAGTGGCAGGGCCATGCGCGGCCCTGAATCCTTGCGCTTCCGCCAGGCGACGATAACGAAAGCCAATATGAAGATCAGCAAAAGACTGGCCACACCACGGTGCGCCCTTTCCACCGGTGTCGGTGGCGCCAGCGCCCCCGGCTGTAACCCGCGTGAAGCCGTGGCGCTGATGTCCCCGGCATACTTGACAACGTCGATGCGGCCATAGCAAGTGGGCCAGTCATCACACCCCAGCCCCTGATTCGACAGACGCATCAAAGAGCTCAAGACGATCAGTGCAAACGACAGGACAAGAGATACCGTAACGAGTTTGGCAAACAAGGAAGAGGAGTAGATGGGCATTCAATTAAAGCTGTGAATAGACAATGACAGGCAATAGTGAGAAATCACTAACCGTTGAAATCGCGCATTTTCTGCACGTGACAGATATGAATAGTCTTTCCTTCAACGCGAATCAGACCCTCATCCACCAGCTTATGCAAAACCCGGGAAAGTGTTTCCGGCGTAAGATTCAACTGCGCGGCAAGTGTGGCCTTGTTAACCGCGAGGAGCACGTCAGCTTCGTTATGTTTTGTATTTTTTGTCGACTCGGCCAATTCTATTTCTCGTAACAGATAGCCAATGACCTTCTGGATGCTGGAATACACCGTCAGGTATTCCAGTGTTTGAATCCTGTCCACCAGCCGGGCACAGAGCCCGGCTATCACTCTACGGGCAAATCCCGCATTATTGTCGACACCATCAAATACGACACTCTTTGGTACATGTAGAATCTTCGAATCCATCAATGCCTGGGCACAGACAGGATAGGCCTTACCCAGGAACATGACCGCCTCCCCAAAGCTCTGATTCGGTCCAAAAATCTCGGCGATAAACTCTTTCCCGTCTCTCGATACAAACGAGAGCTTTATTCGGCCAGACACAACAACATAAAAGCCATCAGAAGGGTCGCCCTTGTTAAACAGGATGCGCCCTTTATTGACGGTGATCTCATGGGTGGCAGATGCAATCTTCGTAAGCTGACTGGAATCCAGCTCTTTGAATAAGGGAATGTTCGCCAAAATAGAGTAATTTCTCATGACAGCAACCCATCTTCCACTTCCGTTTGAAACAATTGCGGCAACTCAATCAAAATCGCATTGGCAATGCGCACAAGTTACTCCCGGGTATCCCAAGGTATAGATACGAGAAGAAAATGTTGGCCCAACACTTTTTCTTGCATGAATACTGGACTCATTAAACATAGTGCCCCATGCACCCCATACTGCCTTGGCCGATAGATTGATTTAGAAAACACGTAACTTTCCTTTACGTTATTATTTTACTTGCACACCAAAACCACCGACCCACTGACCACTCCATTGCAGATGGTAGCTGAGCCGGAGGGCCTCACCAGTACTTATAAATGTAGCTCTTTTACCACAATCTTGACAGGTTTTTTTTCAAGACTCCCCACATCCCCAACCATACACACGGCCTAGGAGACGTTCTTGCGTGGCCACATGGCACGGACCACGAGATACAGGAACAAAACACCACCTATCACAGCAATCAAACCGCCAATCCCCATAATGGCCATGCCGGCTGTTTGCTGGAAATTATCCAGGCTCTGCCCTTCCCCAGCGATCTTGCGCCGCATGCCGTATCCCCCAGCCCAGGCAAGCCCCAAAACATGCAGAAGCTGGCCCAGACCCAAGGCATGAACCTGCAGGCCAGCCAAACGCATTTGTACTTTGTCGAAGCCAAGTTTGGGCAATAAAAAGTAGACCATTCCCATGAAGGCCACGGTAATCGCACCATTGGATCCATGATAATGGGCCGTAATAAGCGTGCTGCTTTCTCGTATCATAAAACCGAGAACACCACCAACGCCAAATAAAAGAAGTGAATAAAAAAGCGTCACCCGAAGAACCCGGTCTTGCGCAGAGGGAGGGCCAGCCAGGTACATGCCAATGATCACTGCCAGGCCAAAAGGCAGCGCGGCCAAGCCACCACCGGCGGTCATCAAGCGGGTAAACCAGACCGCTGACTCAACTGACATGATATCGATGCTTAGGTAAATATAAGGCGTGACGAGGATCGTCACTACGCCGAGACCAAAGATGATGCTTGTCAGGCGCGGAGACAGCGAGAGGGGCACACCGCCGACACTGGCCAGCCACAGCCAGACCACGATCATCAGCAGGGTATGAGTAAACTGCAAGACATGACCGGAGCCCCAGAACAACACCTCATAATACTCCCAGCCCTGGACGGAATCAGGGATGAGAAAATAAGCCCAAATTAATGCGCCCACCGCAGCGATCGAGGAAATAGAGGCCGTGTATATACCAATGCGCAGCCCCGCTGTGCCACTGTTCAATGGCCCGATCGGTGAACAGCCAAGACTCAGGCTGCGCATGACCAGCAGCGTAAAACCGATCCCGAACAAGACCATCCCGGTGAGAAACACAGGACTGTCAATGACGGGAAAGTAATTATTCATCAGGGGATCGCCGGAACCGAGGAATGGCGATATCGCAACAATGGCCGTACCAATGGATGCCAGCCACAACGCTGCCCACCCTGTTTTGAGATGCCGGCGGGTGGAATTATAACTCCAGATAATACCGGCACAGGGCAAGAACCACATCAGTACGGAAAGGTCGACGTGAACAACCATCGCGGTCTTGAAGAAATTATCCCAGGGGAAAATATCCTTGATATAGGGCGTGCGCGCCATGACCAGAAGGATGGCGAGCAAGCCCGCCGCTACCAGCGCCGCAATGCCCAATATCAGCCAACCTGCGGAAAGTCGGCGTAATTCTTCATCAGGCTCTGGCAATACATAGGAATAATTTTCGCTCATCAATGACCCTTTATAAGCTAATGTTATCTTTCATGTGCGCAACAATACTACGGCAACAGTTTCAATACGCTCTTTTTCATATCGCTTGTCCAGTTTATCTTTTATAGCACCGAATACTTAACTGCCACATGAATTCCATCGATAATTTACTCGAATGTAAATTCTTTGAGGTCAGAATCGAAGCCAATCACCAGAATTTGCGATGCGGCCAACGTAATAGTGCCTTCGAACTCATAGTCAAGGCCCTCGGTATCAATATGATCCCGCATACCGAGATATAAGTGATACTGGCCAGCCTTTAGTGGAATCCGCTCATACAAGGGCGAAGATAAGTCCTTTGCTAATCCCGATGGGCTGATTACCTTGTCAAAAAAAGGCTTTCCATCAACCTTCATAATCACATAGACGGGGGAACGCTCCCTCGGGCAATCGAACTTTATGCGCATCTGTTTCGGCTTTGCGGCTAATTCTTCCGCCGTAAACTCCCGGCACGGTAATTTTAATTTTCCGGCATGATTAAAGGCAAGCTTAATCAATGCCTGATCTGGCTCCATAAAGGTATAGGCGGGGGACGTAGAAAAATAGCCAATGAAGGCGATAAAAAGAAGGTACCAGAATGCTTGCCCGAGATATTGAAATATTTTCATTGCCTTATCCCCGCGTTTCACTGTCTGGCACTACATCCTGTGCCTCAGCCTTTACAGACGGCGGGGAAATATCCCGTAGCGATTGACAAAAGGATTCGATTTCGTTGACCAGTTGTTTGTGATCAGAGGCCGCGGCCCAGTATCGCCTGACCCGTTGGCGAGGAGCCGAACGCTTAAGATAAGGCTTGCGGTGATGGGTTACGCGCTGATCCACCCAGTCATTGCCGAGACGATGGAAGCAATCACCACTGCGGCAGCCGGTCAGGAAAACGCCGTCAGCACCATGCCGCAAGGCATAAACAATAAACGACGGCGGCAACGCACCAGTGCAGGGCAGGCTGATCATTGCAACCTCTGCCTGCATCAGCTTGCTCATCTCAACGCCATGGTCGCAACCATAAACCAGCACCTTGGTCTGCCCTGTCAGTTTGGCGAGGGCCTCGCGAGTTGCGGCGTGCAGGTCCTGGATGTTCTTATGTGGCATATCGATCCCGGTCCGCACTTCATCAGTTTGACGAAAGGGCGTGGAAGACGGGCAGGAGCCGGTACAAATGCCACAACTGACACACTTGCTTTCGTCAACCACGGCAATAGGCAGATGCTGATAGCGGCCTGCGCTTGCCCCCCCCGTTCGCGCTTCTAGTCTGATGGCCTCATAGGGGCAGTCCACAACGCACAGATTACAACCACTGCAATCATCAGCATAGACCACAGCCACGGGTTCACGACGCTTTGGCGGCATCCAGGGTATAAGTACCAGCAACAGTAAACCGCCACCGACCAAGGCCCACACGGTGCCCATCGACCACCGATCCATCAGCGGATAAATAAACAGATAAAACCAGTCCAGATTCAATTGGGTCGGTAGCGTGCTCAGATCTGCCGCCTCATGGCTGACGGCCGGCTTGACCAGTGACAACACCACTAACGCCGCGGTGCAGCCTATCGCCAACCCGGCCGGGGGATTGATCTTGGCATAGTTGAGTCGAGTGACATGCAGGAGCATTAATCCCAGCAGCATCAGTGGCAGGCCCAGGTGGGTCACGACCAGAAGCCTGAAAAAGAGATCCGTGATACTGGTATTGGTCAGGAAATTGCGGGCCGTGGGCTCGGCGATAATGGGCAGCCAGTCGATCCATTCGGAGGTGCGAACGGCAATGAACTGCCCTAGCTGATCCCACACCAGCCAATAGCCGGTAATACCGATGGCGAAGACCATCACCAGCATCGGAATGCCGGTTGTCCAGGAAAACCAGCGCGCGCCGTGGTAGCGGCCGGAAAAGAAGCCACGCAACAGGTGCAGGACCATGGTGGCAACCATCGCATCCGATGCGTAACGGTGCAGGCTGCGCATGACGCCCGCCAAATACCATTGTTCATGCGTCATGTATTCAACGGAGGTATACGCATTCACAACACTCGTATCGTAGAAGATATAGATATAGATGCCGCTGACAAGCACGATGTAGAAGAAGAAGAAAGCCAACGTGCCCAGGTGATACAAAGGGTTCCACTTCGGGCCAAAAATGACATTCGCCAATCGATCGGCAAACAAGAATGCCCGGTGCCCGGTATCCTGAAATAGTTTAAGCACGTCGTATAACTCCCGAGCCCGGGAAAATCCCCATCGTCACTATCAAGATTAACCAATTTATCGATTGCCTGAGCATGATCTAGATCAATGTTTTTTGCCAGGAGTCTGTCGTGTTTGGGAAATCTGGGCGGGCGCGATGGGAGCATGCAGCCCTTGCTGAAAGAGGTCAATCACCCTTGCCAGCTGCCTTTTGTCACCCGCTCCGGCCCAATAATGGCCGATGCGTTCACGGGGAATCCAGCGGGGTAAATGAGGCCTGTACAGATAGTCAAGGGTCAGGCGCTGCTCTACCCAGACATTGCCCAGCCGATGGTAGCAATCCCCCATACGGCAACCCGTCAGAAAAATGCCATCGGCGCCATGACGTAACATATAACCAATGAACGAGGCCGGTAGCGCTGCCGTACAAGGCAAACTTACCGCCGCTACGCCCTGGATGCCCAGGTTGTCCAGATCGGCTCCGTGATCACAACCATAGACCAGCACCTTGATGTTTGAATTTAATGCCTCCAGCGCCTGAGAGCTTGCGATGTAGAGGTGCTGAATATCCCGCGTGGATATGTCAATACCTGTCGTCAATAATTCCTCTCCTCGCGGCGGCCGGGAAAACGGACAGGCGCCAGTGCAAATGCCACAGCCGACGCAGTTATCCGCAACGACAACCGCCTCACGGACATAGCTTGGGTGGCCATCACTGCGTGGTTGCAGAATGATCGCTTCATAGGGGCAATCCACGACACACAGGTTGCAGCCACTACACTTTTCCAGCAATACCTTCGCCACAGGCTGATTGCGCTTGGGGGGCAGCCAGGGCAGAAACAGCAACAATAGCGATATCGCTGCGACCAACGCCCACACGCCCCCCATCGACCAGTGATCCATCAAGGGATAGACAAACATGTAGAACCAATCAATATTTATTATGTTGGGCACTCTGCTTAAATCCGCGCGCTCCTGACTGACAGCCGGAACCGCCAGCGACAAGACCAGCAAGAACAGGAAGGTTCCGACGGCAAGGTTCCGCGGCGGATTGGTGATGGCCTTGCTGATGTTTTTCACATGCACCAGCAATGCGACAAAGAGAAAGATGGAAATCGCAATATGACCAATAAGAATAAGGCGGAAGAACAGGTCGGAAACGCTTGAATTCGTCAGGAAATTTCGCGCCGATGGTTCGGAGAATATTGGCAGCCAGTCCAGCCACTCGGTTGACCGCACCGCAATGTACTGTCCCAGCGTATCCCACACCAGCCAGTAGCCAATTAAGCCACTGAAGAAAATCAAGACCAGCGCCGGGAAACCGGTCACCCAGGTGAACCAGCGAGCCCCCCGGTAGCGATCCAAAACAAACTCGCGAAATATATGCAAGACCATGGTCAATACCAGGGCATCCGAGGCATAGCGGTGGAGGCTGCGCATTATGCCGCCAAAATACCATTGGTCATTTGTCAAATAGTTAACCGTATCAAAGCTGCCTTTGATCGAGGGGTCATAGAATATAAATAAATAAATACCAGTCCCGACAATGATGTAAAAAAAATAGAATGCCAGGGCGCCCAAACTATAAAAGGGGTTATTAAAGCCACTAAAGACATAGCCTGCCAATCGTTCAAGGGCCTGAAACAGACGCAGCCCCGCCTTTTGTATCTTTACCAGAATGGTTGTTATCAATTAAGCACTGCCCGTGGATAAGAGTCTGACCCACATACGGACAATGACGTATATGAAAATAGAAAGAATAATAAACGTGACCCCAAGGCCAGCGACCATCGAATAATTAAAACGGTAGGTATTACTTTTTGGATCGTAGATCGTACACCACAAGCGCGCCTTATTGACAAGGCGGGAAAAATTTGTTCCCGACGATGCCGTGTTGCCAAAAATAATCTCCTTGAGTGTCTCTACCAGCACCGGGGGATTAAAATTTTCACCGTATATCTGCCTGTATATCTTCCCTTCGGCATCGACCACGGTTATTTGTGCGAGATGATCAAATCCGGTTTGTGTTTTAGTAAAGATAAAACCGAGATTTTCAGATAATTGCTGGATTACAGTCGCGTCTGTCGCACTGAGAAATTCCCAAAATGGATCCTGGGAGACACCCCGCTGACGGGCAAATGTTTTCATCGAGTCCGGCCGGTCATAACGCGCATCAAAGCCGATACTGACAACATTAAAGCCATCCTCGCCCACCGCACTGCGCGCCAGCTTTACCGCGCGCGCAAGATACTGAGTAATAACCGGACAGGTATGGAAGCAACTGGAATATATCATACTGATGACCAGTGGCTTGCCCCGGTACTCGGTAAACATTACGGGTTTCCCTTCACGATCCAGCAGATCATAATCACCAAGTGGACGGCCTATCGCGGCCTGACTGAATGCTAACGCAGCCTGGTCATCGATATGACGGGATAAAGTATCATCATCGGTGTTTGCTGTTTCATTGCCTTCGATGGTGGAAACCACCGATGAAGCGGGATCTTCCTGACTATACGCAACACCATATGACCATAGAATCGCCATCAGGAAAGCAGTGGTTTGTATAAATGATGGATACTGCACTGTCTCTATGCCTCTGTTGTCTATGTAACCTGAATAGATCCAGGCTCCTAATACTACCTGGGCCACTTCATTATAGCGCCAAAAGCGCCTTTCCATCATTCGGTAATCTTATGTTCCGATCAACCAGTCAAGGGAGCAGATTTTGAAGCATGGCCCTAGGACTCCGCAGTTGGACGGGGTGGGGTATGCGTTATCTAACAGGCTATGCGCGCATGGTCTGTAAACAGCAGGCAAAAAAAAGCCACCGACATTGCGCCGGTGGCGATGGATATCGGAACATGCGGAAACCATCTGGTGGAAGAAGGGCGGGAGGGGTAAATTCCCCCTCTCCCACCAGCCCATGGTGACTGTCCGCGCTATCTGATCCCCCAGACACTTCCCAGGTACTTCCAGTTGGCAAAGTAGTAGACGACCAGGAACACCATAAACACGGCGACCAGTACCATAGAGCCAGGGGCTTCCCAACCCTTGCTACGGTTTCCATAGCTTGTGATCGCTTCAACGCCTTCGTCAGACACAGCCGGTGCAGCAGTGTCAGGCCTGCGCTTACCGAACAATATTGTCCCTACGGTGTACAGAATGTAGGCCAAGGCACCGAGAGAACCGATGACCGCGGTGATACCCGCAACCCCCATGAACAGATAGACAGTGGCAGAATACTCAAAGCCCAGGGGGTTACCCGCGAAGGTCATGTCCCAGTGCCGCCGTGCCACACCGAGGTGTCCCGCCGCCATGAAGAAGATGGCAAATCCGCCCATACCCAGACCAAACATCCAGGTGGACCATTGCGCCATTTTGGGCATAAACACATCCCGTCGCCACAGAACTGGTAACAGCCAGTAGGTCAGGGCCATGAATGCCAGAGTCGTGCCCGCCGCCACCGTGCCGTGGAAATGGCCCGGCACATAGGTCGTATTGTGAATGATCATGTTGATCTGCTGCACACTCATGGTGATGCCGGTGATGCCGCCAATGAACCCGAACAGCGTCAGCGACAGGAACATACCGGAGAACACCGGATTGCCCCACGGCGCCTTGCGTAACCATTCGAACAGACCATTGTTCAAACCCTTCTCCCGCTGCGCCGCCTCAATCGAGCCGGGTATGGTGAAGGCATGGATCATGCTGCCCAGTACGGCGATGTACATGGCATAGCTGGTGTTGAAGACCCGGAACGACATGCTGCCGCCGGGATCGGACAACAGATGATGCGCAGAACCGAGCTGTAGTGCGAGCAGATAGAGGAAGAAGGCCATACGGCTGACCTTCTCGGACAGGGGCTTGGCGCCGAACAACAAGGCCGCGATGCCGTACCAGATGGCAATCTGCGCCGCCATGTTGATCTGCTGCGAGGAGTGGCCGAAGGCCCACCACACCAGGCGATACATCTGCGGGTCGATATCTCCCACCAGCCCCAGCGACCAGAGCAGGGTAGGAATGAGAATGATCGCACCACTGGCAATGGTGAAGATGGCGATGATGGCTGCAATCAGGGCACCAAAGACAACCAGTGGCAGAGATCCCTCATACGTCCGCTCTTGCTTGGCAATGACCAGCGTGCCAAGGAAGATGAAGCACACCAACAGCGCCCCCACCGCGAACAGGATCAGCCCCAGGTAGAAAAATGGACTGGCCATGAGTGGTGGATAGGAGGTAAACATCACCGTCGATGAACCGTCGAGGATCACCACATTTGCCATCACGGCACCCACCAACATGAGTGCGAAGGCGACCCAACCGATCCTGGGCGTCGCCATGCGACTGTTAAGCAACACCGTGGAGGTAAAATACAGAACCGCCATCTCGAAGAAGATGATCCATACGATCAGGACATCGGTACCATGCGCCGTCAGGGCGATGTAAAACCACTCCGCAGGCAGCAGGTGCACGGCCGGCCAGCGCGTCAAGGCCACGACCAGACCAAAAATACCACCAATCAGCAGGAAGACCACGGCCGCGACGGCATTGGCCTTCATCAGCTTCTCGGCCGGCAAGTGGATGCGCAGACCGGTGTCCGGGCAGGTACGGAATTCAGAATCATTAGACATTATTTTCTCCTCCCCTATTCGACAACGTAGAGTCTGCCGACCATCGCATGATGAAGAAGGCCGCAATACTCATTACAGACCATGTTGTATTCACCGACGGCGTTTGGCGTGAAATTCAGCACGTAGTCATAACCCGGCACGAGCTGAAGGTTCACATTGATCGGTTGCAATGAAAATCCGTGATTCACATCCACCGATGACAGATGAAAGCGGTACGTCTCGCCCAGCTTCAACTCCGGTATCACATTCCACTGAAACTGGCTGGAGACGATATAGACATCGCCCCCCGGTGGCACCGCCACCACCGGCACCTCAAGCTCCGTCTCCGTCCGAATAGTGTATTTATCCACCATTTCATCGGCCTTCGCCGCAAAGGCTTCCGGACTGATGCGGTAGGCCTCACCGGCCTGGTTTTGATTGCCGGCAAAGTACCAGTAGATCATCATAAAAGTCATGATCACGCACCAGGCAGCGGCAACACTGATCCATATAACCTCATCTCGTCCGATAGGGTGTCGCCACCAGTCGTTCGGTGGGGGGGTCAGGGTATTGTGGGTAGACATATGTCTTCCTCCCTCTAAATCATTATTGGTTTATTGAGCTACCGGGATGGAAAGAATTTCCATAATGCCCCATATGAGATAAAAAACCGTTGGTATAACCACGCCGATAAAAAGCAGTAAAAAGGGGTTATCCAATACTGATTGCATTGGCGAGATGCGCTCTGGTTCTTCGTTTGATGTCTCAGTGTCTGGCATTGTTATCTCCTCCTGGTTATCCACTATCGTTGCGATCCTACTAAACCCACTAATCTGCTCCTTGATTTATATGAAGAACCCTCATGTACATGTATATGCATCCGCCGCCCCTTAAAGCACAGTAATATACTCAACATCATGTAACCCCATTGATCTACATCAAGATGCTGGTAATTTAAACCCCGCAACAAAAAACTCTTTATTTCACTCAAGAAAAGCGGATCAAGATTCATAACACTCCGGCTCCGGTGATAAATCACAGCCAACACAGGGATCACAGGCCAATTTGCAACACAAAAGTTGAGCATTCTGGATTCAAGGCCGCTATCCATGGGATAGCCAGGCATTTAGCAAACTTTTCCCTATGCCTTTTACTATCGGCCGAGTAAAGGCCTCCAAGGACCAGATTGGCGAAACACCTTAGGAACAAAGGCATCAAACATGGCCAGGCAGCAGAAAGGGATAGGGAATTAGTCCGTGTCAGGGTTGATAAACCAGCCCCTGTTTAGGCACATTATCTTGCAATCCAGCAGAGAAAATGTAACCGTGACTTGACGTACATCAAGGTGGCAGACTCCCTACTGACGATAATCCTGCAGCTGGGTACCCATAATCCGATAGGAGGAGTTTTATGAAAACGATGATCAAAACAGCGGCCGCTACCCTTATTACCGCCAGCGCCTTTTTGGGCATGAACGTCAATGCCGGCATCGAGGCCAAATGCAAGGCGTGCCACGATTTTGGTACTGCAAACAAGGTCGGTCCTGGCCTGAAAGG
>JAJRWE010000027.1 GCA_024276955.1 Gammaproteobacteria bacterium
CAACAAAACACGGAGGACCTGAGATGAATAGCCGGATTACATTCACAAGCCTGCTATTATTGTTTTTTCTCCCTGCTGCCAGCCAGGCGCAGGAGGTGGCCGGGGTCACCCTGCCAGAACAAGTCAAGCTCGCCGACACCACCCTCAAACTGAATGGCGTGGGCATCCGCAGCAAATTCTTTTTCGATATTTATGTCGGCGCGCTCTACCTGCCACAAATAACAAAGGACGCCGAAACGGCCATCAACATGCCCGGCCCCAAGCGGGTGCTGATGCATTTCCTCTATAAGGAAGTCAGCCAGGAAAAGCTCATCGACGGCTGGAACGATGGGTTCAAGAACAACCTCAGCCGCGAACAGTTCAAGGCCCTTAAAGCAAAGCTCGAAGCCTTCAATCAACTGTTCATCACCGTCAAACGTGGTGACCACATCACGCTGGACTATCTGCCGGAGACCGGCACCCGGGTCAGCATCAATGAGCAAATAAAGGGCAGCATCCCCGGTGAGGAATTTTACCCCGCCTTGCTCAGGGTTTGGCTGGGTGAAAAACCGGCGGATTCGGATTTAAAGGAAGGGATGCTTGGCGGCGATTGAAACGGATTAAGGACGCAGGATAATGATCCGCGAACCGCATCGATACCCTCACGCCCAAGGGATTGCACTGCCCCTCAACGCCGATGACACGCCTGGCACAGTTCCGGGTCTTTCATGCGCAACGCGACGCCTTGGGCATGCGGGTCGTGACAGGTGATGCAGGTCATTACGCCGGCTTGAAGGGGGAGAGTCGTCGGTGCGGTGTTTACCGGAATGTCCACGACATGCTCGCCTGCGTCGATTCTTGTCTGATGACAATTGATACACAGGCCTGATAACGGCTGTATAAGATTGCTTGCCGAGGGTGTGCCGGGGGCGTGGCAATCCTGGCACTGTTGATGGGCTGTGGCTGGTGTTGCAGTGACGGCTAACAGGAGTATCAGTGCCGACAGCACCCCTTGATACTTATGTCTTCTGCTCATGCTGCCCTCCCTGTCATTCAGGCTTGATGAATGCAACGTCCTTCATCTCTCATTGGATACCTCTTGGCTGGTGGCGTCAATGGGGGATTGTTTTGAGATGGCAGGGAGATTGAGAAAGCGTCATTGATCAATTGTGGGAGCGGCTTCAGCCGCGAATACGGCCAGTGACCTTCGCGGCTGAAGCCGCTCCCACAGTCGGTGCAAGCCGCGGGAAGTTCAGGGCTTGGGTTTACTGCGGATGGCCCAGACGACGAAACCGACGATCAGTGCCAGGATGCCGAATTCTATAAATGCCACCCACATCATTTTTCTGTCTCCTCTGCCTGTTTTTCGCCGGCCGGGATTTCCAGGCGCGGGATCGTTTCACATTCCTTGAAGATGCGCCGATCGCAGCGGGCGCAGATGTCCTTGTCGAGGAATTCCGTGAAAATTTCATGGATGGCCTCGGTCTTGGATTCAAACATATTTTCGTCGCCGACGTCCTTGATGTAACCGCCTCGTCGCAGCGGACCGCACACGCCTTCCTTCATTTGAATGAAGAATAGGCGGCCGCCCATGTTGCGATAGTTTTTGGCCTCCTGGGCCAGCAGTTCCGCGCCGGCGACGTCGATGAAGTTGATGCCGGTAGCCACCACCATGACATATTTCTGCTCAGGATTCCGCTGACGAAAGCCGCGCAAGGTCTCGGCCACATGGTTGACGGCACCGAAGAACAACGAACCATCGATGCGCACGATCTTCAGCTGCGGGCACTCGGGCAGACTGGAGTCGGTCACCAGGGCGCGCTTGGGATCCTTGGGGTTCGGCACCCGGGCGACCACCTTTGGCCGTGAGGTGCGCGACAGATAAATCACCAGCGACAGGATCACGCCCAGCAGGATGGCGAATTCCAGCTCCAGGGTGAGGGTGGCGATGAAGGTCACGGCAAGCACGGTGAAGTCGCTGTTGCTGGCCTGGAAGACCTTTTTGATGTGGTGGAAATCGATCAGCCCCCAGGCCACCAGGAACAGGATGCCGGCCATGGCGGCGTTGGGCAGGTAGGCTGCCAGCGGGGCTACTGCCAACACCACGCCCACCAGCAGCACGCCGGAAAGTACGGCGGCGATGGGTGTGCGCGCACCGGCCTGAAAATTGACGCCGCTGCGATTGAAGGAGCCGGTGGCGACGTAGGACGAGAAGAAGCTGCCCACCACGTTGGACAGGCCCTGGCCGATAAATTCCTGATTGGCGTCGAGATGCTGACCGGTCTTCACGGCGATGGAGCGGCCGATGGAGATGGCCTCCGTGAGTGCCAGCAGGGTCACCGCCAGCACTGCCGGGGCCAGTTCTTTGAGGGTATCCGGCGAGAAGTCGGGCATGGTCAACGGCGGCAATGAGGCCGGCAACGCTCCCACGGTCTTCATGTGGATCACGCCGCTGCCGTAAATAGCATCCAGCAGCATGCCCACCAGGCTGCCGGTGAGCATGGCGACGATCATATACGGGATCTTCGGTGCATAGCGCTTGATGAGGATGCCCGAGGCCAGGGTGGCAATGCCGACAATCGTGGCGTAGGGGTTGATCTGTTCCAGCTGGCCGGCGAAGTTGACGAGGATCTCGTGGAAGTGCAGGCCGCGCGGGATCTCCACACCGAAGAAGTGCTTGATCTGGTGGCTGGCGATGAGGATCGCCGCGCCGGCGGTGAAGCCGATGATCACCGAGTGAGAGATGAAGTTGACCAGGGTGCCGAGACGCGCCCAACCCATGGCGACCTGCGTCACACCCACCATGAAGGTGAGGGTGATGGCCAGGGCCACGTATTGCTCCGTGGTGGGTTCGGCGAAGACACTGAGGGAGGCGAACAGCACCAGCGAGGCGGCGGTGGTGGGGCCGGACACCAGGTGCCAGGAGGAACCGAACAGGGCCGCGATCACCGCTGGCACCATGGCGGTGTAGAGGCCGTACTCCGGCGGCATGCCGGCGATCACCGCGAAGGCCACGCCCTGCGGCAGCACCACAATGGCGCCGGTGAGCCCGGCCAGGGTGTCAGCCTTCAGGGTGTCGCGGTTGACCATTGGCCACCAGCGGATGAAGGGGAACAGGCGGATCAGCCATAGGGGGCAGATGTTTTGCACGGTTACTCCTCGCTATTTCTTTCATCGGCGCCCTGTCACGCCGGATGCAAGCGGCTGACAGCGGCAATCAGAACAGGTCGGCGTTGAACCACAGGTGGACAGCGATGCTGGCGGCATAGCCCAGGGCGATCACCGGCGTCCATTTCAGGTGGCCAAAAAAGGTGTATTTTCCGCGTGCCTGCCCCATCAGCGCCACGCCGGCGGCGGAGCCGATGGACAGCAGGCTGCCACCCACGCCGGCGGTCAGCGTCACCAGCAGCCACTGACCGCTGGACATCTCCGGCTGCATGGTGAGCACAGCGAACATTACTGGAATATTGTCGACAATGGCCGACAGCACGCCCACGGCGACATTGGCGGCGGTAGCACCCCACTGGGTGTACATGAGTTCTGAGGCCAGACCCAGATAGCCAATAAAACCCAGGCCGCCCACGCACAGCACCACGCCATAGAAAAACAGCAGGGTGTCCCACTCGGCGCGCGCCACCTTGTTGAAGACGTCGAAAGGCACCACTTCGCCCATGCGGTCATTATCGTTACTGACGCGCTCATTAATACGGGTGGTCTTTTTCAGGTAGTAGCCAAAGAATTGCAGATAACTCAAACCGGTGAGCATGCCGATCACCGGTGGTAGGTGCAGGAAGTTGTGAAAGCTGACGGCGGTGGCAATGGTGAGCAGGAACAGGCCGATAATGCGTCGCGCACCACGCTTCATGGGCACCCTTTCATCGCTGGCGGTGGGCTGCTCGTCGGGGATGGCGAAGTGCATGATGGCGGCCGGCACCACAAAGTTGACCACCGAGGGCACAAACAGGGCGAAGAAACCCCAGAATTCCACCATGCCCTTCTGCCATACCATCAGGGTGGTGATGTCACCGAAGGGACTGAAGGCGCCACCGGCATTGGCGGCGACAACGATGTTGATACAGGCGGCGCTGACGAAGCGGGTGTTGTCGCCGCCCACCGCCAGCACTACGGCGCACATCAGCAGGGCGGTGGTGAGGTTGTCCGCCACCGGCGAAATAAAGAAGGCGAGGATACCGGTCAGCCAGAATAGCTGGCGAAAACTGAAGCCCTTGCGGATCAGCCAGGAGCGCAGGGCGTCGAACACCCGCCGTTCCTCCATGGAGTTGATATAGGTCATCGCCACCAACAGGAACAGCATCAGCTCGGCGTATTCCAGCAGATTGTGGCGCACCGCCGCCTCGGCCTCGTGGGTCATGCCGTTGTTGACGTAGACCACGGCGATTATGGCCCAGATGATGCCAGCAGCGAGAATCACCGGCTTGGACTTGCGCAGGTGGGTGAATTCATCCGCCATCACCAAGACATAGGCCACGGCGAAGATGCCGAGGGCGGTATAACCCACCCAGTGCTGGGTGAGATCCAGCCGCTCCAGGTCGCTGGTCGTCGCCCAGGCGAGGCCCGGCAGGCACAGGGCGAAGACGGCCAGTAGAGTGGCAGCGAGGATTCTGTTCAAGACGATTGTTCCTTTCCGGTTGGAGGCGGGCCGGCAACCCCTGCGGGACCACCAGCCATTGTACGCCAGATCAACCGATCCCTAAAAAACCAGATTCATCATCAACATCATCACCACCAGGAAGAGGATAGTCATGATGCCGCCGGCCTTCATGAAGTCCGACACACTGTAGCCTGCCGGGCCCATGATCAGGGCATTCACCTGGTGGGTGGGAATCAGGAAGGAGTTGGAGGTAGCGATGGCGACGGTGAGGGCAAATACCGCCGGGTCACCGCCCGCGCCGATGGCGATGTTCACCGCCAGCGGCACCAGTAGTACGGTGGCGCCGACATTGGACATCACCAGAGTAAAGAACGTCGCCAGCAGCGCCACCGAGGCCTGAATCACCCACAGGGGCATGTCACCTACCACCGACAGGGTCTGATCGGCGATCCACTTGGCGGTGCCCGAGGTCTCCACGGTGAGGCCCAGTGGGATCAGGCTGGCGAGCAGGAACACCGTCTTCCATGACACCGCCCGGTAGGCCTCTTCGATCTTGATCACACCGGAGAGAATCATCCCCAGCGCGCCGGTGAGCAGGGCCACGGACAGACGCAGGTCGGTGAACAGCACCATGGCCAGGGCAATACCGAAGAACAATAGCGCCGCACCCACCTTTTGTGGGCGTGATTCCTCGTGCGGGTATTCGGTGGTGACCACCACGAAGTCGCGGTTTTTCTCCAGCCGCGCCAGGGCATCCCAGGTGGTGTGAACGACCAGGGTATCGCCGGCCTGCAGCGGCAGATCACGGATGCCCTCGCCCTCACGCAGGGTCTTGCCGACACGGTGCAGGGCGACCATGGCGATGCCGTAGGTCTTGCGCATCCACACGTCGCGGGCGCTCTTGCCGATGAGGCTGGAGCCGGGCGGAATCACCACCTCGGCAATACCGGCCCTGCCTGCAGACAAGGCCTCAGAAAAAGTCTCCAGGTCGGGGCGCTGCTCCAGGCCGAATTTTTTGACGAAGGCCTTGAGGTGTTCCGGTGAGGCCAGGATACCCAGGATACTACCCGCCTCGATACCCACGTCACGCGCCAGGCCGCCGGGGCCGATGCGCAGGTCGTCGGCACCACGCTGGGCGGCGATGACACGGATCTTATAGGCATGCTCCACGTCATCGAGCAGATGGCCGACCAGCTCACTTTCCGCCGGCACGCATACCTCGAACAGGGCGTAGTCCAGGCCATAAGTGCCCTGAAAGTAATTCATCGTGGAAGAGGCGGTGGAGGCATCTTCCTTGATCGCCGTCACCGGCAGCACGAAGCGCCCGGCGATGACGAAATAGAGGATGCCCGTGACCACCAGCGCAAGGCCGATGGGCGTCACCGAAAACAGTGACCAGGTCTCCATCTGCTGCGCCTGAGGCAGGCCCTGATTGGAGGTCAGGATCAGGTCATTGAGCAGGATCAGCGGGCTGGAACCCACCATGGTCACGGTGCCGCCGAGGATGGCGCAGAAGCCCATGGGCATCAGCAGGCGCGACATGGGCAGGCCGGAGCGGGCAGAGATGCGACTCACCACCGGCAGGAACAGCGCCGCCGCACCCACATTCTGCATGAACGAGGAGATGAACGCCACGGTGCTGGAAATGATCGGGATGATACGCGTCTCGGTGGTACCGCCGACCTTGAGAATAAAGGACGCCACCCGGGTCATCAGGCCGGTCTTGTCGAGGCCCGCGCCAATGATCATCACCGCGATGATCGACATCACCGCATTGGAGGCAAAGCCATCGAACAGGTGCTGGTTGTCCACCAGCCCCTGCTCCAGCCCCATGACGGGGGCAAGCAGGCTGGTCAGCCCCAGCAGCACCATAATGGAAACCGCCGCCACGTCCACACCGACGATCTCGAAGGCGAACAGATAGATGGTCAACAACAGGATGGCCGTGACCCAGGCCACTTCGATGGTGGGCACCACGCTGGCCAGATAGAAACCAAAAAGGGCAAAAACCACACCGGCAACGACGCGTTTGATCAGGGTGTTTTTATTCTCGTTGCCCAAAAAACCTTCCTCCCCATGGGTAGCTGGAGCATGGCGTGGTGACTGATTAATTCAGGTTTAGCTTAGCAATTAATAATACACTAATTTAAAAACCCTCCAAATCAGTCCAATTTATAGGGCGCATGAATTTTCTTGGGGAAGTAGAGTGCCGGGCGTCTTCGTGAGGAGTGATTGCGTGCTGGGTAGGAGCGGGCCATGCCCGCGATGGATTTTCCGCTTAACACAAAAGCCACGGCTTTGGCCCCGTGAGAGCGTCTCCCCTGCCAGCGGGGAACCAGTAGCCTGGGTTGAGCCTGCGAAACCCGGGAGATTCGGGATGTGGATTGGAGTAAGTATCGTAGCATTGGGTGGGAGATAGTCAATGAGAGAGAAGGAAGTTTGCAGCAATGCCTCCTTGATGAATACCGAAATTGGCTGCTTTTCAATCCCCATCACTATTCTCGGCTCAACCAGTAACCCGGCCTTCTGCTGTTATGCATGACAGCCACGACAACGATACCGCCATCTCTCTTCTTATAAATCACCGAAAAAGGAAATCGAGCCAGCAGGAAGCGCCGAAAGCCTCTCTGAAACTTCGGCCAGGTTTCGGGCAGTTCAACAATGGCCTGGTAGGCCGCCTCCAGCTCGGAGATGAAATCATCACCCAGCCCCGTGGCCTGCTCTTGATACCAGCTGTATGAAGCCTTTATTTCTGATGCCACATCCGGGTGGAATCGCAGGGTAAGCATCCTAGCCCTTTATTTCGCTCTTTATTTCTTCCCATGAAATGGCCTTCACACTGCCGGCGGCCAGTTCGGCGTAACGCTTTTCAGCCAGCACGGCCCATGCCTCATCAACATTCTCGTCATGCCGGATTTCCAGGGAAGAAATCAGGCAGTGGGCAACGAAAGCCCTTTCGTCGGCTGAAAGTTCCTTGATGTTCTCAATAACCTGCTTAATGGTTGCTGCCATTGGATCACCACCTGCTTTACCAGTGGCTACAAGTCTAGCATGTCAGCCAAGAATGATAGGGTGAACCGCTCACCTTCGATTGTGCACACATCGCACTCTGCGACAAGAACTAAACCTCGGGAATACGCACGAAGAGCAGGTCCCAGACGCTGTGGCCGAGACGCTGGCCACGGCGCTCGAACTTGGTCAGGGGGCGCCACTCGGGGCGGGAGGAATATTCGCCTTCTCCGGCAACATTGCGAAACCCGGGGACGCTACTCAGCACGGCCATCATCTGCTCGGCATAGTCCTGCCAGTCGGTGGCCAGATGAAACACCCCGCCAGGCTTGAGTTTATGGGCAATCAGGGCGGCGAACCCGGGGCTGACCATGCGCCGCTTGTGGTGGCGTTTCTTGTGCCAGGGATCGGGAAAATAGAGCTGCACGCGGTCCAGGCAGGCATCGGGCAGGTGATGCCTGAGCACCTGCACGGCGTCGTCGCAGATTACCCGCACGTTGTGCAGATCACCCTCGCCCAGCAGACGCAGCAGGGTGCCGACGCCGGGACGGTGCACCTCGATGCCGAGGTAATCGTTGCGTGGCAACAGGGCGGCCATCTCGGCCAACGACTGACCCATACCGAAACCGATCTCCAGCACCCGCTGGTCTGGCGTGACGCGGCCGAACAGAGTGTCCAGATCCAGCGGCGCAGTGGCCATGGCCTGGCGTTCGGGCTCCAGAGTTTCGACCCCCGGCGTGGCGATACCATAGCGCGGCCACAGGTCGTCCATGGCCCGCTGCTGGCCGCGCGTCAGGCGGCCCTCGCGGCGCACGAAACTGCGGATGGGGCGGTGTTTATTTTCTGTTGGGTGGTCAGACATGTGAATCTGTTGCGATGAAATTGCCGCTCACCACGGACGAAGAGTCGCTGTTTCAACCTAGTGTAGTGTGGGAGCGGCTTCAGCCGCGAAGGAAAGCTGGAATACCGTTCGCGGCTGAAGCCGCTCTCACAGATTAATGATTTCCACTCAAGCAAGGTTCATCGCGGGCGTGCCCCGCTCCTACACGTTCGGAAAAATTTAGAAAAAAGTGCCATCCACAGGCGACGAGGCGGAGGCATAGCGCTTGCGCGGGATGCGCCCGGCGAGATGCGCCTCGCGGCCTGCCTCGATGGCCTTTTTCATCGCCGAGGCCATCAGCACCGGGTTTTTGGCGCCGGCGATAGCGGTGTTCATCAGCACGCCGTCGCAACCCAGCTCCATGGCGATGGCGGCATCGGAAGCCGTACCAACGCCGGCATCCACCAGAATCGGCACCGTGGCATTCTCGACGATGGTGAGCAGATTGTACTTGTTCTGGACACCAAGCCCGGAGCCGATGGGCGCGGCCAGCGGCATCACGGCACAGCAGCCGATCTCTTCCAGGCGCTTGGCGAGGATGGGGTCGTCGCTGGTGTAAACCATCACGTCGAAGCCATCCTTGACCAGCGTCTCGGCGGCCTCGATGGTGGCAACCACATCCGGATAAAGGGTCTTTTCATCGCCGAGAACCTCCAGCTTCACCAATTTGTGGCCATCGAGCAGTTCACGCGCCAGACGGCAGGTGCGCACCGCATCCTCGGCGGTATAACAACCGGCGGTATTGGGCAGGATGGTGTATTTGTTCGGCGGCACCACGTCGAGCAGGTTGGGCTCACCGGGATTCTGGCCGATGTTGGTGCGACGGATGGCGACGGTGATGATCTCGGCGCCACTGGCCTCGGTGGCAAGGCGGGTCTCCTCGAGGCCCTTGTACTTGCCGCTGCCCACCAGCAGACGGGAATGATAGGTCTTGCCGGCAATGACGAAGCCGTCGTCGCGGGGGGTGGTGATCTTTGACATAGATTGCTTACCAATACTGGCGGCGCCGGGCGCCGGGGAATGTGGGGGCCATTATCCTAGATTAATCAGTTGAACGGCCTGTCCAGTGGTTCTGAGTGTTCGTCTGGCGTAGTAAAAAAATGAGTTAATGGCTTTGTTCCTTAACGAGTTTTTTTGCATAGTCAGGCGGGCACTCAGAGCTGCTGGGCAGGTCGTAGCGTCCTCACCCTGCAGGTGAAGTCTGGCTTTCAGGTGAATTCGTTGATGACCATACACTTAGACTTACCTCGAAGCGGTCAACTGATTAATCTAGGATTATAGCCGCTGGGGGGGCATTTGCGCAGGGCGGGACTCAGCCGCCACCGATGGCGTGGACGATCTCCACCTGGTCACCGTCGTGCAGAACGTGTTCAGCATATTCACTACGCGGCACGATCTCACGATTGACCTCCATGGCCAGACGCCGGCCGTTCAGACCCATATCGTTGACCAGCTGTTCCGCCGTAAAGCCATCAGGCAGTTCGCGCGGCTCGCCATTGAGTTGGATTTTCATAGCGCGCAAGCCTACCCAGCGCGATCGTATGGGTCAATGAAATGCCATCCCTGCCTGCGGCGACATGTCAGATATGGCAACATTTTGCTGGTATTGTCCTGAAACGGGCGTTTATAATGCCCCGTTACAGATTAGGGGCATAGACCTCACCGCTGTAGCGGACCTCCGTAACTTCAGCATCTGCATAACACACCATTCTCAAATCAGAGTCCGCATCCCATGAAGGCTAATATCCTTTTCGAAAACGATGAACACATGGTTCTGACCTTCACCGATCTGGTTAAGGGCGAGGGCATCCAGTCCAACCAGATGGCCATCATTCAGGAAGGGCACTCCGCCATCTTTGACCCCGGTGGCGACCTGACCTACATGCCGCTGTCCATGGCCATCACCAAATACGTCAAGGTGAAGGACATCGACTACATCATCGCCACCCACCAGGATCCAGACATCATCTCCTCGCTGGACAAGTGGCTGATGTACAGCGACGCCAAGATCGTCATCTCCACGCTGTGGGAGCGTTTCGTGCCGCACCTGGTGCCCGGCTATATGAAGGAAAAGGCCGAGGGACGTCTGGTCGCCATTCCGGATCAGGGCATGGACATCCCGCTGGCGCGCTCGGTCATCAAGGCCATCCCGGCACACTTCCTGCACTCGGTGGGTAATTTCCAGTTCTACGACCCCATCAGCAAGATCCTGTTCTCCGGCGACGCGGGCGCCTCAATGGTCGATGTCGCGCCGGAACGCCCGGTGCGCGACTTCGACAAGCACGTCGGCAAGATGCTGGGGTTTCACCAGCGCTACATGGTGTCCAACAAGGTCTGCCGCCTGTGGGTCAACATGGTGCGCGGCATGGATATCGAAATCATCGTGCCACAGCATGGTCGCCCCTTCGTCGGCAAGGAAATGATCGGCAAGTTCCTCGACTGGTTTGAAACCCTGGAGTGCGGCATCGACCTGATGACCCAGCAAAACTACATCGCACCCTGACGGAGCCTCCGAGAGGACCATGCGGAAAACTATCGACAGAGGTATCAAAACCATCGCCCCCGGGGCAGTATTCCACGGTGACGGCGACACAGGACAAAACCCTGCTCGATATCCGGATTATTCGCCCCCAATACCCGCCATTTCCCCACTCATTCAGCCGGCGCTCATCTTGGGTTCAGCCGGCACTCAGGTTGCGTTCATCCTACGTTCACCTTTGGGGCGGTTTACTAACGCCGCTGATTCAAGCCTTACAAGCTAATTCAAGTCAATAACTTGAAATGCCGAATCATCACCCAGGTATCCGGCTTTTGAATACCAGAATTTCACCCGCTGGCGCAGGCTTCGATGGCTGCATAGGTTTTTTGTTGACCGGGTTCTGGAAAGGCCAGAAATTTAGTCTACGCTAGAGAGATCGCATAGGCATAATAACCAACCATTTTAATCCATCTTGGAGGAATACCATGTCCCAGAAAATGACTGCAAAGACCATCGCCATGGCTGCCGCCCTTGTTGCCCTTCCCATGACCGCTGGTACCGCCTTCGCCAGCGATGGCGAAGCCGTTTACAAAAAGACCTGCAAAATGTGCCACGCAACAGGCATTGCCAAAGCCCCCAAATTCGGTGATGCAGCCGCCTGGAAGGATCGCATCGCCCAGGGCATGGACACTCTGTACACCCATTCCATCAAGGGTTTCAAGGGCAAGGGCATGATGCCTCCCAAGGGTGGCAACGCCAAGCTGTCCGACGATGAGGTCAAGGCCGCTGTCGACTATATGGTTGAACACTCCAAGTAATCTCGCTCAAGATTGCTGTCGAAGACAGCCTTGCCAGAAAGCGGCCTCCGGGCTGCTTTCTTTTTTTGCACACCCGCCATCCTCATCGCCGTGTCCATCGCATCCCTGCTGCTGATGTTCAAGTCCGCCCCCGGCGCCAAGGCCGAGGCCGTATTCAACGAAACCAACAAATAGCCCGCCGGCAAGCGCCGGCCAGAGAGGAATCACCCACCGTGAGCCAAGCCCTGCCCCCCCTACGCCTGAAGAAAAACGAGGAACGCCGACTGCGCGCGGGCCATCTGTGGGTTTTCAGCAACGAGGTCGACATCAAACAAACGCCGCTGAAGGATCTTGAACCCGGCAGCGCCGTCAGCATCGAAGACTCGCGCGGCCACGCCATCGGCAGCGGTTATGTGAACCCTCACTCACTGATCTGTGCCCGCCTGGTCAGCCGCGACCCGAAATACACCCTGGATAAGTCTCTGCTGGTGCACCGCATCAACATCGCCCTGTCCCTGCGCGACACCGTCTTTTCCGCACCCTACTACCGCCTCATCCACGGTGAGGGCGACAACCTGCCGGGCTTGGTGGTCGACCGCTTCGGCGACGTATTGGTGGTGCAGATCACCACTGCCGGCATGGAGCACCACAAGGACGACATCGTCGCCGCCCTGCAACAGGTGCTCAAGCCCAGCGCCATCGTGCTGCGCAACGACAGCCCGGCGCGCCAGCTGGAGGGACTGGACAGCTACGTCGACACCGCGCACGGCGAGCTGCCTGAGGAACTGCTGATCGAGGAGAACAGCGCACGCTTCGCCATCGACCCGCTGGGCGGACAGAAGACCGGCTGGTTCTTCGACCACCGCATGAACCGCGCACGTATGCAGCAGTACGTGAAGGGCCGGCGGGTGCTGGACGTGTTCAGCTATATCGGCGGCTGGGGCATTGAAGCGGCCGTCGCGGGTGCCAGTGAGGTAATGTGCGTGGACGCCAGCCAGAGCGCCATCGACCGCATCCATCAAAACGCCGAAATCAATGGCCTCGGCGACACCGTTGCCAGCCTGCAGGGCGATGCCTTCGAGGCGTTGAAGAACCTGCGCCAGGCCCGCGAGCGTTTCGACGTGGTGATCATCGACCCGCCGGCCTTCATCAAGCGCAAGAAGGATTTCAAGGAAGGACTGAATGCCTACCACCGCATCAATCAGGCGGCCATGCAGGTGCTCAACAAGGGTGGCTATCTGGTCAGCGCCTCTTGCTCCTGGCACCTCAAGCACGAACAACTGCGCGACACCCTCCTCAAGGCCAGCCGCCACGTCGACCGCGCCGCGCAAATCATCGAGCAGGGGCACCAGGGACCGGACCACCCCGTGCACCCGGCCATCCCCGAGACAGACTATCTGAAATCATTCACCGCGCGGATACTCTCTAACTGAGATTTGAAACCCCACACCGTAGGTTGATGAGATGGTGAGGTGCAAACCCCAACACACCAGAGCCACCAGTCATCCCCGAAAGCCTGTTCAAAATAATGGCCATGGTGAATGATCGAGCAAACCCGGAAGCCCCGCATGCGGTTGAAATATTGGGGTTCACAAAATGCGTTCACCCCAACGCGCTAGCGCCCGGTCCCGGTACTACGCCACCCCCGGTAGGATGTCGGTAAGCGTAGCAAACCGCATCAATCGCGATTCCGGTTCTCTCACCCAAGCATTGGGAACCCAAAGTGAGAAAGATATTTTCATAGCCAGCCGCCATTGCAAACCTAGAACGATGCAAAGCGTTTCTCACATCGTAGGGCGGGTGACACCCGCCCTACGCCCGGTGCTCACGGATAAACTCGCCCAGCAACTGAAAGGCATCGCCGAAGGCGCTGCCGTGACGCCAGACGAGGCCGATCTGGCGCACGCTGTCTTCGGCCAAGGGCCAGGTCTTGATGCGGGTGCTTTTCAATAACGGGGAGTCGGCGGCCATCTGCGGCAGGTAGGTGATGCCGAGGTCGGCGTCGACCATTTCCACTAGCGTTAATAAGCTGCTGGCGGCAAAACCGCTCACCTGCTCAGGCTTGCGGATATGGCAAGCGGACAGGGCGTGGTCGCGCAGGCAATGGCCGTCTTCCAGCAGCAACACGCTTTCCTGCGGCAGGTCGTCGACGCAGTAGTGGCGCGGGTCGACCAATTGGCTGTCTTCGCGGACAGCGAGACGGAAGGGGTCGTCAAACAGGGGCATGACCACGACGTTACGCAGACTGTAAGGCAGGGCGATGAGAATGAGGTCGAGGTCACCGGCCATCAGCTTGTCGTACAGGCGCTGGGTGAGGTCTTCGTGCAGGTAGAGTTGCAGCTCGGGCCACTCCTCGCGCAGATCCGGCAGAACCCGCGGCAGCAGGAAGGGCGCGATGGTGGGGATCACCCCCAGGCGCAGCCGGCCCGACAGCGGGTCGCGGTTGCTCTGCGCCAGGCGCACCAGTTCCTCCATGCCGTGCAAGCAGTCGCGAGCCCGCGCCGCCACCTCGCGGCCGGTGGCAGTAATGGTGACCCGCTTGTTGCTGCGATCCACCAGCTGCACGTCCAGCAGCCGCTCGAAATCGCGGATGGCGACGCTGAAGGCGGACTGGGAGACGAAACAGGCCTCGGCGGCACGGCCGAAGTGGCCGCGCTTCTCCAAGGCGACAAAATAGCGCAGCTGCTTGACGGTGGGCAGGTTCATAAAGATGGCCTCGGCGTGATCATTCGGAATAATCGAACGATACAATACAAACGTTCTATTTTACCAATTACCGACTCAAGTCTAGACTCTCATCCAACGCTATAAGAAAGCGCATCTTTTGAATCAGAAGCAAGCAGGAGTCAGACATGTTAAAAAACCACGAAGGCCAGAATATTCCCAAGGTCACCTTCCACACCCGCCAGGAGCACGAGTGGATCGATCTTCCCAGCGACGACGTCTTCAAGGGCAAGACCGTGATCGTGTTCTCGCTGCCCGGCGCCTTCACGCCCACCTGCTCATCGTCGCACGTGCCACGTTTCAACCAGCTCGCACCGGTGTTCAAGGCCAACGGTGTCGATGAGATCATTTGTATGTCGGTCAACGATGCCTTCGTCATGAATGAGTGGAAGGCCGAGCAAAAAGCCGACCAGATCACCTTCCTGCCCGATGGCAACGGTGACTTTACCGACGGCATGGGCATGCTGGTGGACAAGGACGACCTCGGCTTCGGCAAGCGCTCCTGGCGTTATTCCATGCTGGTGAAGGACGGCGTGGTGGAAAAAATGTTCATCGAACCGGACGTGGATGGCGACCCCTACGGTGCCTCCGATGCAGACACCATGCTGGCCTACATCGCCCCCGATGCCGAACCGGTACTGGATGTGTCGGTATTCACCCGCAAGGGCTGCCCCTTCTGTGTTCAGGCCAAGGGCATGCTGCACGATGCCGGCATCCCCTTCGAGGAACTGGTGCTCAACCGCGACTACAGTGATCGCACCCTGCGCGCCGTCAGTGCCGCAGACACGGTGCCACAGGTGTTCGTCAACGGTGAACGCATCGGTGGCTCCGAGGAACTGGCGTCCTGGTTAGCGGCACGCAGCAAGATCTAAGCGGCCCCATACCCAACACGCCCGCCCCACTCGCGGGGCGGGCACTGTCGGTGATTACGGCCAACAGGGAGAACTTTTCCTGTGACGCCAAAGCGCCCCCGGCGATGGTGACTACAATCCAGTGGCGGCGATCATCAGCCCCAAACTACCCGACGCAGCCCCCCTCAACAGCGATCTCGGCCCACCCCCCCTCCTGCCCGTCAACTCTGTCGTTCACCCGTTAACACTTAACAGGTGAACATTAACGTGCGCGAACTGTGAACGCCTCCAAAGCATTCCCAGCTCCAAAAAACAGCCATGACCCCAATAGTTTCAGCCGCTTAAGAATGTGGCACACATGATGCTTTGATGGCATAAAGATGTATCTGTTATGCATCTTTTGATGCAGCAACGGTTACAGACCGCTTCGCCACCAGGGGAGCAAGGCCGGGACAGCGCCGCTTCGGGCCTTGCTTCTACCGCCGATTCCCCGGCGGGCGGCGAAGAACGGTCATCGAGGCCAGGGCAACCCATGCCACGGTCAATCATTCTATCAAGCCAAAGGAGCAAGCCAATGAGTGAACGCTTCACCAAGGGCATGGCACGCAACATCTATGTGGGAGGCGGGGTATTTTCCCTGCTGTTGTTGCTCTCTCTGACCTTCCACACCGTGAGTGCGCTGCCTGAACGCGATCATCGTGAAAACCTCACCCCCCAGGTGGCCCTGGGCAAGAAAGTCTGGGAAGACAACGACTGCATCGGTTGCCACACCCTGCTCGGCGAGGGCGCCTATTTCGCACCGGAGCTGGGCAACGTCTACCAGCGTTTTGGCGACAGCACCGAGACCATTGCGATGTGCATCCGCAGCCGTCCCGCCGAGGGTATCCCCGGCCGCCGCAGCATGCCGCAATTCAATCTCAGCGACGAAGAGCTGAACGCGATCTCCGAGTTCCTCAAGTGGACCTCGGAGATTAATACCAACGACTGGCCACCCAATATCGAGGGCTGAGACAATGATGAAATACACCTCCCAAGCAGTTGCAAAACCCTACTTCATCGCCGCCATCGGCCTGTTCATCGCCCAGGTGGTCTTCGGACTGATCATGGGTCTGCAGTACGTGATGGGCGATTTCCTGTTCCCGGAGATCCCCTTCAACGTGGCGCGCATGGTGCACACCAACCTGCTCATCATCTGGCTACTGTTCGGCTTCATGGGTGCCAGCTACTTCATGGTGCCGGAAGAGTCCGAGCGCGAACTGTGGAGTCCGAAACTGGCCATCGTCCTGTTTTGGATCTTCCTGGCAGCCAGCGTATTGACCATCCTCGGCTATCTGCTGGTGCCCTACGCGTCACTGGCCTAGCTGACCGGCAACGACCTGCTGCCCACCATGGGCCGCGAATTCCTCGAGCAGCCCACCATCACCAAGGTCGGCATCGTCATCGTCGTCCTGGGCTTCATCTTCAACATCGGCATGACCGTGCTCTCCGGGCGCAAGACGGTGGTCAGTGTGGTGCTGCTCACCGGCCTGGTGGGCCTGGCGGTGTTCTTCCTGTTCTCCTTCTACAACCCGGACAACCTGGTGTTGGACAAGTACTTCTGGTGGTGGGTGGTGCACCTGTGGGTGGAAGGCGTGTGGGAACTGATCCTCGGCGCGATCCTCGCCTTCGTGCTGATCAAGGTCACCGGCGTGGACCGCGAGGTGATCGAGAAGTGGCTGTACCTGATCATCGCCATGGCCCTGATCACCGGCGTCATCGGCACCGGCCACCACTACTTTTATATCGGCACGCCGGAGTACTGGATGTGGCTGGGTTCCATCTTCGGCGCCCTGGAGCCGATCCCGTTCTTCATGATGACCCTGTTCGCCTTCAACATGGTGTCGCGTCGTCGTCGCGAGCATCCCAACCAGGCCGCCGTGCTGTGGGCCCTGGGCACTGCGGTGATGGCCTTCCTCGGCGCCGGCGTGTGGGGCTTCATGCACACTTTGGCCCCGGTCAACTACTACACCCACGGCAGCCAGATCACCGCCGCCCACGGCCATATGGCCTTCTACGGCGCCTACGTGATGATCGTGCTGACCATCATCTCCTACGCCATGCCCATCCTGCGCGGCCAGGGCAATGCCGCCTCGGCGGGTGCGCAGCGGGTGGAAAAGTGGGCCTTCTGGCTGATGACCGTGTCCATGGTGGTGATCACCCTGGCCCTGACCGGCGCCGGCGTGCTGCAAATCTGGCTGCAGCGCATGGCCGAGGAGCCCATGTCGTTCATGGCCACCCAGGACAGCATCACCTTCTTCTACTGGCTGCGTGAAGCCGCCGGCCTGGGCTTCCTGATCGGCCTGGTGCTGTACGTGTACAGCTTCTTCGTCGGCAAGGCCACGACCCCGGCCAGGTCCGCGGCGTAAGTTCGGGGAGACGGTCAGCGAAAGCCCTCCTCGATGACCGTCTCCCCTTTCCCGGTGGGGGAGCCCTTTCCCTCCCCCACCACCTTTTTTTACAGGTAACCCCCATGCCGACTCCCGAGATCATTACCCTCGAGCAACTTCCCTTCTACCAGCCTCACGGCAACGAGGTGGCGGTATTCGAACACGCCTGGCGCAACCAGTTGCCGCTGCTGCTCAAGGGCCCCACCGGCTGCGGCAAGACACGCTTCATCGAACACATGGCGGCGCGCCTCGGGCGGCCGCTCTACACCATCGCCTGCCACGACGACCTCACCGCCGCCGACCTCATTGGCCGCCACCTGATCGGCGACGGTGACATGGTGTGGCACGACGGCCCCCTCACCCGCGCCGTGCGCGAGGGCGCCATCTGCTATCTGGACGAGGTGGTCGAAGCACGCAAGGACACCACCGTGGTGCTGCATCCGCTCTCCGACGACCGCCGCATGCTGCCCATCGAGCGCACCGGCGAGTTGCTGCAGGCGCCGCCGGCGTTCATGCTGGTGATGTCCTACAATCCCGGCTACCAGAACCTCATGAAGGGCCTCAAGCCCAGCACCCGTCAGCGCTTCCTGTCACTCAGCTTCGGCTATCCCGAGCCGGCGCTGGAAAAGGCCATCGTGGAGCAGGAGACCGGCCTCGACGGCCCCCGTGCCCAGCAGCTGGTGGAGCTGGCCCAGGCCCTGCGCGCGCTGGAGGGCTACGACCTCGAGGAGGGTGTCTCCACCCGCCTGCTGGTCTACTGCGCCATCCTCATGCAGTCCGGCCTGTCCACCCTGGAGGCCGCCCGCGTGGCTATCGTCGAACCCCTCACCGACGACGGTGAAACCATCGCTGCACTCAACACCGTCGCCGAGGCCTGCCTGGCCGGCTGACCCATGGCCACCACCCGCTACCCATGGCAACGCCGGCTGACGCGGACCGCCTTCTACGCCCTGTTCGCGCTGGAATTCCTCCTCGCCCGGCACCTCTTCTGCCGTTTCGGCTGTGCCATCGGCTTCGCCCAGAGCGTGATCTGGATGGCCAACCCCGGGGCCATGGTGGTGAGCTTCGACAAGCCCCGCGGCGCCGTCTGCCGGGACTGCACCCAGGCCTGCGACAACGTCTGCCCGATGCGCCTCAACCCGCGCAAGAACAAGCGCCACATGTTCACTTGCACCCAGTGCAGCGAATGCATCCAGGCCTGTGACCAGGTGATGAAGGACGACCCGCCCGGCCTGCTGCGCTTCGCCCGCGGCCGGAAGCAGGCCGCCTGGACCAGCCCGCCAAAGGAGCCGCGCTGATGGAAGAATTCGTCGGCAAGCACTGGCACCGCTTCATCAGCCGCCGCGCACGCCACGGCTACCCGGAGGCCGGCGTGGACCTGGAGACGCTGCGCAAGCCGCTGGCGATCCTGTTCCGCGCCTTCGGCGGCGACGGCGGTCTGAAGATCGAGGCCGCCCAGGCCGACGAACACGGCGCCCGCCGCGGCTGGCTGCAACGCCTCGCCGGCAGCGGCCGCGAGGCCGCCCTGGCCTGGCAGGACGGCGAGAGCCTGCGCCTGCCGCCGCGCATCGACTGCTTCCCCGAGCCCGAACTCAACCGCCAGCTCTACCACTGGCTGGCGGCGCTGGCCGCGATAGAGCACGGCCACGGCGACGACTGGCTGACCGACAACCAGCACCGCACCCGGGCCGTGCTGGCCCGCTTTCCCGGCCTGCGCCCCCTCTACCGGCGGCAGGTGGCCGCCCACCTGCGCGAACGTCCCGACCCCGACCGCCTGCCCACCGACGAGGCCGCCGCCGAACACGCCATCCGCGCGGCCCTGGAGACACCCGGCCGCGTCACCGCCCTGCCCACCGCGCGCCGCGCGTCCCAACCCGTGCCCCTCTGGCTGCACCCGGACCCGCCGCGCCCACCCGCCGCCGCGTCGCCAGCGGATGACACCGACGCCGAACCCGGCGAAGGCGCCAGCCGCGACGCCGACCAGTCCCACAAGTACCGCGCCGAACGCACCGAGATGCCCGAGGGCCGCGACGGCCTGCTCACCATGCGCTGGGAAAACATCTTCAGTTGGGGCGAATACGTGAAGGTCGACCGCCCCACCGACGAGGACGAGGACCCGAATGCCGCCGACCTGGCCCGCGACATGGACCAGTTGCACGTCGCCCGCGACGGCAAGACCAGCGTCAGCCGCATCCGCCTCGATCTCGACCTGCCCGCCGCCGCCTACGACGACCAGCCCCTGGCCGGCGCCGTCACCCTGCCGGAGTGGGACTGGAAGCGCCAGCGCCTGGTGCCCGACCACTGCCGCCTGCAGCCCATGTTGTCCCGCGACAGCCGCCCGCGCCCCCTGCCCGACGCCCTGCGCGCGCAGGCCCGCCGCCTGCGCCATCAGTTCGCCGAACTGGCGCAGACGCGTACCTGGCAACGCGCCCAGCCTGACGGCAGCGAACTGGACCTGCAGGCCTGGCTGGACTTCACCAGCGCCCGCCGCAACGGCGAGGCGGTGGCGGGAAAAGGCCTCTACCGCGCCCTGCGCGTCAACCAGCGCGACCTCGCCACCCTGCTGCTGGCCGACCTCTCCCTGTCCACCGACGCCGCCATCAACGACCAGCAACGCATCATCGACGTGATCACCGACAGCCTGCTGCTGTTCGGCGAGGCCCTGCAGGCCAGCCGCGACCGCTTCGCCCTCTACGGCTTCTCTTCGCGTCGTCGCGAACAGGTACGCTTCTACCCCCTCAAGGACTTCGATGAGGCCTACGGCGACGCCGTGCGCGGCCGCATCCAGGCCATCCGTCCCGGCTACTACACCCGCATGGGCGCCGCCATCCGCCACGCCGGCGCACTGCTGGCGAAGCAG
>JAJRWE010000028.1 GCA_024276955.1 Gammaproteobacteria bacterium
CGCCCAACCCGCAAAGGCTTCGATCTCGTCCCGATTCAGCAGGATGAGCTGGTGGGCGTTGGGATTCATGCTGTGATCCGCCGTGGTGTCCACTGACAGGCGGTGCAGCAGGTAGCCGATCAGTGCGCGCCGCACTTGTACTTCAATCCGGCCGTCCTGACTTTGGTGGTCTATCAGCAGGCTGGCCTGTTGCCGGGCGTTGAGACCGGGGTGTGGGGCCAGTTGCAGGGTGACGATCTCGGTCCAGTCTTCGTCGTATTGGGCGCTGGATTCGGCGGGCTCGTTCAACATCTCTGCGTCGGCAAGGCGCGACAACACAAAATCACGGAAATCGTAGGTCTCTTCGTTGTAGGCGCGCAGGTGCCAGCGGGTGCCGGTGTTGACCAGTGCGTGGGGTTCGAGGATGCGTTGTTGGCTGCTGTCCCGGTCAGATAGTGAGTGGTAACTCACTTGCAGTTTGTTGCGCTGCTTGATGGCGCGAAGGACCTGGGCCAGTATGCGGCGGTCGGGCAGGCGCTGCGGCAGGGGCAGGCTGTCGACGGGGATGCCGAAGATGGGCGCATTGCCGTAGGGGCCGCCGGCGGCGGCCAGGTTGGCGGCGAGCATGGGCAATACCCGTGCCGGTGACAGGTCGGCGAACAGGGGCTGGAAGTCTTCGCTGGGGACGAAACCGAACACGTTGTGGCGGTAGTGCAGGTTGTCGCCGCTCAGTTGGCCGTAGAGTTTCAGGTCTTTGGTGGCGGCGGCGTCGGAGATGCCGAAGGCGCGCGCCACGTCGCTGCGCGTGACCACGCCGGTGTAATAGGCCATGGCTTCGATGTACTGGAGTCGTTGCCGGGTTCCCCACTTGATGTCACCGATCAGTTTGCTCATTGAGGCTGCACTTTTTTATCTCTGTTAGGGTGCTGGTATTGGCTCTTCGTCAAGTATAGGAGATTGGTTGCTCTGCCTCAATACAAAATATAACATGGTAAAAAATACCAATGCAATAAAAAGTATTGACTCATTGAAATGTACCGGCTAAAGTTTGCTTCAGTAACGCGGCCGGGAGACTTGTTTTCTGTTACGGCGGCAGCGATGGCATTGAAATGAACGTACAAACGAGGAGATCGACATGGCGGCAGACGACAAACAAAAGGCCCTGAACGCGGCGCTGAGCCAGATTGAAAAGCAGTTTGGCAAGGGTTCGGTGATGCGCATGGGTGATGCCAGTGCATCGCGCGATATCGATGCGGTTTCCACCGGCTCGCTGGGGCTGGATATCGCCCTCGGCATCGGTGGCCTGCCGCGTGGCCGTGTGGTGGAGATCTACGGCCCGGAGTCTTCGGGCAAGACTACGTTGACGCTGCATGTGATTGCGGAGATGCAGAAGCTGGGCGGCACGGCGGCCTTTGTCGATGCCGAGCACGCGCTGGATCCCAGCTATGCTGAGAAGCTGGGCGTGAACGTGGATGACCTGCTGGTCTCGCAGCCGGATACCGGCGAGCAGGCGCTGGAGATCACCGACATGCTGGTGCGTTCCGGCGCGGTTGACATTGTCGTCATCGACTCCGTGGCGGCGCTGACACCGAAGGCCGAAATCGAGGGCGACATGGGCGATCACCACGTCGGCCTGCAGGCGCGGCTGATGTCGCAGGCGCTGCGCAAGCTCACCGCCAATATCAAGCGCACCAACACGATGGTGATCTTCATCAATCAGATCCGCATGAAGATCGGCGTCATGTTCGGTAACCCCGAGACCACCACCGGTGGTAATGCGCTGAAGTTCTACGCGTCCGTGCGTCTGGACATCCGCCGCATCGGCGCGATCAAAAAGGGCGACGAGATTCTCGGCAACGAGACCCGCGTCAAGGTGGTGAAAAACAAGGTGGCGCCGCCCTTCAAGAAGACAGAGTTCGACATCCTGTTTGGCGAAGGTATTTCCCACGAGGGCGAGATCATCACCCTGGGGGTGCAGGAGGATATCATCGACAAGAGCGGTGCTTGGTACGGCTATAATGGCGACCGCATCGGTCAGGGCAAGGATAACGTGCGCAACTTCCTCAAGGAAAATCCGCAGATTGCGGAGGAGATCGAGGTCAAGGTGCGCGCCAAGTTGTTGCCCGGGGCGGGTGGGGCAAAGGCCGACGCTGCGGCTGAAGCCGAGGCGTAGTTGCCGGAATGGCTTCGGACGAGATGGGTGTGTCCGGCGAGGGCGGGGCAGTGGCCGATGACGTGTTGCTGTCCCACGCCGAGTCGTGCAGGGTATTGAGCAAGAAGGCCATGGACGCGCTGGCGCGGCGCGAGCACGCCGTCGCCGAGCTGCGGCGCAAGCTGCAATCTCATGTCGACGCTCGCGGCAAGGCGCAGGGTCTGGATGCGGATGCCATCGATGACGTGCTGGCAAGGTTGCAAAATGAAGGCCTGGTGAGCGATGAGCGTTTCACTGAGGCCTTTGTGCGCTATCGCAACAATAATGGTTACGGCCCGCAGCGTATTCAGGCAGAATTGCGCGAGCGCGGTGTGAGTGAGAAAATAGCGGCGATCTACCTCGACTTAGGCGATCCTCAGTGGTTTGAGCGGGCATTAAGCGTGCGCAACAAACGCTTTGGGGAAGATCGCCCGAAGGACTTTAAAGAGCGGGCCCGTCAGGCCCGTTTTCTCCAGTACCGGGGATTTACTTCCGACCAGGCCCGACAGGTGCTGGACGGTGACGTTGTCGACTGACAATTAGTGGCTTGTTGAGCCGGTTGTTGGCCGGCCTGTTTTTTCCATTTTTTGAAAACGAACACGATGACAAGCGCAGAAATTCGACAACTCTTCCTCGACTACTTCCAGCAACGCGGCCACCAGGTCGTGCCCAGCAGCCCGCTGGTGCCGGCCAACGACCCCACCCTGCTGTTCACCAATGCCGGCATGGTGCCGTTCAAAGAGGTGTTCACCGGCCAGGAGCAACGCCCCTACGTGCGAGCCGCCAGTGCCCAGCGTTGCGTACGCGCCGGCGGCAAGCACAACGATCTGGAAAACGTCGGCTATACCGCGCGTCATCACACCTTCTTCGAAATGCTGGGCAACTTCAGCTTCGGTGACTATTTCAAGCGCGAGGTCATTCAGTACGCCTGGGAGTTTCTTACCGACGTGGCCAAACTTCCGCCGGAGCGTCTGTGGATCACGGTCTATGCCGATGATGACGAGGCGGCCGACATCTGGCTCAACGAGATCGGTGTCTCCGCTGAGCGCTTTTCCCGCATCGGCGACAAGCCCGGCGGCAAGCGTTACGAGGGCGACAATTTCTGGTCCATGGGCGACACCGGTCCCTGCGGTCCCTGCTCGGAGATCTTCTACGACCATGGCGAGGACGTGCCCGGCGGCCCGCCCGGCACCCCCGAGGAAGACGGCGATCGCTACATCGAGATCTGGAACCTGGTGTTCATGCAATACGACCGCGATGCCGCGGGTAACATGAACCCGCTGCCGCATCCCTCCGTGGACACCGGCATGGGGCTGGAGCGCCTCGCCGCCGTGTTGCAGGGCGTGCACAATAATTACGATATCGACCTGTTCAAGCATCTTATTGCCGCGATTGCCAAGCTGGCCGGCACCGATGATCTGCAGAACACCTCGCTCAGGGTCATTGCCGACCACATCCGCGCCTGCGCTTTCCTGGTCACCGACGGCGTGGTGCCGTCCAACGAGGGCCGTGGCTATGTGCTGCGCCGCATCATCCGCCGCGCTATCCGTCATGGCCACAAGCTGGGCCTGCGTGAGGCCTTCTTTTATAAGCTGGTGGGGCCGCTGTGCGAAGTGATGGGCGACGCCTATCCCGAACTGGTGAAGGCCCGGCCGCAGGTGGAGCGGGTGTTAAAGCAGGAAGAGGAGCGCTTCGCTGAGACCCTGGATCACGGCATGGCCATCCTCGAAGAGACCATCGCCAATCTCGACGCTGCGGTGATTCCCGGCACGACCGTGTTCAAGCTCTATGATACCTACGGCTTTCCCGTCGACCTCACCGCCGACATCGCCCGCGAACGCGGCCTGAGTCTGGACATGGCAGGCTTCGAGCGCGAGATGGCGGCGCAGCGTGAGCGGGCGCGGGCTGCCAGCAGCTTTTCCGCCGTCGGCGGCGAAGGACTGGATCTGCAGGTGCAGACCGAATTTACCGGTTACAAGCAGCTTGAGGATGAGGGCAAAGTGCTGGCCCTGTTCCGTGACGGCGAGCCCGCCGACCAGTTGGGTGAGGGCGACGAAGGCCTGCTGGTGCTGGATCGCACGCCATTTTATGCCGAGTCCGGTGGCCAGGCCGGCGATCACGGCGTACTGCGCGTGGGCGATGCCGAACTGGTGGCGCTGGATACCCAGAAACAGGGCGATGCCTTTCTGCATCAGGTGCGCGTGCAAAAGGGCAAAGTGGCGGTTGGAGACAAGCTTGAGGCGTGCGTGGATAAACAGCGTCGCCGGCGGATCGCCGATAATCACTCCGCCACCCACCTGCTGCACGCCGCCCTGCGCCGGATCCTCGGTGAGCATGTGCAGCAGAAGGGCTCGCTGGTGGAGGCCGATCGCCTGCGCTTTGACTTTTCGCATTTCGACGCGCTGACGCCCGAGCAGCTGGCCGAGATCGAGGCGCTGGTCAATGCGCAGATCCGCGCCAACCTGCCGGTGGAAACCCGGCTCATGTCTGCGGACGAGGCCAAGGCCTCCGGCGCCATGGCCCTGTTCGGCGAAAAGTACGGCGATGTCGTGCGCGTGCTGTCCATGGGCGATTTCTCCGTGGAGCTGTGCGGCGGCACCCACGTCTCGCGCACCGGCGACATCGGCCTGTTCAAGATCGTCTCCGAGGGCGGTGTGGCCGCCGGCGTGCGCCGCATCGAGGCGGTGGCCGGCGAGGCCGCGCTGCGCTACATCGGTGAAACGGAAAAGAACCTGCAACGCATCGCCGCGCTGCTGAAGGCCGATACCGGTATTGTGGTGTCCAAGGTACAGGCGTTGCTGGAACGCGCGCGCGGGCTGGAAAAAGAGGTCGAACACCTGAAGGCGAAGCTGGCCAGCAGTCAGGGCGGTGATCTGGCCGCGCAGGCGGTGGACATCGATGGCATCAAGGTACTGGCGGCGAAGCTGGAAGGCGTCGACGCCAAATCGTTGCGCGATACCGTGGATCAGCTGAAGAACAAGTTGGGCCACGCTGCGGTGGTGTTGGCGGCGGTGGACGGCGATAAGGTCAGTCTGGTGGCGGGTGTCACCAAGGACGAAACGAAGCGTCTGCGTGCCGGTGATCTGGTCAACAGCGTCGCCCTGCAGGTGGGTGGCAAGGGGGGCGGTCGTCCCGACCTGGCCATGGCCGGCGGCAAGGATCCGGCCGGGCTGGATGCCGCCTTGCAGGCGGTGCCGGAGTGGGTGCGCGGGCACCTTGGTGACTGACACAGATATACGCTGCACCCTATATAGTTTGTAGGAATATGCCTACAAATTATCTTTATGTCGGTACAAAACTAGTGTTTAATACTCGGGTTTTTGAATCAGTCTAAATTATGGCTCTGATTGTACAGAAATACGGCGGTACTTCGGTCGGTTCCGCGGAACGCATACAGTGCGTGGCGGAAAAGATCGCAGGATTCCGGGATCAGGGTCACAGCGTGGTGGTGGTGGTTTCCGCCATGAGCGGTGAGACCAATCGGCTGGTGGGACTGGCAAAGGCTATTGCATCGCAGCCCGATGCGCGTGAATATGACGTGTTGCTGTCGACGGGTGAGCAGGTGACTATCGCGCTGCTGGCGATGGCGCTGAAGCAGCGTGGCTATCCGGCGCGTTCGTTCACGGGCAGCCAGGTGCGGATTTTTACGGATAGCGCGCATAACAAGGCGCGGATCAAGGATATCGACCGGCGGAATATGGATGATGCCCTGTCCGCTGGGCAGGTGGTGGTGGTGGCCGGTTTTCAGGGTGTTGATGAAAACGGCAGCATCACGACATTGGGGCGCGGTGGATCGGATACGACCGCTGTAGCCCTGGCCGCGGTCCTGGAGGCCGATGAGTGCCAGATCTACACCGACGTGGATGGCGTCTATACTACGGATCCTCGTGTGGTGCCAGAGGCCCGGCGCCTCGACCGCATCACCTTCGAGGAGATGCTGGAGATGGCGAGTCTGGGCTCCAAGGTTCTGCAGATTCGCGACGTTGAGTTTGCCGGTAAATACAATGTACCGCTACGGGTGCTGTCCAGCTTTGAAGAAGGTGGCGGCACGCTCATCAGCTATGAGGAAGAGGGTATGGAGCAGGCGTTGATATCCGGTATCGCCTTTAACCGGGACGAGGCCAAATTGACGGTGCTGGGTGTGCCAGATCATCCGGGTGTTGCCTCGCAGATTCTCGTCCCTATCAGCGAAGCCAATATCGAAGTGGATATGATTATCCAGAATGTTGCTGCGGATGTCACCACGTACTTTACCTTCACCATCCATCGCAACGATTACGAGAAGGCCAAGGCGGTGTTGGAGAAGGTTGCCGCCGAGCTGGGTGCGCGTGAGGTGGTGGGTGACAACAAGATTGTGAAGATATCCCTGGTGGGGGTTGGCATGCGCTCGCACGCCGGCATCGCCGGGCAGATGTTTGAACTCTTGGCCAAGGAGGGGATCAATATTCGCATGATCTCCACGTCCGAAATCAAGGTGTCGGTCGTCGTTGACGAGAAATACCTCGAATTGGGTGTACGGGCCTTGCACAGTGGTTTTGCGCTTGAGCAAGCCATTGAAGTCATGGACTGATGCTGTGGTGTGTGTAGCACCGTGGTTGTGCTATAAGCTGTGCTGTAGTTGCGAAGAGCAGCGAAGAAATTTTGGCAATTAATTGAAGTTCCGGCCATTTTGGCCGATAGCTCCGACGACGCGCACCCAGTCAGGTTGCGATCGGGAGATTTAGAAACAAGGAGACATACAATGTTAATTCTGACGCGGCGTGTTGGCGAGTCATTAATTATCGGTGATGACATCACCATTACCGTCCTCGGTGTGAAGGGCAATCAGGTACGAATTGGTGTGAATGCACCAAAGGAAATTTCCGTGCATCGTGAAGAGATCTATGAGCGGATCCAGCGCGAGAAAGACCAGGAAGGCTCGCCACTCTGAAGCCGGTTTTTCACTGGGCAGGTGTTGACGCAAGGCCGGCACCTGCCACTGATTCATTCAAAAAATGTTGTGACTGGGTAAATTTTACCCTTATCGCCGGGAATTCGTATTTTCTGCCTGTTTCTTGCCGGAAATGGGTTTCCTAATCCGCGTATTTTTGGGAGAATAGCCGCCCTGCCGGGTTGACCGGCAGTGGGTGTCAATCACCTGGAGAGCTGGCCGAGTGGCTGAAGGCGCGCCCCTGCTAAGGGCGTATGGGTTAACGCCCATCGAGGGTTCGAATCCCTCGCTCTCCGCCATTATTTTTTCGCGGGCCGGGCGTACCAAATTCGCTCCACGGCCTTGAAAAGGGGGAGCGAAAACGGGTATAGTCCGCCCTCCCGTGACTCAGCTCATTGGAAACAGTTTTACTGCGCGCTCGTAGCTCAGCTGGATAGAGTACCTGGCTACGAACCAGGCGGTCGGAGGTTCGAATCCTCCCGAGCGCGCCACTTTGCTAAACAAAACAAGCAGTTATCGCTAGCGCGGTAGCTGCTTTTTTGTTGTCTGTCCCATAGGTAGTGGGTTATCCCAATCAACCTGAAAATCACCTTCTCTGATTCTTGGTGATGGTTTGCCTTTGGGCGACACGGGAAAGGCATCTGCGGCTGGCCTAAAGCGCCGACTGTCGCCTCTGGGAGGTGCGTCCTCTTGAGGTAGTGCCACTATTACTGCGAGGACGCGCCTGGCAGCTGTCTTTTCTCGTTTCGTCTATATTTCCGTATTCGGTATGAATCTCATTCTTAGGCCCATTGTGCACCAATCGGCACAGCAAATAGCCTATCACCAAATGCGGTGGTGTGATCGCCATCATAGAGCAAGATACCCATTATAAAACGCTCACCAGTGATCTTTTGAAAGCGCTTCAGTCCAGCAAAATCCTTGGCATTCAAGGTGGCTGCCGCTTTTACTTCCACGGCGAACAGTCTCCTATGAAGCTCCATATTCCTGAATGACCTGAATATCGAGTTCGAAGACTTCGTGCCACCAGCAACTGATGCGGATGTTGTGATATTGGCAGGCGACATCGGTGTAGGGATGGAAGATCTGCCCTGGGCGGAAGCTCGCTTCCCGGATAACACCGTGCTTATTATGCTACAATTGCCTACCTCCGCCAGCCATTTTTTATGCTCTCTTTTATAGTGTGTCCCTATGCTATATAAGTTATTGTTATTTTTATATGCTGTCGTTATGGCCTAGTCTTATAACGCACCACGCTAGCGTTTGATGGGGCGGCGGGGCTAATTGATCAACTTTTTTCGATGGTTTCAATGATATGGATTCAGCAATTGTTAACTCCATTGCCACCGATTCTGATCCAGAGTCGATTTTAGAACCTTTTCAAGACGCCTCCATTTCGGAGACATCTATCGATGCGCGCGTCAAAGAGCTTAATGAACGTTATCACAACTTAACGCCTGAGCAGCGTGTTGAGCAACTCTACAAAGACTTCTCGCCCAGTGAGGTGATGTTGACTTCGTCATTTGCCACCAACTCTGCATTTTTACTGCATCTGTTTTCAAGCACGGCGCCACACCAGATAATTCATTTTATTGATACCGGCTACCACTTTCCGCAGACCCTGTCGTACAAAAAGAGGCTGACGGAGCTTTATCATCTGGATGTGGTGGATGTGCATCCTGAAGAGTGGAAGCATGAGTACACTTTGAAGGAGGAAATCTGGAAGAGTGACCCTGATTTCTGCTGCTCAATCAACAAAGTGGAGCCTCTCGGTGAGATCAAGAAAAAACATAAGGTGTGGGTATCCGGTTTGATCCGTTGGCAGACCGAGCACCGTGCTTCTCTTGATGTATTTGAGCACCGCGGTGGAATGATTAAATTCTATCCGCTGGTTGATGTGACTAAAGAGGAGCGCGATGCCTACATTCGTGACCACAACCTGCCGTTCCACCCGATGGTGGCACAAGGTTACTCATCCGTAGGGTGTACTCACTGTACTAAACCCGGCGACGATCGCTGTGGTCGTTGGGTTGATACCACCAAAGCGGAGTGTGGTTTGCACTTATGATTGATTTTTAGCTGGGAAATGTCGATCAGGTCGTGCGCGGCGTCCTCGACAATTCGGACGCGGCAGCGTGTCACTCGGTCTGCATCCTTGATGCGTTTGTGGATATCCGAGAATGCCTTTCCTGGCCGGCCAATCCGGCTTTAGTCGGTAGAGTATTCACAGGAGGCTTGTCGGGGGTTCCACAAAATGCCGGCGTGACTCAAATACGCTGGCTTTTAAGCGTTTTCCTTTGACCTTTATGTGTCTTTTTAGCATCAGATCAAACAATATAGGGTTATAGCGCCGCACTTCCGACAAAATTTCCGCTTCACTGTCTGACAACATATTCCAGTCAACAAAGTTCAGCGGTGAAAATGCCGGCATCACTCCGGGCAACGGATAGTCTGAACCATAAATCAGGCGATCGTGCCACTCATCAGACTCAACAATTTTTTCTATTTTCCAGCGATCACGATTCACCTGGGTAATGGCAGCAGTATCACCCAGGGCCAGGTTTTCATATCGAGGCTCTTCCATCAGGCGTGCAAACAAATCAAGGTTCGCTACCATGGGACCGTGTTTGCCCTTATCAATATCCACACTCTCCCCTAATGTGGCGCAGTGGGCAAAGATCACCCGCACCCCGTGATCCAGCGCGCGCCGGAATAATAATGGATTGTTGTAAATTTGCCCGCTGGGTGTATTAACCGCGTGCTCGGCACCCACATGGGTTAATAAAGGTAAATTGTACTTCACCAATGCTTCATAAAACGCATCGCATCTCGGATCATCGGCATTGATCCCCATCACACTGGGCAACCATTTTATGGCACGCGCGTGGTTGTCCACTGCATCTTGCAATGCGCGGACCGCATCTTCCCGGTAAGGATGAATTGAAGCAATCCACTCAAACTGGTTTGGATGAGCC
>JAJRWE010000029.1 GCA_024276955.1 Gammaproteobacteria bacterium
CATGGGTACACTTTTGTCACAAATATCCCGAATAGTGGCAAATATGCCTGAAATATCAGGGAGTTGAATAGATCATGCGAACGGTTCTTAAAGGAACTTCAGACTAGACGGTTATACAATTCCTCGTTCATGTCGTCTTGACCTTGCTAAGGTGAGTTGTTGGGATTTGCAGGTTGTTTGTGCGGCTTCCACAGGAATGTATCGCGGGCATGGCCCGCTCCTACTCTTCCGAGGTATAACCAAGATTAGGCGCCAGCCAGCGCTCTGTGTCACGCAGGCTCATGCCCTTGCGGCGGGCGTAATCCTTGGCCTGATCCTGGTTGATCTTGCCGACGGCAAAGTAGCTGGCGTCAGGGTGCGAATAATAGAGCCCGCTGACTGCCGCCGTGGGCACCATGGCCTTGGATTCGGTGAGGTGGATGCCGGTGTTGTTCTCGGCGTCCAGCAGCTCCCACAGCAGGTCTTTTTCCGTGTGGTCGGGCGAGGCGGGGTAACCGGCAGCGGGGCGGATGCCACGGTAGCTTTCCTTGATCAGGGCCTGTTTGTCGAGGTCCTCCTCGTCGGCGTAGGCCCAGAATTCCTTGCGCACGCGCTGGTGCAGACGCTCGGCGAAGGCCTCGGCGAGGCGGTCGGCCAGCGCCTTGAGCATAATGGCGCGGTAGTCATCGTGGTCGGCCTCGAAGCGGGCGATATGCGCGTCGATACCGATGCCGGTAGTCACGGCGAAGGCGCCGATGTAGTCCTTGAGGCCGTTCTCCCTGGGCGCGATGAAATCGGTGAGACAGCGGTTGGGTTTGCCACCGGGCTTTTCCTGCTGCTGTCGCAGGTTGTGCAGCACCCTGCGTACCTGGCTGCGGGTGTCGTCTGTGGCCGCTCCCGACATCCTCGGCTCTGGCTTCCTGCTTTGCTCTACCTCCTCCATCCCTGGAGTCGTGTCTCCCGCGGCACTTGTACTTCCCTGTACATCGTAGATCTCGATATCGTCATGGCCCACCGCATTGGCGGGGAAGAAGCCCACCACGGCGCTGGCCTTGAGCCACTTTTCGTCGATGATCTGGCGCAGCATCTTCTGCGCGTCGTCGAACAGTTTGCGCGCCTCTTCGCCCTTTTTCGGGTCATCGAGGATCTTGGGGAAGCTGCCCTTCATCTCCCAGGCGTGGAAGAAGGGCGTCCAGTCGATGTAGTCCACCAGCTCTTCCAGCGGGTAATCGTCGAGCACCTTGACGCCGAGAAAGCGGGGCTTGGGCGGCACGTAGTTGTCCCAGTCGATGGGCGTCTTATTGTCGCGCGCCTGTTGCAGGGTCAGCCAGCGGGCGGCCTTCTGGCGGCTGGCATGGTTGATGCGCACCTGCTCGTAGTCGTCGTGGATCTTCTCCACGAAACCGTCGCGGAATTCCTCACTGATGAGGTTCTGCGCCACGCCCACCGCTCGCGAGGCGTCTTTTACCCACACGCAGGGACCGTTGTAACCGGGCTCGATCTTCACTGCGGTGTGGGCGCGCGAGGTGGTGGCGCCGCCGATCATCAATGGGATGTTGAAACCCAAACGCTGCATTTCCTTGGCGATGTGGGCCATCTCTTCCAGCGAGGGGGTAATGAGGCCGGACAGGCCGATAATGTCGACGTCGTGTTCACGCGCGGCATCAAGGATCTTTTGCGCCGGCACCATCACGCCGATGTCGATGACCTCGAAATTGTTGCATTGCAGCACCACGCCGACGATGTTTTTGCCGATGTCGTGTACGTCGCCTTTCACCGTGGCCATGAGGATCCTGCCGGCGGCGCGTGCGCCTTCTTCTTTTTCAGCTTCGATGAAGGGCAGTAGGTGGGCCACGGCCTTTTTCATCACGCGTGCCGACTTCACCACCTGGGGCAGGAACATCTTGCCCTCGCCGAACAGGTCGCCGACCACATTCATGCCGCTCATCAAGGGGCCTTCGATGACCTGGATCGGGCGCTCGAATTGCTGGCGGGCCTCTTCGGTATCTTCCACGACATAGGCGTCGACGCCCTTTACCAGGGCGTGTTCGAGGCGTTTTCCCACCGCCCATTCGCGCCAGGCGAGGTCTTCCTTCTTTGCCCCGCCGACGGCGTCGCCGCGGTACTGGTCGGCGATCTCCAGTAGGCGGTCGGTGGCGTCGGGGCGGCGGTTGAGCACCACGTCCTCGACGCGCTCGCGCAGGTCGTCTGAGAGGTCGTCGTACACCGCCAGCTGGGCGGCGTTGACGATGCCCATGTCCATGCCGGCCTGGATGGCGTGGTAGAGGAACACCGAGTGGATGGCCTCGCGTACCGGGTTATTACCGCGGAAGGAAAACGACACGTTGGAGACGCCGCCGGAGATCAGCGCATGCGGCAGGGTGCGCTTTATTTCGCGGGTGGCCTCAATGAAGTCCACGCCGTAGTTGTTGTGTTCCTCGATGCCGGTGGCGACGGCGAAGATGTTGGGGTCGAAGATGATGTCTTCCGGCGGGAAGCCGACTTTTTCGATCAGCAGATTGTAGGAGCGGGTGCAGATCGCCACCTTGCGCTCGAAGGTATCGGCCTGGCCCTCCTCGTCGAAGGCCATCACCACTGTGGCAGCGCCATAGCGGCGGATCAGACGGGCATGGCGGAGGAAGTTCTCCTCACCTTCCTTGAGGCTGATGGAGTTGACGATGCCCTTGCCTTGCAGGCGCTTGAGGCCGGCCTCGATGATCTCCCACTTAGAGGAGTCCACCATCACCGGCACGCGGGCGATGTCCGGCTCGGAGGCGATGAGGTTGAGGAAGTCGATCATCGCCGCCTTGCCATCCAGCATGGCCTCGTCCATGTTGATGTCGATGATGTGGGCGCCATTTTCCACCTGTTCGCGCGACACACTCAAGGCCTCGTCGAAGCGTTCTTCCAAAATCAGCCGCTTGAACTTGGCCGAGCCGGTGACGTTGTTGCGCTCGCCGACGTTGACGAACAGCGAATCGGGGCCGATGTTGAACGGCTCCAGCCCGGACAGGCGAGTGAGGTGTGTGTCTTCCGGTACCTTGCGCGGCGGGAATTTGCCCACCGCATCGGCGATGGCCTTGATATGCGCCGGGGTGGTGCCGCAGCAACCGCCGATGATGTTGATGAAACCGCTCTCGGCCCACTCGCCGATCTCGGCGGCCATCTGCTCCGGGGTCTCGTCGTATTCGCCGAAGGCGTTGGGCAGACCGGCGTTGGGGTGGCTGTTGATGTGGCAGTTGGCGATGCCGGCGACTTCCTCGACGTATTGACGCAGTTCGTCGGCGCCCAGGGCGCAATTGAAGCCGAAGCTGATGGGCTCGATGTGACGCAGGGAATTCCAGAAGGCCTCGGCGGTCTGCCCCGACAGGGTGCGCCCTGAGGCATCGGTGATGGTGCCGGAGATCATCACCGGCAGGCGCTTGCCCGAGGTCTCGAAGTAGTCTTCGATGGCGAACAGGGCGGCCTTGGCGTTTAGCGTGTCGAAGATGGTTTCGACCAGGAGGATGTCCGAGCCGCCATCCACCAGACCCTTGATGGCTTCGAGATAGGATTCGCACAGGGTATCGAAGTCGATGTTGCGAAAGCCGGGGCGGTTGACGTCCGGCGACAGCGAGGCGGTGCGGTTGGTGGGGCCGAGCACGCCGGAGACAAAGCGCGGACTGTCCGGAGTGGCGATGGCGTCGCAGGCCTCGCGCGCCAGGCGTGCGGCTTCCACGTTGATCTCGTAGACCAGCGATTCCATGCCGTAGTCGGCCATGGATACCGAGTTGGCGTTGAAGGTGTTGGTTTCGAGGATATCTGCGCCGGCGGCCAGATATTCGCTGTGGATGTCGCGGATGATCTGCGGCTGGCTCAAGGTGAGCAGGTCATTGTTGCCCTTGAGGTCGCTGGGCCAGTCGGCAAAACGTTGG
>JAJRWE010000226.1 GCA_024276955.1 Gammaproteobacteria bacterium
ATGGACAACCGCTGCACATCGTGGTTGCATTCCAAGAGCAGCAAGGCGTTTGCCATGTCATCACGGTCTATCGACCGAGTACCGAAAAATTCGAAACGGATTGGAAGACGAGGAAATGATGATGCCCACAAGCGATACCTGTCCCCTGTGTGGGGGCGACAAAACATCGGGTCATATCACGTTTACCGCGGATCTGGATTCCGGACTTGTGGTGGTACGCAAGGTGCCCGCCAAAGTCTGCCAGCAGTGTGGTGAGAACTGGATCGAGCATGAAATAGCCAAACGTCTGGAGAAGTTGGTGCAGGATGCCAGGGAAAAGCAGACAGAAGTGGAGATCGTGCAATGGCACGATGCTGCATAAAGCAAGTTAAAAGAAGGTCTGATTAATTCGCTACACCGCGCGCGGTGTCGCCATCCGCGAATTTCCCCTCAAGAGCGGCCACGGCTTTGCAGGCTGTTTGTTGTATGCCGGCGGCGCTGCCGCTGGTGTCATCGAAGCCAGGAAAGAGGATATCACCCTGAGTGGCGTGGAAGTCCAAACCGGCAAGTATGCCCCGGGCCATCTGGTGACCTGCCGGCCTGGTAGGCCGGTTCAAACAACAGCCGCCGGGAGCATATCAAACCCGCCATCGACACAAACCGAGAACAGCCTTAATGGATCAAACCGAACAACAATTCCTCAACGACCTGGACAAAAAACTCTGGTCATCCGCCGACAAGCTTCGCTCCAGCCTCGATGCCGCCGTCTACAAGCACGCCGTGCTGGGGCTCATCTTCCTCAAATACGTCAGCGATGCCTTCGAGGAACGCCGCGCAGAGCTGGAAGCCCACTTCCGCGATAAAGACCACGACTACTACCTCGGCGATGACCAAGCCCTGATCCGGGAAGAACTGGAAGTCCGCGACTACTACACCGAGAAAAACGTCTTCTGGGTACCGGAGTTGGCCCGCTGGAAAACCCTGCAAGACAACGCCAAGTTACCCATCGGCAGCGAGATCACCATCAGGAACGGCAAGAAGACCCAATACAAGATCACCTCGGTCGGCCGCCTCATCGACGACGCCCTCGACGCCATCGAAAAGGAAAACCCCAAGCTCAAGGGCGTGCTCAACAAGACCTATGCCAGCCTGCAACTGGAAGCGGCCAAGCTCGGCGAACTCATCGACCTCGTCGCCACCATCCCGTTCCAGCACGCCACCCTCGGCGCCAAGGACATCCTCGGCCACGTATACGAATATTTCCTCGGCCAGTTCGCCCTCGCCGAAGGCAAGAAGGGCGGCCAGTATTACACCCCCAAGGCCATCGTCAGCCTCATCGTCGAAATGCTGCAACCCTGGAAAGGCCGCGTCTACGACCCCGCCATGGGCTCCGGTGGTTTCTTCGTGCAGAGTGAAAACTTCATCGAAGCACACGACGCACAAGGAAGTGCTAGTGTCGCGGGAGGCAGGACGCCGGGAGCTACCCAGGGAAAGCTGGGCAATATCTCCGTCTACGGACAGGAATCCAACCCCACCACCTGGCGCCTGGCCGCCATGAACATGGCCATCCGTGGCATCGATTTCAACTTCGGCAAGGAACCCGGCAACAGCTTCACCAACGACAAACACCCGGATCTGCGTGCCGACTTCGTCATGGCCAACCCACCCTTCAACATGAAAGAATGGTGGGACGCCAAACTCGACGGCGATCCCCGCTGGCAATACGGCACCCCACCGAAAAACAACGCCAATTTCGCCTGGCTGCAACACATGCTCTACCACCTGGCACCCAATGGCAGCCTGGCCCTGCTGCTCGCCAACGGCTCCATGAGTTCCAACACCAGCGGCGAAGGCGAAATCCGCAAAAACCTGTTGGAGAATGACCGGGTCGAATGCATGGTCGCCCTGCCCGGCCAGCTCTTCACCAACACCCAGATCCCCGCCTGCATCTGGTTTCTCACCAAAAACAAAGGCCAGGGACGGTCAAGTGTCGCGGAAGGTAGGATGCCGGGAGAGACCAAGAAAGCCATCCGTCATTCCCGCGCGACCGCCATGGACGGCGGAAGTACTGGAAATGCAGGAGCAATTTCCAGTGAAGGCCGGAATCCAGGCTTCAGAGACAGAAGCGGCGAAGTCCTCTTCATCGACGCCCGCAACACGGGCTACATGAAAGACCGCGTCCTGCGTGACTTCAAGCCCGAAGACATCCGCAGCATTGCCGATACTTACCTCGCCTGGAAGTCAGAAGAACAAACGCTGAAAGTCGGCGACGAAATCGTTCAATACGAGGACAAAGCGGGTTTCTGCAAATCTGTATCACTCGACGATATCAAGCAGCACGACTACGTGCTCACGCCCGGCCGCTATGTTGGCGCTGTCGAAGAGGAGGATGGTGGCGAACCGTTCGCAGAAAAAATGGCGCGCCTTACCGGGCAATTGAAAGAACAATTTGAGCAAAGTGGGAGACTGGAAGCTGATATCAAAAAGAACTTGGTAGGGTTGGGCTATGAGCTCTGATTGGCCAGTAAAAACACTAGATGACGTTTGCCTGAAGATCACGGACGGTGCACATAATAGTCCAAAGTCTGTAACTGTAGGAAAGCCTATGGCCTCAGTTAAAGATCTCACCCGTTTTGGTGTTGACCTCTCTGAGGCGAGACTTATTGGAAATGAAGATTTTTCGAAATTAGTTAAACAAGGTTGTATGCCTGAAGTGGGCGATGTGTTAATTGCAAAAGACGGGAATAGTGCGCTAGATACTGTCTGCAATATAAAGACGCCGTTAGATGCTGTGTTGCTATCATCCGTGGCGATTCTCCGGCCAGACTCGGTTCAGACTGATTCTGACTTTCTGAAATATTATTTCTCGTCTAAAACCACAATTGATTATTTAAAAAGTAACTTTATATCGGGCGCCGCAATACCAAGAGTGGTTTTGAAAGATTTTAAGAAGGCGGCAATAAAGCTTCCACCACTTGTAGTGCAAAAAGAAATTGCCGGTATATTGAATGTGCTAGACGACAAAATCGAACTCAACCGCCAAATCAACCAAACTCTCGAACACATCGCCCAGGCCATTTTCAAATCCTGGTTTGTCGACTTCGAACCCGTCAAAGCCAAAATCCAGGCCAAACAAAACGGCCAAGATCCAGAGCGCGCCGCCATGTGCGCCATCAGCGGCAAAACCGATGCCGAACTTGATGCCTTCCTGAAAGCCAGCACCCCCGAACATGACGCACAGGGAAGTGCTAATGTCGCGGGAGGCAGGATGCCGGGAGCGACCCGCCAACAACTCACCGACACCTCCGCTCTGTTTCCCGATGAACTCGAAGACTCTGAGCTTGGCTTGATTCCGAAGGGGTGGGCTTGGAAGCCGCTCTACGAAACGGCAGGATATGTAAATGGTTCCGCGTTTAAAGCAAGTGATTTTTCAGAAGACGCTAAAGGATTGCCGATAATTAAAATAGCAGAACTCAAGCAGGGAATATCGGCTGGAACAAAGTTTACAAGAGGTGACTTTAGGGAGAAGTATAAAATACACGATGGTGATGTGCTTTATTCGTGGTCAGGAAGTCCGGAGACTTCATTAGAAGTATTTAAATGGTTTGGAGGTGATGGCTGGTTAAATCAGCATATTTTTAAGCTAAATTTCGTATCAAAATATCAAAAATATTTTGCCTATTTCTTGCTCCGGTATATGAAGCCTGTTTTGATCAGAACGGCACAACAAAAACAGACGACTGGCTTGGGACATGTGACCGTTGCAGATATGAAACGTATTAAAGTGCCGTATCCAGATGAAATTATGCTTGAGATGTTTTCCGGCGTAGTGGGGCCGATCTACGAACAAGCATCTTGTTTGCAAAAACAGATGAATACTCTTTCATCTTTGCGTGACTCACTCCTCCCAAAACTCCTCTCCGGCGAAATCACAGCCCCCTCAAACCAATCTTCAGTGGATAAAGCAGCATGCTAGAAATTTCCAGCCTTGCAGATGTCGCTGCCGTGCGTGAAAACTTTGAGATTGAGTGCAAACTGGCCGCAGGCAAAGACGGCAATGGAGAATTGCCCAAAGACTTCTGGCAAACCTACAGTGCCTTTGCCAACAGTGAGGGCGGCGATGTGCTGCTTGGGCTTGATGAGAGAAAGGGAAAATTCAACGTAGGCGGCATCAAC
>JAJRWE010000227.1 GCA_024276955.1 Gammaproteobacteria bacterium
AAACTGGCTGGCGCCCTGATGAACTTTAATATGGTGATGGAGGCCTATCCGGATCTCAAGGCCAATCAGAATATGATGCAGTTAAGCGAAGAACTTGTCTCCACCGAAAATAAAGTCTCTTTCTCCAGGCAGGCCTTTAATGACCAGGTGATGGAATACAATACCTATAAACAGACGTTTCACCCGGTCTTTTTTGCGACGCGATTTGGCCATGCGCAAGATGCAACCTTGTTGGAATTTGAAGACAGTGCCGCCATACAGGCTGCACCAAAAGTCTCATTCTAGCCACTGCTGTGTAGCCTGGTATTTAAAATGAATTTCTTTGAATCACAAGACCGTGTGCGTAAACACACGATCCAGCTTGTCTTCTTGTTTACGCTGGCGGGAGTCACCTTGATCATCATGACCAATCTCCTGGTCATGGTGGTATTCGGTTATATCAATAGTGAACAAATTTAAGATGGCGGGACATTTCTCCAGCAGATGGACTGGCAGACATTTACCGCTGTCAGCATCGGTGTTGGCACCGTGGTGCTGGTGGGCAGTCTCTATAAAATCATGATCTTATCGGCCGGTGGCAAGACCGTTGCGGAGGCTCTGGGTGGACAATTGATCCCGCAAAATACGGATGACCTGAAGCAACGCAAACTACTGAATGTGGTGGAGGAAATGGCCATCGCCTCCGGCACGCCGGCACCGCCCGTTTATGTGCTCGTGGGTGAGCCGGGCATTAATGCCTTTGCGGCCGGTTTCTCACCGCGCGATGCCGTTATCGGGGTGACCCAGGGAACCATCGATCATTTAAGCCGTGATCAGCTGCAGGGCGTCATTGCCCATGAGTTCAGCCATATTTTTAATGGCGATATGCGGCTCAACATCCGTTTGATGGGCGTACTGAATGGCATCCTGATTATCGGCTTTATTGGCTACTACCTGTTGTATTCCGCTTCTTTTTCGCGGCGTGGGCGTAGCAGCGGTAACAATGCAGGCGGAATACTGGCGCTGGCGATCGGGCTGATGGTCATTGGTTTTGCCGGCACCTTTTTCGGCGGCCTGATCAAGGCCGCGGTGAGCCGGCAGCGGGAATACCTGGCAGATGCCTCAGCGGTGCAGTTTACCCGCAACCCGGACGGCATTGCAGGCGCATTGAAGAGAATCGGCGGACTCGAATTTGGTTCCAAAGTGGAAAACCCCGGCGCACCCGAGGTCAGCCATGCCTTTTTTGCTCAGGGTGTATCCGGTTTTATGCAATCATTGGCCGCCACGCACCCGCCGTTGGCCAAGCGCATCCTGCGCATCGATCCCAATTGGGACGGCAAATTTGATTCTTCCGATAAAACCGACTCACCACGGGATGAGGAAGAGCGTGTAAAAAAAGAAACCATGACACGTGAAGAGCTTGCCGAAAAGGTTGCTACTGTCATTACCGGTGCAGCCATGGCCGATGTTGCACATGCGATTGATCAAATCGGCAACCCGAAACCGGAAACAATCAATCACGCCCGCGTACTGATAGCAGAGTTGTCCATGATCATTAAAGAGGCTGCCCGGGAACCCTATGGTGCCCGCGCCGTTATTTATTCTCTGGTGCTTGATCCGGGGCGGGAGGTTCGTGGCCGGCAACTGGGGCATTTGCGGGAGCATGCCGATCCGGATGTCTTTGTGTTAACACACAAACTATTGCCGGATTTGGATGGCCTGGATATTAAATACCGATTGCCGATAATTGATATCGCCATACCGGCACTAAAACAGTTATCACTCGGCCAGTACCAGGCCTTCAGAGACAACCTTGTCGCGTTAATTGAAATGGATTCCAGGGTCGATCTGCTGGAATGGTCGCTACAGAAAATTCTGTTTAGTCATCTGGATGGGCAGTTCTTCAAGCTGGCACGTACAAAAACGCGCTATTCCAATCTCGGGCAGCTCAAGCAGGAAATTGGCCTGATCCTGTCAGTAATGGCCCATGCGGGTCAACAGGATCAAAATAATATTGAAGAAGCCTTTAGTGCAGCAGCGAAAACTCTGAAAATCAGTGGGCTTCAATTTGTGGTAAAGAATAAAATCAGTCTTGCAGACCTGGATCGTTCCCTGCAAAAACTGGAAAAGCTGAAACCCCTGGCCAAGCCGCAACTGCTGAAGGCATGTGCCACCAGCATTGTAAATGACCAAATAATATCACCGGTTGAAATCGAATTATTGCGCGCCTTTTCGGCTGTCCTTGATTGTCCCATGCCGCCGATAGTCCCATGATCCGGGCAGGTGTACCGTTACCGCTGGGCGCTTACGAACGCTGTGGCGGAGTCAACCTGGCGGTGTTCAGCCGCCATGCGACGCAAGTGAGTCTGTTATTGTTCGATGCGCCATTGGCCGAGGCGCCCTACCGAACCATCGATCTGGACCCGGCTCAACACCGTACCGGCGACATCTGGCATGTCTGGATTGAGGATCTGGATCGGGGCGCGACCTATGCCTGGCGTGCGAACGGCCCATACCAACCGGAGCAGGGGCACCGCTTCAATCCTCATAAGGTGCTGCTCGATCCCTATGCCGCCGCCCTGGTGGGCACGGAATGCTGGGACTTCGCTTGCGCGTGCGGTTTTGATCCAGCGTCGTCGGCGCGGGATCTGTCCTTTTCGAGCAAGGACAATACCCGATGGCAGGCTAAATGCCTGGTGGGTGATGGCGCGTTCGACTGGCAGGGCGACCAGCGGCCCCGTCACGCCTGGGCCGATACGGTGATCTATGAAACCCACGTACGCGGGTTCACCGTGCACCCCTCCGCTGCGGTGGAACAGCCCGGCACCTTTCTGGGTCTCGTCGAGAAAATCCCTTATTTACGAGAACTGGGTGTCACCGCTGTCGAGCTGATGCCGGTGCAGGAATTTTTTGAGTACGAACTGGTACGCGAAAATCCGCTTAACGGTGAGCGACTGCGCAACTATTGGGGCTACAGCACGGTGGCGTTCATGGCCCCCAAGGAAAGCTACGCCAGCCGACGTGAGCCGGGCTGCCAGCTGATCGAGTTCAAGACCATGATCAGGGCGCTGCATCAGGCGGGTATCGAAGTCATCCTTGATATTGTGTTCAACCATACCGCCGAGGGTAACGAGAACGGTCCGACACTTAATTTCCGTGGCCTGGACAACCGTATCTACTACCTGCTCGAGGATGACCGGCGTTATTACAAAAACTTCTCCGGTACCGGCAATACCTTGAATTGTAACCATCCCGTCGTACGCGACTACATCCTTGATTGCCTGCGCCACTGGGTCATGGAGATGCACGTGGACGGCTTTCGCTTTGATCTGGCGTCGATACTCGGCAGGGATGTCTACGGTAATCTGCTCGCCAACCCGCCTCTGCTGGAGCGCATTGCAGAGGATCCCGTGCTACGGGATATCAAGCTCATCGCCGAGGCCTGGGATGCAGGTGGCGCCTATCAAGTGGGCAATTTTCCGGGGCAACGTTGGTCGGAATGGAACGGGCATTTCCGTGATGACGTGCGCCGTTTCTGGCGCGGCGACTTGGGTATGATGGGTGCACTGGCGAGCCGCATCGCCGGCAGCGCAGATATCTATCAGCACAGCGGCAAACAACCGGTAAACAGCATTAACTTCATTACCTGCCACGATGGATTCACCCTGAGCGACCTGGTCAGTTACCGGTACAAGCACAACGAGGCCAATGGTGAAAACAACGCCGATGGTGACAACAACAACTACAGTGATAACTACGGCGTTGAAGGCGCCACCGACGATCCGGCCATCGAAGCGGTACGCTTGCGGCAGATCAAGAATTTAATGGCAACCTTGTTGATCGCCCGCGGGGTACCGATGCTGCTCGGCGGTGATGAGTTTCGTCGCACCCAGGACGGCAACAACAACGCCTACTGTCAGGATAATGAAACGTCCTGGTTTGACTGGGGACTCTTGCAGAAACATCAGGAAATCTTTCGTTTTACACGTGGGATGATCGCACTGCGCAAGCATTATGAAGTACTCCGAAGAGAAACGTTCTACACAGCTGAGGATATCCGATGGTTGGGTCCAGACGGTGATATCCCTCAATGGGAAGGTCCAGACCGTGCTTTCGGCTGTGTCATCAATATGACCGATAGTGTCGAGTCAGCGTTGTGTCTACTGTTTAACGCAGGTCCGGACACGGTGAATTTTAAGCTTCCCGAAGCACCAGACAGTCGCCCCTGGAAAATTGCCGTGGATACCGCGCAACCGTCCCCGCACGATATTAATACCCCTGGTGATGGGCCATTGTTGCAGAGGCAAGATTGGTATTCCACACAAACTCGTTCACTGGTGATTCTGATTGCTGACTGGTAATGGCCTGCGTTATTGTATTCAGAAATTATCCGGTCTAAGTCAGACAGTTCCCTTATCAGCGCGGCTTGGAAATTTCAGCCTTCACAGACTTCTGCCAGGGCGGGCATTCACAGCCCTTGGCATACAATTCGTCACGCCGCAGGGCGATGGACAGTGGCTCGCGGTCATGCCCCACCAGCACTTGATAGACATTGATGCTGCCTTCGTCGAAATAGTAGGCGGAGCCCGCCATATATAGCCGCCAGACACGATAGCTCGCTTCCCCCACCTGGGCGACGGCCTGTTCCCGGTTGGCTTCCAACCCCCGTACCCAGCTGCGTAGGGTCAATGCATAGTGGCGACGTAGACCTTCTACATCGATAACCTCGAAGCCGGCCTGTTCCATGGCATCGACCACGGTGCTGATACGTGCCAGCTCACCATCGGGAAAGACGTAGCTGTTGATGAAGCGGGTAATGGGGGTATCCCGCCAGCCGGTATCATTGGTAATGCCGTGATTGAGGAACAGCCCACCCGGTCTTAGCGCCCGCTTGATAATGTCGAAATAGCGAGGGAAGTTGACGACGCCGATGTGTTCGAACATGCCGACGCTGACGATACGGTCATACTGGATGTCTTCTGGCAGGTCTCTATAGTCACGTAACTCGACGGTTACCCGCTCCTCCAGCCCTTCGCTCAGGATCCGTTCGCAGGCATACTGATATTGCTGCTCGCTCAGAGTAATGCCGTGAGCCAGAACCCCATGGTGTCGTGCGGCCCAGCAGATCAGGGCGCCCCAGCCACAACCAATGTCCAGCAGAGTCTGGTCTGGCGTCAGACGTAATTTTGTACAGATATAATCCAGCTTGTCCTCTTGGGCCTTGTCCAGAGAACGATCGACTTCGGGGAAATAGGCGCAGGAATAGACCATCTCACGGTCCAGCCACAGGCGGTAGAAATCATTGCTGACGTCGTAATGATGGGCGATGCTTTCTCGTGTATTTTGGTGCGTCTCAGGCTTGGCACGCACGGCTTTGGCATCTTTCCCGCTGCGATGCAGTGTGCCGGGCAGGCTGAGAGCCTGGCGCAAGACCCGCCACTTGACGGGCCAGGGTAGAACCAGGTCCCGCATATAGCTCACGAGGTCAAACAGGGTTTCGGTATCACCTTCGATATCACCTTCGCCCGCCAGATAGGCCTCAGCCAGGTGTATAACATTTCTGTGCAGTATCAGGTTGCGCAGCATCGACGGCTGGTGGAATATCACCGTACAGGGCGCATTGTCATTGCCAATGGCCAGTTCACCGTCCCACAGACGTATAGCCACAGGTCCATGATAGTCAGCCAGAACCAGTGCCAGGATTCGTCGTCCTGTCTCAGCACTCTGCTGTGCATTTTCCTTACGAGCATCATTTACCTCCGCTGGTCTATTCCTGAATATACAGCCCGTTGCGTTAACCTGATGTCACGGATTCAGGGTTAAGCTTAGCCCATGAATGCCGGAGTATTGCGGCGCTATTGACCCGTTGCGCAGCGCCCCGCGCCACGCGACCGCTCCACCTGCAGATCTGTGGGCGGCATGGGCAAGCGCTGGCGCGGGTCTGTGAGCAAGGCATCCAGATGCGGCCGTAACAGGACTTCGGTTTTCTGCCTGGCGACTTCCAGAACCCTGCCCCCCCCCTTGGTATGGGGCCAGGGCAACTCGGGCAGCTCCGGCTCCAGCACAACAATCACTGCGCCGCAGCCGCAGCTGCAATATTTGAAGCCCAGCTCTTCGTTGGAGAGATACCAGGGCCGCTGATGAAACAGCAGGCGATTGACGATCTCCAGCAGGGACCAGGGTTGTCGAAGAACCTCGCTCATATCGCCTTTGCGACCGAAGTGTTGCCCTACCTGGTGCACGATCAGGGCATCCAGTCCGTGATTGCAACAGATGGCATCCACGGGCGCCAGTTCGACCAGCGCGCCGTCACTGTAATAGCTACCGTTGATGTTCACCGGCTTGTACAGGACCGGTATCGCCGCGCTGGCCATCATGCGTGGCGCCAGTTCGCCGTGGCTGAACACCACTTTCTCTGCCCGGTCCAGATTGATTGCCATGATGTATAGCGGATAGCGACAGTCCTCGAAGGTCTGGGCCGTGAGATTGCGCCGGAAGAAGTCCATTCCCGCCGCAGTATCGGAGAGGCCGGTGTAACCTATCCCCCTGTTCCTGGCCATGCTCCAGATCACATGGCGCACGGGGTCCGGCGTCCAGAATTCCTCTCGTTTGACACGACAAATGGCATCGGCCCAGACCGTCAAGTCAGTTCCACTCGCGGCAATCCCGCCCACCACGGCGCCGGCGCTGCAACCGGCGGCGGCCGATACGGGAATACCCATCTGCTCCAGGGCCAACAGGAAACCCGTGTGGGCATAGATGCCGCGGCTGCCACCGGCGCTCAATATCACGCCGATACGCGGGGAACCCTGCGGCGCCGTTGTATTTCGGCGCCCGAGCCTGGCGGCCAGCTTCCGGTACCAGGTTTTCAATGGCTGTGCCGAGCCTCTACCGGGATCGCCCATATTTATGGCGGGGCCGTTCCGCCTCCCGGTGCTGCATCATCTGCTCCATCATCATCTGCATCACATCCAGGCGCTGCTCCATTGCGCGGTGGCGCATGTCCTTGTCGTCGCCATGCATTTTTCCGCCACCCTGGTGCATCCCGCCGCCTTGCATCATGCCCCCGCCACTTTCGCCCATCCTGCCTTTCATCGTGTCGCCGCCCATGCCGCGCATCATCTGCATGCCCTCGTGCATACTCCGCCTGTGTTTCTGCAACAGCTCATCGCGTTTTTCCGGGTCGTCGGTTGCATGGATGGCATCCATCTGCTGCATCATTTTCTTCATGTGTCCCTGCATCTTGTCCATCATGCCGTCCATGGCCGGCTGGCCCTGCGCCGGCATTTCGCCCTCCTGTATCCCCTGCTGTTCCGGGTGATGCGCCTGTTCGGCGTAGATAGAGAGCGGCGGCAGAATCAGTGCGCAGGCCGCGGTCAATGCAATCAACTTTTTCATAGTAGTCTCCTTTTAACCTAGATTAATCAGTTGAACGGCCTGTCCAGTGGTTCTGAGTGTTCGTCTGGCGTAGCAAAAAAATGAGTTAATGGCTTTGTTCCTTAACGCGTTTTTTTGCATAGTCAGGCGGACACTCAGAGCTGCTGGACGGGTCG
>JAJRWE010000228.1 GCA_024276955.1 Gammaproteobacteria bacterium
CCGCGCCCTGCTGAGCAACACGCAGATGGCCCTGTACAAGGCCGAGCCGGACATTGCACGAGAATACGCCGGTCTGTGTCAGGACAAGGACACCGGCGAACGTATCTATTCGGCCTTTCACGGCGAATTCTACCGCACCGTCAACCAGGTGCTGAACGTCTCCGGCAACCAGCACCTGCTGGGCGAGACACCCCGCCTGGAGCTGTCACTGATGCGCCGCAACCCCTACCTGGATCCCCTCAACTTCATCCAGCTCACCCTCTTGAAACGTTACCGCAATGAATCGCTGCCCGAGGCCGAGCGGGAACAGTGGCTGGACCCGCTGCTGCGCTCCATCAATGCCATCGCGGCGGGTATGCGGAATACGGGATAAGGGCTCAAGGACTGAGGACTGAGGACTGAGGACTGAGGACTGAGGACTAAGAGTCTAGCGGGCGGGGTGGACTAAAGAAATACCCGCCCGCTGCGGCCATATCTCGGCATGACGACCCTCAACGCCCTCACCAGCCCTGCCCTGCTGCTGGCGCTCATCGCCTACACGGTCGTGTCGCTGCTGGTGGAATGGCTGGGCCGCCAACTGCTGACCCGCACCAGCGACGTCGCCAGCACCCACTGGCTGGCCGAGCATCTGCTGATCCCCGCCGCCCGCGCCCTGGCGCTGGTGGCCTTTATCCTGTTCGCTTACCCCGCCCTGTTCGGCCTCGCCGAAGCGCCCTCTCTGTCAGAGCTGCTGGCCGCCGGGCGCGGCCGCATCACCAGCCTGGTGAACCTGTCCTTCGTCCTCTCCCTGCTGTTACCCCTGCTGCCGGTGATCGGCCGCCTGCCGGCGCTGGTGCTGCCCATTCAGGGCATGGCCGCCGCCAGCCTGCTGTTCCACTGGCTGGTCGCCACCCAGCCGTCACACTGGATCGAGTACTGGCCGAACTGGCCCGCACTCGGCATCCTGCTGGCCATGGCCTTCGCCGGCCATGCCCTGGCGCGGGGGCTATCCGACATCCTTGCCGGCGTCTTGCAGAAACATTACGAAAAGGCGGGGCTGGAGGCACTGATCTATCGCAGCATCATCCTGATCCTGCAGGCGCCGGTGATCCTGTTCTATGGCCTGTCGCTGGGACAACAATTGCAGTAGGGCGGGTTCCACCCGCCATGCGCCTGATTCGGCGGGTGGGACCCGCCCTACCGATGAAAAACCCGATCGAGCCCCGGACCCGCTCAGAGAGGAAACCGCACCGCCGCCATCCACACGGCGGCGCTGCCCAGCAGCAGAAAGGCCATCAGGCTGCCGGCGGCAGAGAGACGGAAGCGTTTCACCAATTCCTCTTCAGACAAGGCGGATAGCAAGTAGGGGCGTTTGCCGTGCACCGGTTTCGACATCACGTGCGTGGGCGACGCGACACTGCGCTGTGACTGCTCCTTGCGCACCTGTTGGTGGGCGGCCTTGCGCACCACCTCCCATTCCTGCAGATCGATTTCGCCATCACCATTGGCGTCGAAGTCTTTCAGCAGTCTTGCCTTGTCGCTCTTCCATGCGCGCAGCAGCGCGCGCACTTCCTCTTCGGTGTTGAAGGATTCCGCGCCGCCGCCCACGGACTTGAACATGCCGATGGCGTACAGCGGCTCGCTGGCGCGCAAACGCTCCTCGGTGTAGCGGTAGCGTGAGCCGACGCGGCCCAGTATCTGGCCCAACAGGCCGCTGTGGCCGCCGCGCTTGCGCGACGGATAGCTATAGTCGAACCAGACTTCTTTGTGACGGGTGATCACGGTGGCACCCTCCGGGTCGATGACGCAACGGCCGGTGGTCCCCACCAGCAGGAACAGCTCGTCACTGCTGCCGGAGTCCACCACGTGGGTGTGCTTGTCGCCCATTTTCTCGACCTTGTAGCGGTACCAGGCACAGGTCTTGCCGGTCAGCGGCGCGACGATAGGCGCACCGTCCATCAACTGCGCCATACCGGACAGCTCGCCATAGCCCTGTGCCGCCGAGCGAATCCTTGCCGTCGGCGTGTCCTCGATGGCCCGCACCCGCTGCAGAAAAATGAAGGCATAGACAAAGGCCGCCACGGCAAGAGCCATAGCGGCAAGGAACGCGATCCAGAAAGCCGGCGGCGTGGCCTGGGTCACCCACTGAGTTGCGGCATCCAGCATCGCCGGCTAACCCGAATATTTCATGACGTTATGCATAATCTCGCTTGTCCATTGATTCCACAGGAAATATTCTCTCAGTCGCTCGTAATCACCGGTAGAGCCTGCCCCGCGAGCGGAGCGAGTGTCTTGGGTACGAGACTTCTTCAAGAGTTTCCCTGTGAAACCAATGCCCTGCGCGATCTTTATGCAAATTCATGAAATATCCGGGCTAATTGAACAGGCCCTTGATATCGACATCCTTCTTTTCCTCTTCGCTGAACTCCAGCAGCTCGAAGGGTTTGAAGGAAAACCGCTTTGCGATGATGACATCGGGGAACTGTTCGATGCGCACGTTGTTGAGATTGACCGCTTCGTTGTAGAACTCGCGCCGGTCGGCGATGGCGTTTTCCAGCCCGCTGATACGGGCCTGTAAATGCTGGAAACTCTGGTCGGCCTTGAGATCGGGATAGGCCTCGGCCAGCGCAAACAGGCCGCCCAGGCCCAGTCGCAGCTGTGTCTCCGCGGCCCCTAGCGCACCGATATCGCCCGATTGCTGGGCGCTGGCCACCTGAGAGCGGGCCTGCATAATCTTCTCCATGGTCTCCTGCTCGTAGCCCATGTACTGCTTGCACACCTCTACCAGCTTGGGCAGCTCGTCATGACGTTGTTTCAGCAACACGTCGATATTGGCCCAGGACTTGGAAACATTGTGTTTCAGGGACACCAGGTTGTTGTATATGAGAATGACATAGACGACCAGCGTCACCAGCAGGGCGATGATGATAAAGGTGGTTATGGACACGGTTGATCACTCCTGGTTGATCCGGGGAAGGTCCTGCTGCCATGGCAGACGGAATAACGCGTAAGAGCTTAGCAGGATTCCTGTCTACATCGACAGAACAAGTGCCATTCTGAAGCAAGGCCCGTAACGGCAAATAGCTCAGGAATAGTGCCTCCGCTGATCACGGCGGCCAGGGTGGAAGACTGTGCTGAATAGAGAAGGGAAAAACCGGGCGGGGATCTGCCCGTCAGACGGTTTCGTTGACGTAATTTCCCAGGGTGGGCGTCGATGACGGTGCGGAATGATCGTCCCGGCCACCATCACTGGAACGGGTGTCGTTGTTTTCCGGCTCGGTGGCCTGGGTTTCACGCACCGCCGTTGGCACCTCGGCATCGCGCGGTGGTTCACGTGTCGCATCGGGCAATGCCGGCATGGGCATGTTCAAGCTGCTGATATCCATCATTCACCTCCGGGGTCACGTCATAAACAGGCCCGTCAATGCGGTTGTCGTCCCCCGGCAGAAAAACTTGAGTGAAGCCGCCCCCTCAATCCTGTTGAAATAATCCCGGTTTCGGGACACGATGACGCATGCCTGACACCGCCCCCCTGATGATTATTGCCGGCGCCCTGCTCATCCTGCTGCTGATCCAGCAGTGGCTGGCGCAAGTCGGTAAACGGCTTGAAGCGGCCAAGCTCGTTACAAAAGCAGCGTCACCCCAGGGAAAACCGCTGCTCAATGGTCTTTCCGTCATGGGCCTGGATGAACGCGGCATCAGTAGTCTGCGCGCATTGATGAAAGACACTGATAGTGTGGCATTGGCGACCTTCTTCGCCTTCAACCGACCCACCGTGCAGGAACTGGACGCCTATCTGCAGCACCTGTTCGAGCAGTTCCACAATACCGCCGACGCGGTGACCGCCACCAGCCTGCCGGCGCCACCTGCGGGTATGCGCATCGATGCCCTCAGCACCACCGAGCGCAATCTGCTGCTTCACCGCGACCCGCACCAAGTACGCCACATCGACCGCGCGCTCATGGCCCGCTTCGGTGGCCATACCTTCCTGGCGCACTTTACCCTCTACAATTCCCGCGACAGCGGCGTTACCCTGCATGTGCCGCCCTTCGATGCCGACCGCACGCTGTTCGAGACACTGGCAAAATCCGGCATCGCCTCAAGAGGCCGGCAGATCCCCCTGCAACAGCGTCTCAGCGTGCTGAAGATGCAGGAACTGCGGCAGATGGGCAAGGATCTCAAACTGACGCAGAAATTCACCCGCAAGGCCGATGCCATCCAGGCCCTGTCGCAACAACCCGGCGCCGCCGTACTGCTGTCGATGCAATACGTCATCGACGACCTGTTCATGCTCAACCCGCTAGATGTCGATCCACACGCCATCGAGCAGGAATGGGCCTGGCTGGTGGCCTGCGCCAAACTGCTCGGCAGCATCCCGCCCCGGCGTACCGCATTGTCATAGGCTGTGGCGGGACAGAAATCACGGTAGAATGCCGCCCTTCGCCAGCGACCATCCCAACGACGTTCAAAAAGAGAAACCACCACGCATGACCAGTCCAAAGCATCACCCCGCATTCCAGCATCTGCGCAGCCAGCCCATCGAGTCTCTCAACCTTACGGTGGAGGAGTACGAACACCGCGAAACCGGCACCAAGCACTATCACCTGGCCTCGGACAACAGTGAAAACGTGTTTCTCGTCGCCCTGCGTACGGTACCTACGGACTCCACCGGCGTAGCCCACATCCTCGAACACACCGCCCTGTGCGGCAGCGAACACTACCCGGTTCGCGACCCCTTCTTTATGATGATCCGCCGCTCGCTGAACACCTTCATGAACGCCTTCACCAGCAGCGACTGGACCGCCTATCCCTTTGCCAGCCAGAATCGCAAGGACTTCTTCAACCTCATGGACGTGTATCTGGACGCGGTGTTCTTCTCCACCCTGCACGAACTGGATTTCGCCCAGGAAGGCCACCGGCTGGAGTTCGCCGAGGCCGACAACCCCGACACGGAGCTGCAATTCAAGGGCGTGGTGTTCAATGAAATGAAGGGCGCCATGAGTTCACCGGTAAGCACCCTGTGGCAGACCCTGACCAGATATCTGTTCCCCACCACCACTTATCACCACAACAGTGGCGGCGAACCCCAGGAGATCCCTGACCTCAGTTATGCGGAACTAAAGGCGTTCTATCGCACCCACTACCATCCGTCCAACGCCATTTTGATGACCTCCGGCGACATTCCCGCCGCCGAGCATCAGCAGCGTTTTGAAGAAAAGGCCTTAAGCCGCTTTCAGCGCTCCGACAAGCACATCGTCGTCAACGACGAAAAGCGCTACTACGCCCCCATCGCCATTGAAGAATCCTATGCCCTGGAAGAGGCCGAGATGGACGGCGACAAGACCCACATCGTGCTCGGCTGGCTGTTGGGCCACAGCACCGACCTGCAGGCCGAGCTGCGCGCCGAGTTGTTGTCCGGCGTGTTGCTGGATGACGGCGCCGCGCCCCTGCGCCGCGCCCTGGAAACCACCGATCTGGGCGCCGCCCCCTCGCCCCTGTGCGGCCTGGAAAACAGTAACCGCGAAATGAGTTTCATGGCCGGGCTGGAAGGCAGCCGCCCCGAACACACCGCCGCCGTGGAGCAACTGATCCTGGATACCCTGCGCGAGGTGGCCGAAAAGGGCGTGCCGCAGGAACGCGTCGAGTCCGCCCTGCACCAGCTCGAACTGGCCCAGCGCGAGGTTGGCGGCGGTCACTACCCCTACGGCCTGCAGCTGATCCTCGATGCCCTGCCCTCCGCTATTCACTACGGCGACCCGGTGGCCGCACTGGATCTGGACCAGGCCATTGAACAGCTGCGCGAAGACATCCGCGACCCGGACTTCATCCCCGCCCTGATCCGCAAATGGTTCCTCGACAACCCGCACCGGGTGCGCCTGACCCTGAAGCCGGACACTGAACTGGCGGCGCGCCGCGATGCCGACGAACGCGCCCGTCTGGCGCACATCAAGGCCGGCCTGAGCAAAGAGGAAAAGCAGCACATCATCCGCCAGGCCCAGCAGCTCGCCGAGCGGCAGATGCAGGAAGACGACCCGGACATCCTGCCCAAGGTCGGGCTGGAAGACGTGCCGGCCGAAATGCCCATCGCCAGGGGCAAGACCGACACCATCAACGACATCCCCTGCAGTCTCTACGAGCAGGGCACTAACGGCCTGATCTATCAGCAGGTGGTGGTTAGCCTGCCGCAGCTCGATGACGAACTGCTCGACGTGCTGTCCTACTACACTCACTGCCTCACCGAGCTGGGCTGCGGCCAGCGTGATTACCTCGAAGCCCAGGCTTGGCAGACCCAGGTCAGCGGCGGCCTGTCCGCCTACAGCAGCGTGCGCGGAAAGATCGATGATGTGCAGAGTGTATCCGGCTATCTGATCTTCTCGGGCAAGGCCCTGTCGCGCAATCAGCGTGAATTTGCCGAGCTGCTGCACTCCGCCTTCAGTGGCGTGCGTTTCGACGAACTGCCACGCATCCGCGAACTGATGGCGCAGCTGCGCGCCGGCCGCGAACAGGGCGTCACCGGACACGGCCACAGCCTCGCCATGCAGGCCGCCAGCAGTGGCATGAGCCCCGCCGCCGCGCTGAGTCATCGGCATTCCGGCCTACTCGGCATACAGACGCTGAAGGCCGTGGATGACGGCCTCGATGAGGCGAAAAATCTCACCGCACTGGCGGAAAAACTGCAGCGACTGCACCAGCAGATCATGGCCTCAACGCGGCAATTCCTGCTCATCGGCGAGGCGCAAAGCCTGACCCGGATGAAGCAGGATACCGCCGGACTATGGCCCGCAGAACCCAGTCAGGGCACCCTTCCCTTCAACCTGCCCAGGGTGCAACAGACGGTGCGCAGCCTGTGGACCACCAGCACCGCCGTCAACTTCTGCGCCAAGGCCTACCCCACAGTACCGGTGGAACACCCGGACGCCGCACCGCTGACGGTGCTGGCAGGTTTCCTGCGCAACGGCTTCCTGCACCGCACCATCCGCGAGCAGGGCGGCGCCTATGGCGGCGGCGCCAGCCAGGACTGCAGCACCGCCAGCTTCCGTTTCTATTCCTATCGCGATCCGCGCCTGGAGGAAACCCTGCAAGACTTCGACCGTGCCGTCGACTGGCTGCTCAACGAAGAACACGAAGCCCGCCAGCTGGAAGAGGCCATCCTCGGCATCATTGGCCAGCTGGACAAGCCCAGCTCACCGGCCGGGGAGGCCAAGGACGCCTTCCACAACCAGCTGCACGGTCGCACGCCGGAACAACGCCAGCGCTATCGCCGGCGCCTGCTGGTGGTCACCCTGGAGGATCTGAAGCGTGTCGGTAAGACCTATCTGCGTGCAGAAAACGCCAGCATTGCCGTCATTGGCAATCCAGGCACAGCGGAAGTCGCCCGCTCACTGGGGCTCGACATCCACACGCTGTAACTCAATGACCACCAGCTAAAGCTGGTGGCTTTAACCTAGAATCCTCGGTTGGATGGGGTGAAGTGTGCGTTTGCGGTGACGCAGGGCAAGGCGCAATGACGCGGAATAGTTGTTCTATTCCAAGGAGTTGCAACGCAGCCATGCATCACCGCAAGCGTGCAATTCACCCCGTAGC
>JAJRWE010000229.1 GCA_024276955.1 Gammaproteobacteria bacterium
ATGGCCCGCTCCTACAAAATACCGCACTGCCACCACCGAGGCGCATTTGCACCCACGACACAAGACCCTGCTGAACACGGCCATCGGCCTGGCCCTGCTTGTCGGCCTGATCGTGCTGGTCGAACGCGTCATCGGCTGGACTGCCCTGCTGGCACCGTGGCGCACACTGCAGCCGGCCCCGCTGGCGGCGGCCATTATACTGGTATTTTTCACCTACGGCCTGCGCGCCCTGCGCGTGCACGACTACTTTCGCGCCGACACCCGCGGGCGCTTCGCCACCGTGCTACGCCTGTCCCTGCAGCACAACCTGCTCAACAACCTGCTGCCGGCACGCAGCGGCGAGCTGAGTTTCCCGATACTCATGTCACACCACTTCACCATATTCCCCCTGCGCAGCGTCCCCGCCCTGCTGTGGTTTCGGCTCCTCGACCTGCACACCCTGCTGGCCTGCGGACTGTTGGTGACAGGCAATGCCCTGCTCGGCCCCGGCTGGGCCTGGCCACTGACCCTGGCCTGGATGCTGCTGCCCTGGCTGGGCTTTCGCATGATCGCGCCGCGCCTGGCGCGCTGGCAACGGCCGCAAGGGAAACTGGCGGCACGCCTGCATCAGGCCGCACAAGCCCTGCCACTGGATGCACCGCTGTTCTGGCGCTCCTGGCTGTTAACCCTGCTCAGCTGGGGGATCAAGCTGGCGGTATTTGCCTGGATACTCGGCCTGTTTGCAAGCATGGATGCTGCCGCGGCCTGGCTGGGCGTTATCGCCGGCGACCTCACCAGTGTGCTGCCGGTACACGGCGTGGCAGGTGCTGGCACTTACGAGGCCGGTGTGGTGGCCGCCCTGCTGCCCTTCGGTATCGATGCCAAGACCGCCCTGCAGGCGGCGGTCAACCTGCACCTGTTCATCCTCGGCAGTACTCTGCTCGCTGGCCTGTTGAGTCTGGCCCTGCCGGCTCGCAGACAAAACAAGGATGGGGAATAATGGGGCCATGCACGCACTAAACCACAGACGCCGTAGGAGCAGGCCATGCCCGCGATGATTTTACAGTCCTGCACAAGCGCTGTTATTTCTACCATTGTGGGAGCGGCTTCAGCCGCGAATGAAACTAGCCACTATTCGCGGCTGAAGCCGCTCCCACAAAAGAGTTATCCTTTCTCCTGTACCCATCGCAGACATGGCTCGCTCCTTGTCGTGTTTCTATTGCTTCTGCTGCCCACACTCGCCGTTGCAACCGAACTCCCCAGCCGTTTTACCGCCATCTACGCGCTGAAAAAGGGCCCCATCACCATCGGTGAAACCCGCCGCACACTGATGCCGGACGGCCCGAACCGCTTTGTCTTCGAGTCCGTCACCCGCCCCACCGGGGTGACGCGCCTGCTGCGCAGCGGGCAGGTGGTGGAACGCAGTCAGTGGATCTGGCACGGGCGACATATGCGACCACTGGAATATACTTACTTCAGCCGTGGCGGCGACAAGGCCCGCACCCTCCACTTGAAGTTTGACTGGTCGCAGCGAAAACTGACCAACACCATCAACGGCGATCCCTGGCAGATGCCACTTACGGACGATCTCACCGTGGACAAACTCCTTTTCCAGTTACGCCTGATGCACGACCTGCCGACCCGCCAGCGTTGGCTACATTACCCGGTGGCCGATGGCGGCAAGCTCAAGACCTACAGCCTGGAAATTCTCGGCGTGGAGACCATTCGAATTCCCTCCGGCACCTACAAGACCATCCGCGTGCGGCGCAGCAACGGGCCACTGCAAACCACCTTCTGGTGTGCGGAGAAGCTAGGATTTCTGCCGGTGCGCATCGAACGGCGCAAGGCCGATGGCAGTACCATCAATGCGGTGCTGACGTCGGTGCAGGGACTTTGAACTGACTAACGCGTGGGCACAAAAAACGTGCCCACCCTACGGAAGCTCAAGCCTTGGGCAGGGTAACGCCGCGTTGTCCCTGATACTTGCCTCCACGGTCGGCGTAAGAGATATCACACACCTCATCACCACCGAAGAACAGCATCTGCGCCACGCCTTCGTTGGCGTAGATTTTCGCTGGCAGGGGGGTGGTGTTGGAAAATTCCAGGGTCACGTGGCCTTCCCATTCCGGCTCCAGCGGGGTGACGTTGACGATAATGCCACAGCGGGCATAGGTGGACTTGCCGAGGCAGATGGTGAGCACGTCGCGGGGGATGCGGAAATACTCAACGGTGCGCGCCAGGGCGAAGGAATTGGGAGGGATGATACAGACGTCAGACTTGACGTCGACAAAGCTGTTGTCGTCGAAGTTCTTCGGGTCGACCACCGCCGAGTTGATGTTGGTGAAGATCTTGAATTCGTCGGAACAGCGCACGTCATAACCGTAACTGGATGTCCCGTAGGAGATGATGCGGCCGTTATCACTCTCGCGTACCTGCCCCGGCTCGAAAGGTTCGATCATGCCGCTGCCGGCCGCCATGCGGCGGATCCAGTTGTCCGATTTGATACCCATTGCCTGTCCTCGAAAAACGTATAGCTTGTTAACATTTGGCGCAAATAATAACCGCAAAGGGCGCGAAGGACACAAAGCTTGTTCTTTGCGTCCTTGGGTGACTCCTGCGCCCGAGCCGTTTACGCTCAAAGCATTTCTTGCCACGGAGGCACAGAGAACACAGAGTTTTTCGTTTTCCTCCGTGCTCTCTGTGCCCCCGTGGCAACCCCTTTGTCAGCTGTTCTGGATAACGATATTGGGGAACTTGGCGCTAAATTCCTTGGCCTGCAGGGCCAGGCGGGCGGCCATGCGGCGGGCGATCTCGCGGTAGATCTGCGCGATGCGGCTGTCCGGGGCGTTGACCACGGTAGGCGTGCCGCTGTCCACTTCCTCACGGATCTGGATGTCCAGCGGCAGGGCACCGAGGAAGTCGACGTCGTAGTCCTCGGACATACGCACACCGCCGCCTTCGCCGAAAATGTGCTCTTCGTGGCCGCACTGGGAGCAGATGTGGATGCTCATGTTTTCAACGATGCCGAGCACGGTCACATCCACCTTTTCAAACATCTTCAGCGCCTTGCGGGCATCGAGCAGGGCGATGTCCTGCGGCGTAGTGACGATCAGCGCGCCACTCACCGGCACCTTCTGCGCCAGGGTCAGCTGAATGTCGCCGGTGCCCGGTGGCAGGTCGATAATGAGGTAATCCACATCCTGCCAGCGGGTATCGTTGAGCAGCTGTTCCAGGGCCTGGGTGACCATGGGGCCTCGCCAGATCATCGGCGTGTCTTCGTCGATCAGGTAACCGATGGACATGGACTGGATGCCGTGGCCCATCAGCGGCTCCAGGGACTTGCCGTCCTTGGATTCCGGCTTGTCGGACACGCCCAGCATGCGCGGCTGGCTGGGACCGTAGATGTCGGCATCCAGAATGCCCACGCTGGCACCCTCGGCGGCCAGCGCCAGAGCCAGGTTGACGGCGGTGGTAGACTTGCCGACGCCGCCCTTGCCGGAGGCGATGGCGATGATGTTCTTGACGCCGGGGATGGGCTTGACGCCCTTCTGCACCGAATGCGGCTCGATCTTGCTGCTGACGTTGATGGCGGCCTCATCGACACCGTCGATGGCCTCCACCCGTTCCTTCAGCTTGGCGGCCAGCTCGTCCTGATAGCCCTTGGCGGGATAACCCAGCACCACGTCGACGCTGACCTTGCCACCGTCGATGGCGATGTTCTTGATGCTCTTCGCAGTCACCAGATCCTGTTGCAGATTGGGATCGATGTATTGCTTGATGGCGGACTCAACCTGTTCGCGGGTGACGTCGCTCATAATAGGAACTCCTTGGGCTGACCGGTATCGTTTCGCCCCACAGAACGCTTTCCGGGGCTAATAAGGGGCTATAATGGAGCGGCGAGTTTACACAATTCAGGGGCGTATCGTAATATTACCTTTTGTATAAGCCGCCATTCCGGCCTCCCTGCCTACACGCCACCCCCCTGAGCATTCAACAATCCCATGAGCACCACTTCCGATACATCCACACCTGCCCGCCCCGCGCGCAGAAAAATACTCGTCACCAGCGCCCTGCCCTACGCCAATGGCGCCATCCACCTGGGCCACATGGTGGAGCACATCCAGACCGACATCTGGGTGCGTTTTCAGAAGATGCGTAACCACCAGTGTCTCTATGTGTGCGCCGACGACGCCCACGGCACGCCTATCATGCTGCGTGCCGAGCGTGAGGGCATCACCCCGGAAGAGCTTATTGCGCGGGTGAAGGAAGAGCATCAGGCCGACTTCGCCGGCTTCGGCATCGGCTTCGACAACTATCACACGACCCACTCGGAAGAAAACCGCGAACTGGCGGAAAGTATTTACCTGCGCCTAAAAGAGAGCGGCCACATCGCCGTGCGCACCATCAAGCAGGCCTATGACCCTGTGAAGGAGATGTTCCTGCCCGACCGCTTCCTCAAGGGCGAATGCCCACGTTGCGGCGCCAAGGATCAGTACGGCGACAACTGCGAGGTGTGCGGTGCCACCTATTCCACCGCCGAGTTGAAGAACCCGGTGTCGGTGGTGTCCGGCGCCACGCCCATCGAAAAGGAATCCGAGCACTACTTCTTCAAGCTGCCCGACTTCGAGGCCATGCTGCGCAAGTGGACCCGTGGCGGACACCTGCAGCCGGAGGTGGCCAACAAGCTCGACGAGTGGTTCGAGGCCGGCCTGCAGGAATGGGACATCTCCCGCGACGCGCCCTACTTCGGCTTCAGGATCCCCGGCACCGAGGACCTTCCCGGTAACGAAAAGTATTTCTACGTCTGGCTGGACGCGCCCATGGGCTACTTCGCCAGCTTCAAGCACCTCTGCGACAAGCGCGACGACCTGGATTTCGACGCCTTTCTGGGTAAAGACAGCAACGCCGAGCTGTACCACTTCATCGGCAAGGACATCATCTATTTCCACGCCCTGTTCTGGCCCGCCATCCTGCACGGCGCCGGCCTGCGCACACCGACGGCCATCTTCGCCCACGGCTTTCTTACCGTGCACGGGCAAAAGATGTCCAAGTCGCGCGGCACCTTTATCAATGCTCGCGCCTACCTGGATCACCTCAACCCGGAATATCTGCGCTACTACTTCGCCGCCAAGCTCACCAGCCGCATCGACGATCTCGATCTCAGCTTCGACGACTTCACGGCACGGGTAAACTCGGATCTGGTCGGCAAGATGGTCAACATCGCCAGCCGCTGCGCCGGTTACATCAGCAAGAAGTGCGACGGCCAGCTCTCCGCCGAGTGCAGTGAACCGGAGCTGTACCAGCGCTTCGTCGCCGCCGGCGAGCCCATCGCCGAACTGTACGAGCAGCGCGAATTCAGCCACGCCATGCGCGAAATCATGGCCCTGGCCGACATCGCCAACCAGTACATCGACGAACAGAAGCCCTGGGTGCTGGCCAAGTCCGGGGACACGGCACAGCAGGCGCAGGACGTCTACAGCACTGGCATCAACCTGTTCCGCGTGCTGATGACCTGGCTCAAACCGGTGCTGCCGGAGATGGCCGGCCAGGTGCAGGACTTCCTCAACATCGGCGCGATGGACTGGCACGACTGCAACCAGCCGCTGGTCAATCACCGCATCGACAAATTCAAACCGCTGATGACCCGCGTGGAGCAGGAAAAGATCGATGCCATGCTGGCGCAGACCCGCGACGAACTGGCCGCGCACACCGTCGCCGAGAGTCCGGCCGAAACGGCGGAGTCCGACCCGCTACAGGCCGATCCCATCGCCGAGACCATTTCCTTCGACGACTTCGCCAAGATCGACCTGCGCATCGCGCGTATCAAAAAGGCCGAGCACGTCGACGGCGCCAAAAAGCTG
>JAJRWE010000230.1 GCA_024276955.1 Gammaproteobacteria bacterium
AATGAGTTAATGGCTTTGTTCCTTAACGCGTTTTTTTGCATAGTCAGGCGGACACTCAGAGCTGCTGGACGGGTCGTAGCGTCCTCACCCAACAGGTGAAGTCCAGCTTTTAGCTTAATTCGTTTATTATCATACACTTAGGCTTACCTCGAAGCGGTCAACCGATTAATCTAGGTTTAAAACGCTAAAACACGAGGGCCTTCACCACAGCGTGTGGCTAAAACCCGTCTCAGGCAGGTGATTAAACCGGCCTGTCAATCGCGAACAATCAAACCCTGTCCCTCACCGAACGCCGGTTAATCGCTGGGGCCACGGCCGCCGCGCCAGTTCATACAAAAGATTCGCTGCCGTACCGGCGACCCGGTGGGGCGGGTAGTGGGTGGCCTGGCGGCAACGGCGCTGCGCGGCCAGCCGGGCGATCGCCTGCTCGCCGTCGATGCCGGTGGTCTGCAGTGCGGCGTGGTATTCATCCTCGGCGGCCTGCCGCGCCCGGAACAGCGCCATCTGCACCCGGCTGTGCACGTTTATCGCGCCGTCGCCGGTGGTTTCGACGGCGAGGAAATTGGCCTCCGGATAACGCGCGGTCACCAGCGACTGCACGCCGTCGGAGACCCCGGAAGACGGCATACAACCGAACGGCTTGATGCTCAGGGTCAGGTGCGCCTTGTGCTGGGTCACCCCCTGGATCAGCTTGGCGACCTCCATGTGACCCTCGCCGCCGCGCAGCTCGTTGGCGTAGTAATCACGGCCGATACGGGCCAGTTCGTCCATGTCGGGCAGGTGGTAGCCGGCCAGGCCGATATGGCGTGCGTAGCGATAAAAACAGCGTTGCAGGACGGCACGCCCCAGCCGTAGCAACAACAACTGTCGCAGCGGCGCGAACTCCCAGCGCCGACGGCCGCCAGGCTGTTCACTGCGCAACAGCATGCGTTCTCGGGTGTCGTAGGCGGCCTCCCAGATGCTGTACAGTACCCAGCTCACCACCGCCTGCACCTCACATTCGGCACCCTCGCCCTCAAGAAAGCGCTGCAAGCGGTAGTTGCCCTCGCCTTCGGTGGTCATGGCCCAGAACTCGCCAATAATGGCGACCTTCGGCTTGGCTTGCAGACGATTGACCGGCACGGCCGCCAGCCGCCGGTGGCACTGGCGCAGAGCATGCCGTAGTCCGCGGCGTTTGCGTAACGCGGCGCACAACAGGGTGCGGCATTCCTCCAGCGCCGTGTCGGTGCTGCCCGCCACGACCTCATAGGGACGGATGCGGTAGCCCATGGCATTGACCACGTCAGCAAGCATGGCGGCCTTGAGCAGCGTGATGAAAAAGCCGGTCGTTAACTCCAGGCCGGTACCGGCCTCGCTTTGTTGCAGGCTGCCGGCATTCTCAAACAGCAGCACGCGAAAGCCCTCGAAGCCGGCGTCGCGCAGCGCCTTGCGGTATTCCGTCACATACATGCCGAAACGGCAGGGTCCGCAGGCGCCGGCGGTGACAAACAGGTAATCGTTGATGATCTGCTCGCGGTCCAGCCCCTCGACGTCGCGCAGGTGAATGAGGTGCTTGATCAGGTTGCCGACGGTGAAGTAGGTCGGATTGCACTGGCTGCGGTTACCGAACTCCTTGCCATACTGCAGCGCCTCGCGGTCCGGGCAGGGCAAGGCCTGCAGGCGGTAGCCGAGCGACGACACCGCGGCTTCGATCAAGCCGTCGTGCATGGCGGTCAGGCCGCCGAACAGCAGGGTGGTGCGCCCGCGCTGGGCCTTGCTGAAGGTGCGCGGATTGGGGTCGTGCCACTGAGCTATCGTTTCCATAGTGCTTCCTTATTTTTCTTACCTAGGTCTTAGCCGCTGGCCGTATGGCGCGGCACGGCAACCCCCTTGCCACCGTCTGCCGCCAAGTGCTGCCAGTAGCGCTCCAGGGCATAGGCAAAGGTCCGCACGCGGATCTTGATGCTGCCGCCGGGCTTGTTGGCATCCACGTCGTGCAGGGCCAGGAACGGTGTGCGGCTGGTGGACAGGATCTTGTCGATCAGCCCGTAGGTGGGTGCGTCGTGGCCGCACTTGAAACTCGACAGGTCGAGCACCGCGACATGGGGATGACGTGCAGCGAACTTCGCCGCCCACACCTTTTGCGCGCTGTTGACCGAATAGTTCTCCGGCCACACGTCACGGATATCGAACACGTCGGCAATCCGGCCACTGCGCAGATCGTCCCGGAACAGCGGCTCCAGCCAGGCCGGATCCTTGGGAATGGAACGCAGCGACAGCACCGGATAGCCCAGCGCCTGGAACTCCTCAAGCACCTCGTGGTTGAGGCCCGGGTCGTCATGGTAGGGACGTCCCAGCATCAACAGCACCAAGTGGTTATCAGCGACCGCCTGATCCAGAAGCGCCCGGCCGCGCGTCTGCAGATCGTGATCGCAGGCGGCCATGGCCGCCCAGCCCTGTTCACAGGCCCAGTCGCTCTCGTCCGGGGTAATGTCCAGACGCTGGCCCCAGGTCTCAAACAGTTGCTGGCGCAGCAGCGCCGGCAACTCGAAGTTAAGCGCCCGGTCGATGAAGGCCACGCTGGCGGCGGCGAACCGGTCGCGCTCCTTGGTGAAGGCCGCCCTCGCCACCGCGGGGGTACCGGCCAGCACCGGGCAGGTACTGGCGCCGAGAAGATGGGACAGGAAGCTCACCGTATGCGTGATGCAGGGAAACCAGATGGCATCCAGCGGCCGGCGCGCCTGCTTGGCGTGCAGCAACTGATGGATGTGGGCCAGCGTGACCTTGGCGGGAAAACAGGGGTCGACCGAGCCGTATTTGCCGCCCTCCCGCCACAGCTCTTCCGAGGTGGCGTCGGAGAACACGATGTTGCGTGCGCCGATACCCAGGCTCTCCAGGTAGGTGCGCAGGAACGGCGCCACCATGTAGTGGTTGAGGACACGCGGGATGCCGATGCGCAATTCGGCGCGGCGGGCGCAGGCCGTCTCACTGCTGCGCACAAAGCCCCGGCGCAGCGGGCGGCGCCGTACCGGACCGCATCCGAACCAGACCCGGCTCACCACCTCATCGTTGACCGGGCTGCCAGTGACCGGCATCGGCGCCGGATTGTGGCTGTGCCGGAACACCGCTCCGGCTTCGTAATCCACTAGGTTCGGATAACGCGACTTGAGGCGTTTGCGCGTCTGCTTGAGCGCCACCACCGCCTGCTTGGACTCGACCGTGCCCTTCTCGCAGGCAAACCCGGCGATGTAGCGACTGGTGGTGCCTTGCGGCGTGCAGGTGTCGATGAAGGTCCGCGCGCAGCGGTTGTCACAAAAGCCGCAGCGGGTGCTCGCGTCGGTACGGGCGGTGTATTCGAGATGAATCGCCGCCTCCAGGCCGATGAAGCGTGACTCACCGCGTTGCTCGACCTGCCGCCGCGCCTCCAGGGCGGCGCCGATGGCGCCGGCCTCGCCGCAATGCGGATGCACCCGCACCTCGGCCCCCAGCACGCGCGCACGGATATAGTCCACCTGGGCCTTGACCGCCGCCAGGTTGTACTGGGTGCCACCCTGGAGGACGAACTTGCGGCCGAGTTCGGCCAGCCGCGGGATCTGCACCACGTACTGCCAGATGTTTTTCGGCAACACCTGCGCCAGACCGGCGAACAGCTCCTCGCGGGAAAAACCCTCCTTCTGGAAATTGACCCGGTCGGCGTCCAGGAATACCGCGCAGCCGTAGGAAAAACGCGGCGCCAGGCGCGCCTGGAAGGCGACGTCGGCGAAGTCGCGCAAGGCCACGCCGAACTGGTCGGCCATCGCCTGCAGCAGCATGCCGTTGCCGGCGGAACACTGGTTGGAAAGGCGGAAACTCTTGATCACCCCGTTCTGCAGGAACAGCACCTTGATGTCCTGACCGCCGATGTCGCAGATCACGTCCACGTCGTCGCCGCAGTAGCGCTGTGCGCTCATCATGTGGGCCACGGTTTCGACGATGTTGGCATCGGCCTGCAGTGTCTGATCCAGCACATCGGCGGCATAACCGGTGGCGCCGAAGCCGAGTACCTCGAGATCGCAACCGCGGGCCCGGATCTGGTCGCGCAGTTCGGCCAGCAGGCCTTTGCTATCGTCGAGGGGATTGCCCTGGGACAGGCGGTAGGCCTTGAGCAGCAACTCGCCCTGCGCATCGATCAGCACCGCCTTTGAGCTGGTGGAGCCGCCATCCAGGCCGATATAGGCGCGCACACAGGACCCGGCCGGCAGCGCGGGCGGATTGAAGACCGGCACCTGATAGTGGCGACGAAACACCTCCAGATCCTCGCCCTCGGCAAGCAGCCCCGGCCCGGCCGCCTCACCCAGTTGCGCCCGGCGGTCGTCGCGGATGAAGGCGCGCACACCCGCAGCGCCGCGATAGGCCAGCGCCTCACCGACGGCCTGCACGCCGAACACCACGGCGCCGAAGGCGGCATAGTACTGGGCATTTTCCGGCACCCGGATACACGCTTCCGGACGCCCGTCGCCGGCAGGGGTATAACCCCGCTCCGCCCAGGTCTGCGGGATACGCAGGCGCCAGGCCGCCTGCAGAAACGGCAGGTAGGCGTTCGGCCCGCCCAGCAGCAGTACCTGCGCCTGCAGGGTATTGCCACGGGTCAGCACCGACAGGTTTTGCATCACAATAGCATCGGCCAGCGAGTTCATCACCTCCCCCGGCGGCACCCCGGCCTTGATCAGGTTGACGATGTCGGTCTCGGCGAACACCCCGCACTTGGCGGCGACGGGATGTAGCCGCTCCGGGTCGAAGCGCAGTTCCGCCAGCGCCGTGTGTGACAAGCCGGTCTTCAGCAGACACTTGTCAATGGTCGCGCCGGTACCGGAGGCGCACTTATCGTTCATGGAGCTGACCACCCGCCGTGCGCCACCAGCCGGATCGTCCTGGAACAGGATGATCTTGGCGTCCTGCCCGCCCAGCTCGACGACACTGCGCACCTCGGGGTGCAGCTGTTCCACCGCCAGGGTGACGGCATTGACCTCCTGCACGAAACACGCGCCGACGGCCTCGGCCAGCGGCCCGGCGCCGGAGCCGGTGATGAAGGCCCGTCCCCTGCCCTGCGTCAGCTCGGGAAACTCCGCTTCGGCCGCTTCGAGCATCTGACCCAACGCCTGCGCCTGGCGGGTCTCGTGGCGCCGGTAGCGCGACCAGCGGATGGTCAGCGTGTCCGGGTCGACCACCGTGCACTTGACCGTGGTCGAACCGACGTCGATGCCGATGATGGATACGCTGCCGGTCGCTTTCACAGCCAACGCCTCGCCAACCAGCCGATCACTTCCATCACGTGCTGGCTCCAGGGGCGGCGGGCCCACTGCCGGCCGATAATCTGTTCCGCCTCTTCGAGGTCCACCAGGAACTGCGCCTCAAGACGCTGGCACAACAGCGGGTCCCGCGACACCAGGTTGATCTCGTGGTTCATGAACAGGCTGCGGTAATCCAGGTTCGCCGTACCCACCGTGGCCCAGGTGCCGTCCACCACCGCCGTCTTGGCGTGCAGCATGCGCGGCAGGTATTCGTAGATACACACCCCGGCATCGAGCAATTTGGCATAGGCCGCCCGCACCGCCCATTGCACCAAAAGATGGTCGCTCTTGCGTGGCACCAGCAGTCGTACGTCCACACCACGCCGCGCCGCCTCACGCAGGTCCCGCTGGCTGCGGTGGTCGGGCACGAAGTAGGGTGTGGTCAGGTAAATTGACCGATGCGCGCCCCTGAAGCTGTCGGTATATAGACAACGCAACGCCTGCCGGCAGGTCCGGTTGACGTTGGGCACCAACACGTTGACCGCCCCCTGCTCCGGGGTCGACTGACGGCGCCGGCCGTTCCAGAAGTCATCGAACAGGCGGGTCGCCGTGCGCGCTGCCGCGTCACCCAGGCGAACATGGGTGTCACGCCAGCGCTCAGTACCGAAGGCAACGCGCGAGCTTTCGCGGTGAATATTGAAACCGCCCACATAAACGGCGGCTTCATCCACGACCAACAGCTTGCGGTGGTTGCGGCGGTTATAGCGCAGCGGATCACGCCAGCGCCAGCGGTGGAACAGGCGCAGCCGGATACCCTGGCTGCGCAGCCAGGTTTTGAGTTGGCGATTGCCCCATAACAGAAACCCCGCGGCATCCAGGTGCAGGCGCACCTGGATGCCGGCCGCCGCGCGTTCGGCCAGTGCACGGGCGAAACGCCAGCCGATTTCGTCGGCGGCGAAGATATAACTCTCCATGCGGATACAGGTACGGGCCGCGGCGATATCCGCCAGCATCGCCTCGTACAGCTCGTCACCTTCAACGAACAAGACAAAAGATCGTCGCCCGGCCTGCAACGGCGGCACACAGGCGGAGGCCTGGTTTACCGTGGCAACGGCATCCCGGCAATGGCAGCCACCCGCATCGTCTTTCACCTCAGTAACCGCCGGATACATGGCGTGAATCCTGTTCTATTGGCAGCGGACAGCCGTCCGCCCCGATCAAAACAGTCATGTATCTGTCTGCACTGATACCCTTCGTGCACCCGGATACACGCACAAAAACCTGCTGATTATAAACATAGCACAGGGTGCCACGTCGGTAGCGAAAAGGCCCTGACTTATCTTATAAACGTCCGTTCGCAAGACGGAAATCTTGTCTGAATCAAGCAGATCCGATTCAGACGCCCTACAATTTATACATAACACCTACACCAGGACACAGGTCAACCACAGACTCCAGACATCATCAATTCACCACAGAGGACACAGAGAATAAATGCGGAGGCCTTTCTTGTTATTGCTTCTTCGTCTATAAACTCTGCGTCACTGTGGTAAATTTTTTTACCCGAA
>JAJRWE010000231.1 GCA_024276955.1 Gammaproteobacteria bacterium
AACGTGACCAGATTGATGAAGTGCTAAGCATTATCGGCCTGAATGCATTAACCAGCGGCCCAGCTGGAAAACTCTCTCACGGCCAAAAACAGTGGCTGGAAATTGGTATGTTACTGATGCAAAAGCCAATACTGTTGCTGGTTGATGAACCGGTGGCGGGCATGACCCACCAGGAAATGGAACGTACCGCAGAGTTACTGACATCTCTGGCGGGTAAGCATTCCGTGATTGTGGTAGAGCACGACATGGACTTCGTGCGTTCCATTGCCCGCAAGGTAACGGTACTGCACCAGGGTGGTGTGCTGGCCGAAGGCAGTATGGCCGAGGTACAGTCTGACCCACGGGTGATTGAAGTCTATCTCGGTCAATGAACCGCGCAAATGAGCAAGGTAATCACATGTTAACAATCCGCGGTCTCAATCAGTTTTATAAACAAAGCCACACCCTGTGGGATATTGATCTCGATGTCAACACAGGAAAATGCACCTGCCTGATGGGCCGTAACGGCGTTGGTAAAACGACGTTACTCAATTGTATTATGGGTGCTCTACCACTGGCATCCGGTGAAATCACCTATCGCGGCATGGCCCTGCACACCCTGCCAATGGAACAACGGGCAAAACATGGTATTGGTTATGTACCACAGGGTCGACAGATTTTCCCCATGCTCACCGTGGAAGAAAATCTACAGATTGGGCTGCCCGCCCGGCCTGATCGCGCACGCAAGATACCGGAATTTATTTATGAATTATTTCCGGTTTTAAAGGAAATGCGTCAACGGCGTGGTGGGGACTTATCCGGCGGTCAGCAGCAGCAACTGGCCGTAGGTCGTGCTCTGGTCATTGACCCCAAGCTGCTGATTCTGGATGAACCGACAGAGGGCATTCAACCCAACATCGTGACGGAAATCGGTGATATTATCGGCAAACTCAATCGTGAAATGGGTCTGACAGTTTTACTGGTGGAGCAAAAATTACCCTTTGTAAAAAAAGTGGCCGATCAGTTCTGCATCCTCGATCGGGGCCGCCTGGTGGCCAAGGGACAGGTTGATGAACTCTCCAAGGAATTGATCAAAAAATATTTGACCGTATGAACACAGAAGCTGTAAAACAGGAAACAAACCTTTCCAGCTCAACGGGTTGGCAAGCCCACCTGGAGCTGGGTTTTGCCCACATCAATTCACGTACCCAACTCAAGCACAGCCGGCATATTGGCCCACTGCGCGTGCAGCGTGCTTTTTATCCCGAGAGAAACCTCGCCCACATATACATTCTTCATCCTCCCGGTGGTGTGGTCGGGGGTGATCAACTGCACATCACACTGGATATCGCCCCGAAGGCACAGGTGCTGTGCACCACACCCGGTTCTGGAAAATTTTATTTAAGTGCGGGCAAGTGGGCACTGCTGGAACAGACCCTGCGCATTAAATCCGGTGCCAGTCTTGAATGGTTTCCGCAGGAGAATATTCTGTTTTCCGGTGCCCGGCTACGCGCTCGTACCCGTATCGAACTGGAAGGCGACGCTGTCTTTATCGGCTGGGATATTAGTTGCCTAGGCCGCCCCAGCAGCCATGAACGCTTTGAGCACGGCGCGTTTGATTCCCGACTGACGCTTTATCATAACCAGCAATTGTTATTGGTGGAAGGCCAGCGGGTCCTCGACAAACAAGCGCTGGATGCAGCGGCCGGTTTGCGAGGACAGCCCATGCAAGCCACCCTGCTGGCCTTCCCCTGTACCGGAGAACACCTTAAACAGGTACAAAATCAACTGGTAATAAGTGGGGCATCACCGCTCATCGCTGCCACACTCATCGACGATCTGCTAGTGATTCGTGCTTTGGGAAACAACAGTGAACTCCTAAAGCAACAACTCACAGAAATTTGGCGGACACTGCGGCCAATGCTCCTTGACCGATCTGTGGTACTGCCACGAATATGGGCAACTTAGGGTGGGCACCGCCTACCAATTCTACTCTAGCAAGGCATCAATGGTGGGCGGTGCCCACCCTACACGAGAAATACAAAAAAATTGTTTGGCGTATGTTTGTAAACATTACACTTCTCAGAATAAGGCAAACTTATGGATTTAACCCCTCGTGAAAAAGACAAACTGCTGCTGTTTACCGCCGCGTTGCTGGCCGAGCGCCGGCTGGCTCGCGGCGTCAAGCTCAACTACCCCGAGGCCATGGCCTATATCAGCGCCGCCATTATGGAAGGTGCGCGCGATGGAAAAACGGTGGCCGAGCTGATGAATGAGAGTCGCCGGATATTGAGTGCCGATCAGGTGATGGATGGCATCGCGGACATGATTCATGAAGTGCAGGTCGAAGCGACGTTCCCTGACGGCACCAAACTGGTCACTGTGCATCAACCGATTACCTGATTGTACAAGCAATGGAGCAGATGATGATTCCGGGTGAAATGAATATCAGTGATGGCGAAATTGAAATCAATCGAGGCCGTGAAACGTTGAGTCTTGAAGTCGCCAATTGCGGCGACCGACCCATTCAAATCGGTTCGCATTATCACTTTTACGAATCCAATTCCGCCTTGGATTTTGAACGTGAAGGGACCCGTGGCTACCGACTCAATATCCCGGCCGGCACCGCGGTGCGCTTTGAACCGGGACAAACCCGCACCGTTGAACTAGTGGCCTATGCCGGGAAAGGTAACGTGTACGGCTTTCAGGGCAAGGTCATGGGGGCATTGAATAGCACGCCAGGGGAACGACAATAATGGCAACGATGAGCCGACAGGCCTATGCGGAGATGTTTGGCCCCACTACCGGCGATAAACTGCGCCTGGCGGATACCGAACTATGGATTGAAGTGGAAAAGGATTTCACCACCTATGGTGATGAGGTAAAATTTGGTGGTGGCAAAGTCATTCGTGACGGCATGGGGCAATCACAGGCCGTCTCCGCTGAGGTTGCCGATCTGGTCATCACCAATGCGCTGATTATCGATCACTGGGGCATCATCAAGGCCGATATCGGTATCAAGAATGGACGCATCGCCGCCATCGGCAAGGCGGGTAATCCTGATGTGCAGGACGCTGTTGATATTCTTATCGGTCCCGGCACGGATGTGATTGGGGGCGAGGGAAAGATTGTCACCGCCGGGGGTATAGACGCCCACATTCATTTTATTTGCCCACAGCAGATCGAGGAAGCCCTGGCCTCGGGCATCACCACCATGCTCGGTGGCGGTACAGGCCCATCCACCGGCACCAATGCCACCACCTGCACACCGGGTCCGTGGTATATCCAACGCATGCTGGAAGCCGCCGAAGCCTTCCCCATGAATCTGGGCTTTATGGGCAAGGGCAATGCCAGTCTTCCCGATGCCTTGCACGAGCAAGTCGCCGCAGGCGCCATGGGACTCAAGCTGCATGAAGACTGGGGTACCACACCGGCGGCGATTCGCAATTGTCTGAACGTCGCAGAAGAACATGATATACAGGTAGCGATTCACACCGATACCCTGAATGAGTCCGGTTTTGTGGAAGACACCATTGCCGCCTTTGAAGGCCGCACCATTCACACCTATCACACCGAAGGCGCCGGTGGCGGCCATGCGCCGGACATCATCCGCGCCTGCGGGCTCGATAATGTACTGCCATCATCCACCAATCCGACGCGACCCTATACCATCAACACTATCGATGAACACCTAGACATGCTCATGGTCTGCCATCACTTGGATCCGAGCATCGCCGAAGACGTGGCCTTCGCCGAATCCCGCATTCGCCGCGAGACCATCGCCGCCGAAGACATCCTGCATGACCTGGGTGCTTTTTCAATGATTTCCTCCGATTCACAGGCCATGGGCCGAGTTGGTGAAGTCATTACCCGCACCTGGCAAACTGCACATAAGATGAAAGTCCAGCGTGGCCCGATGGCAGGTGACAGTACCGACAATGACAACAACCGGGTGAAACGTTATATCGCAAAATACACCATCAACCCAGCCATTGCCCACGGCATCGCCCACGAGGTAGGCTCTCTGGAAATGGGTAAACTGGCCGATCTGGTACTGTGGTCACCGGCTTTTTTCGGTACTAAACCAGCATTGATCATCAAGGGAGGCATGATTGCCCATGCGCTGATGGGAGATGCCAATGCCTCGATTCCCACACCACAGCCGGTGCACACTCGTCCCATGTTTGGCAGTTTCGGCAAAGCCTTGAGTTCAACGAGTATGAATTTTGTTTCCGCGGCGGCCATGTCCGCTGGGGTTGTTGAGCAACTGGGACTACAGAAACTGGTGGGCGTGGTGAGAAACTGTCGCAACATACAAAAACAGGATTTGATTCACAATAACTACACACCGCATATCGAGGTTGACTCACAGACCTACGAGGTGCGCGCTGATGGTGAGCTGTTGACCTGTGAACCCGCCACCGTATTACCCATGGCGCAACGTTATTTTTTATTTTAAGCCATGATTGAATTAACACACATTGTTGGCAAAAATCACGTTGACAAACACCACGATGCCGATGGCCGATTGACCCTGCCCATCGAACAACGTGTACGCAGTCGCCTGCGTGCCAAATTGGATGATGGCAGGGACGTTGGTCTGTTTTTGCCGCGCGGCAGCCTGCTGCGGAGTGGTGATTTTCTGGGCAGTGATGATGGCCTGGTCATTGAAGTGGTCGCCGCGGCCGAAACCGTTTCAACCATTCATTGCGATGACCCTACCCTGCTGGCCCGTGCAGCTTATCACTTGGGCAATCGCCATATTCCTTTACAGGTGGAAAAAGGCTGGTTGCGTTACCAGCATGATCACGTCCTAGATGACATGTTGCTACAAATGGGCCTTGCACTGGTTGTTGAGCAAGCCCCCTTTGAACCGGAAGCCGGCGCCTATCAACAGGCCGCTGAAGGTCACCATCATTCTCATTCACACAACCATTCACACAACCGCGAATAAGGAGCACCCCATGATATCCTGGAAAACAATTCTGCTTACCATTGGCGCAACCCTGGTATCCCCGTTGGCACAGGCACATGACAATAGCCAGTCAACGGGCCTGCTTGCCCATCTCTGGGCCCACGGCGTTGAAATGGCAGGCACGAACACAGGGTTCATTTTCGGAATATTACTCATTACCGCCATACTCATCGGCTTGTTCAGCCTGTTTAGTAAAGCACTCTATGCACGAGTACGGGCAAGGACAGCAACGGCAAACCATGCCTGATACGGATTTATCCAATCCGGGTCTGCCAGGCCTGCGCCTGCTGCAGTTGATCAGCCCTAACCTGCCGACCGGCGCCTTTACCTATTCGCAAGGGCTGGAATGGGCCGTTGAGTGCGGCTGGATACAAAATAAAACGGATACCCGCCACTGGTTGAAATCCATCTTGGACGACAGCCTGAAAACTCTCGAGCTGCCCCTTTTAGTCCGACTGTTTGATGCCGTAAACCGCAACAGTCACGAGGAATTCCAATACTGGGCTCAATGGCTATTCGCCAGTCGTGAAACCTCTGAACTACGCAACGAAGAACAGCAGCGGGCACGGGCCTTATTGAAGGTGTTGAAACAATTACCGGACGGTGAGCATTGGCCGCAACTGGACAGTTGGCGGCCATCCCTGTTGCGTTGCCAGCTGGCGGGGTATGCACTGGCCGCACATCATTGGCGGATTCCCTTGCAGGATTTACTCACGGGTTACACCTGGAGCTGGTTGGAAAACACGGTGGCGGCCGCCATCAAGCTGGTGCCGCTGGGACAAACCGAAGGCCAGCATCTCTTGTACCAATTCAGCGCAGAAATTAACGCCGCCGTTGAGCATGCTGTCGCACTTGAGGATGATGCCATTGGCACCAGCACACCGGCCCAGGCCATTGCCAGCAGCCTGCACGAAACCCAGTACAGTCGTTTATTCAGATCCTAACCCGGACATTTCATGAATCTGTCTGTCATGAAATATTCGGACCACATCAAATAAGGAATAAAATATGCGCTCAAAGGCCCCCTTGCGCGTCGGTGTCGGCGGTCCGGTCGGCTCCGGCAAGACCGCCCTGCTTGAGCAATTGTGCAAGGCCATGCGCGATGACTACAGCATCGCCGTGGTCACCAATGATATTTATACCCGCGAAGACCAGCGTATCCTCACTGAAGCGCAGGCACTGGAAGCCGAGCGCATCGTCGGTGTAGTAACCGGCGGCTGCCCACACACCGCCATTCGCGAAGATGCCTCCATGAATCTGGCCGCCGTTGAGGACCTATCGCAGAAATTTCCGGATCTCGACATCATCTTTATCGAAAGTGGTGGCGACAATCTCAGTGCAACCTTCAGCCCGGAACTGGCGGATCTGACTATTTATGTCATCGACGTCGCCTCCGGTGAAAAAATCCCGCGCAAAGGCGGCCCCGGCATCACCAAATCCGACCTTCTGGTCATCAACAAGATTGATCTTGCCGAGATGGTGGGCGCATCCCTGGAGGTGATGAACACAGACAGTCAGCGCATGCGCGGCAATAAACCCTTTGTCTTTACCCAGCTAAAAAGCCGCGAAGGTCTGGACGTTGTTATTGATTTTTTAATCCGTGAAGGGATGTTATTGACCAGCGATTAAACCAGCCCGCAGCACCAAAAGTAGGCGCTTGAGGCGAGCTGTCTCGCTACGCGAAAACGAGGTATTTCACTGCCCGTTCAATCTAGAACCTAGAGTAATCAGTTCGCAGGGTGGGCAACGCCCGCCATTTGCGTCAACACGGGCAGTCTGCATTGGTGGGCAGTGCCCACCCTACAAGATTATTCCTTCGGTTCGTAAGCTGGGGTTCGTCCCTCACCCCAACCTACCGCGCTCAGATTGTCTTTTATCGCGCTGACTGGATCGGCGTTTATTGCGCTCACCGAGGCTTTCCAGAAATGATTTCAGCGCCTGTTCTCCCCACTCTTTTGCCTCAGACTCCGTAGCAAACCCGCCCTGGCTCTTGGATACCACCGTTTTCTTCGAGGTCGCCCGACGGGTGATTTCTGCAGTCCAATCGGTATTGCCCTGCACTGTCCGGTAGTCGTATTTCTTAGCTTTCGCCATTTCGTGTCATTTCCTGGGATTTAAAAGTCATTGAATCGACGGGAGCATTGCGATTGTACCGCACTACGCCGGCATTCTCATTGTGCAAGAGCGGGGCGGAAGGAGACCGGAGAGAGCTGGCAGGCCGCTTCTTCCGCGAACTGATCGGCAGCAGAATGGCCGAACACGGGATCCGCACAGCTAATACATCGCCAATCAATATCGTTCATCTATAAACTTACCCGCCAGGGTGCCGATGGAATAGCAGATCTTTGTCAGATACCGATAACGGTGCAAACAGGGACACGGATGCCATGGGCCTGCGAAGTAAAATCATTGCCATTACCATGATTGCCATCACCCTGATGGCATTGCTGGTGTCCTTTGGCTTTGAAACCAAATCGCGCATCCTCAGTGCTGAAGCACAGTGGCATGATTTCAATGAATATGCCGCCAAAAGCAACTACGCACTGGCCAGAATCAATACCCACTTCGGTTATGGTGGATTCATCCACTACTTCAAGAATTACATCCTTCACCAGACAGACGACCTGCTGCCCAAGATCGATGAAAATCTACACGAAACCTACCACGCCATTGAAGAGTATCGCAGCCTGTCTCGATCAGATGAAGAAACGCAGGCGCTGGAAAACCTGCTCCATGTCGTCAACATCTATCGCTCAAAATATAAGTTTGCCCGCAAACTCATCGCTGAAGGCAACACGCCCCGCGAGGTCGAAATCCACGTACAGGTCAACGACACCCCCGCCCTGACGGCGATTGATTTTCTGACCCGCAATGCCCTTGAGCAGAGCCGAAAACGTGAGCGGGAAACCAGTCTGAAGCTGGCAAGTGCCATTAGCCTCATCGATCTGGGTGTGCTGCTGATCCCGCTCATCGCCCTGGTTGCCGGCCTGTTGATCATCTTCATCCGCCGTATCATGGAAGCGAATCAAAAGACCACCGCTGCCAAGGCCTATGCCGAATCACTGGTGGAGGCCGCCCCCGATGCCTGGTTGATCGTGGATTCTGGCGGATACATCCGCGGCGTCAATGCCCGGACCCTGTCCATGTTCGGTTATAGCCAGGAAGAAATGCTGGGAATGAAGGTCGAAGCCCTGATGCCCCCCCGCCTGCGACATCAGCACGTCGGCCAAAGAAAGGGCTTCTTTTCCAACCTGATGTCTCGGCCGATCGACAAAAGTGGTGATCTCATCGCCATAGCAAAAGATGGCCGGGAATTTCCCGTCGAGATCTCCCTCAGCCACACCTGCAAAAATGGCACGTCACTGGCCATTGCCGCCATGCGGGATGTGTCGAAAAAACGCAAGGCCGAGCAACGTCTTCGCCTCACCCAGCAGGTGTTCGAGATTACCGCAGAACCCATCCTCATCACCGACAGCGAAAAACACATACTCGACATGAATGATGCATTCTGTCGCCTGACCGGGTATAGCCGCGAAGAACTGTTGGGCCAAACGCCTGCCATGCTGAGCTCCGGACGACATGATGAGGCCTTTTATCAGTCCATCTGGCAGTCGCTGGAGAACAGCGATCACTGGCAGGGAGAAGTCTGGAATCGTCACAAGGATGGTGAGGCCTGCCCGAGCCTGGTCACCATCAGCAGCGTCAAAAACCACACCGGCCAGACAACCCACTTTGTCGCCACCTATTCAGATATCAGCAGCCTGAAGGAAAACGAAGATCGCCTGGAACTGCTCGCCCACTTCGACCAACTGACCAGCCTGCCCAACCGCATGCTGTTCCATGACCGTCTGCGCAGCGCACGCGCCCGCGCGCACCGCAACGGCACCTTCGTTGCGATCATGTATATCGATCTGGATGGTTTCAAGGCCGTCAACGATACCCTGGGACATGCCGCCGGGGATCAGCTACTGGGCAAGGTAGCGGCACAGTTGCGTGCCTGTGTCCGCGAGGACGACACGGTCGCCCGTCTCGGCGGGGACGAGTTTGCCGTGTTGTTCAACGGACTGGAGGACGCCGCCCTTATCGCGCAACTGGCCGAGCGCATCGTCAGCAGCCTGAACATCACCGTGGACTGTGGCAGCGGCCCGCTGCAGGTCAGCGGCAGCGCTGGCATTAGCATCTATCCGTTGGATAGCGAAAACGAGGATAGCCTGCTGGAACGCGCAGATCAGGCCATGTACGAGGCCAAACGGCGCGGCAAACATCAGTACTGTTTTTACCGTGACATCAAAAATAACCTGGGCTAAGTTAGCCCCACCGGCTTACTTCATCAAATCCACACGCTTGCCCTGTTCGCGCAGACGGTCTGCACGCACATCAATATAGCGCTGAAATTCCGGCTCATCAAGATAGGCCCCAGAGGCCACATAATCCAGTATTGACTGCAGATGGAAGGCCTTCAAATAGGCCTCGGCGCGGAACACCTCGTTGCCCGATTTATCCAAAAACACCAGTGACGGTGCATAGTTGATGTCCAGCTCTTTCGCCCACTGGCGGCCAGTGAGGGATTCCCCCCCAGGTGTTTTCAGCTTTTCATCCGACCACATATCCACCTGGAAGACATCAAAACGCTCAAGTTGCTCACGGGTCTCCGGGCGCTTGAAGATATCGCTATGCAGCTCATCGCAATTGGGGCACTGTTTCTGCTCGAACAGCACCAGCCGGTAACCACTGCTGGAACGGGGCGCAGCCGCCAGCTGATTCAGCGGTAGGATAAACGCCTCACGGTGCAGTTCGCCGCTGGCAGCTAGCGGCTTGACCCGCTGATAGTACTCGGCAAAGCGCTCCTTGTTTTCGCCGTGTTGAGCAACATACTCCAGCGCCGCCTTGAACTTGGCGGGCTTGTAATAACCGTTAACGCGCAGCGCCACTTTGCCCTGCTCGTCGAGAAACAGCATTGTCGGCGTGAACATGACACGCATCTTTTTGGCGAACGCCTTTTCGCTCAGGGTCTCGCCATCCAGCCAGGTCACCTCGCGGTCACCCCACATGTTGATGGCCAGCACATCCACCGTGGCGCGCGCCTTGTCGACGATATCCTGCTGGGTAAAGTTGACTTCGATGAGTTTCTTGTAATAGGGGCAGCCATCCTGGTGGAAATAGAGCACCAGGCGCTTATTCTCCGCCGCGGCCTCGGCAATGTCCTCGGCAATGTCCATGAAAGAGTTTTTGAACCAGGCCGGCAACTCGATGGAACCGGGATTGGTCATGTCTTCATTCAACTCCCCCTCTTTTAATCCCGCCACCGCTGCTGGCAAAACGGCCAGTAATATCAGAGCCAGTAATCCTTTTCGTAACATTGCTATTCCCCCTGATTATCGCGCTGAAGTCAGATCACCCGCGACGCAGTTGTTGTTTATTGTGTTGTTTATTGCTGTTGTGACCACGGGTATCAGAAATCATTTCAATCACACAGACAATAGACCATACCCAAGTAAAGAACTCCGGAAAAGGGCAAACGGCAACCGGACGGCAAGGCAGAAGACATCTTTTCGCCGCGCTAACCGGCAAGGAACTGCCAACAATTTGACGAAATTCTGACGTCCGATTCAAGTCAACCTCATAACTCATTGAATACACGTCTTTTCACAAAATATGCAGGAAACTGGCATGCTTTTCGCTAGATACGATACAAGATCCGTCTGAGACGTTGATACCGCAATGAGAACCACTGGAGAAATCACCATGTCACCCATCAGCAATGCCGGGAATCTGGTGCCACTGTTTGAAGCAAACACGTTTGATGAGACGCAGACGGATGTCAGCCATCTGCTACAGCTTTCCAGCCAGCTGCAAACCAGCCTGGACATCGAAAGCATTCTCACGGAATTCAGCGAGGACATCCAATCCATAGTGGCACATGACCACCTGGGCTATGAACATGAGGTACAGGGGATCACCTTTACCGTGGGCAAGAACGCCCGCCACAAGCTCTCCTATCAGCTGACGGTCAACGATGAGGCCTTGGGGGCGCTGCTCATCAGCCGCCGCCGCAAGTTCAAGCCGGATGAATGCCGGCAGTTGGAGAACCTGCTATGCGCACTGCTATACCCGTTGCGCAACGCCCTGCTCTATCGCTCCGCATTGACCGCCGCCCACAAGGATCCGCTCACCGGCATCGGCAACCGCGCCGCCTTCAACGAGGCGCTGGATCGGGAGATCGAGCTGGCCCAGCGCCATCAGCGTTCACTGGGCATGATTGTCATTGACATCGACCACTTCAAGTCCATCAACGACACCTATGGCCACTCGACTGGCGACTGCCTGCTGAAGGCCATGGCCAATTGTGCGGACAACACCATTCGCCTGTCGGATCAGCTGTTCCGCTACGGTGGTGAAGAATTCGTGGTTCTGTTACCGGAAACCGATGACAAGGGCGTCAAGCGACTGGCCGACCGTATTCGGCGTAATGTCGCCGCGATGGACTGCGCCTGCGAGGGCAAACACATCAAGATGACCGCCAGCTTTGGCGTCACTACTCTGCGTAAGAATGAGGACGGCAAGGCGCTCTTTGCACGCACCGATCAGGCCCTGTATCAGGCCAAGGAAGATGGCCGTAATTGCACCCGCGTCGCAGAATAAGCGGCGTCAGCCTGCTCCAGGACAAGCCGGACCCAACGGACACGGCTCGCACAACGGCCGCTTCCTGCACGCTTCCTTGGCATGCCGCACGATGAGGGCATGATATTCATTAAACAGCGCAACATCCGCCGGCAAGGCCGTCTCAAAGAAGGATCGCAGGGCCTCATAGCCCAGCTTCTCATCCACCAGGCCCAGGCGGGAAAACAGGCGCCGGGTATAGGCGTCGATGACGAACACCGGTCGCTCAAAGGCATACAGCAACATGTCGTCCGCCGTCTCCGGACCCACCCCGTTCACCGACAGCAGGCCGTGGCGTAGTTCACCGGTCGGCCTCTGACTCAATGCCTCGAAACCACCCTGGGCGAGATACCAGCGGCAATAATTCTGTAGCCGGATGGCCTTGATGTTGAAATAACCGGACGGTTTTAGCCATGCCGCCAGCCGGTCGTGCTCACAAGCGTCAATCGCCTCGGCCGACAGCGCATTATTCTCCTTCAGATTGGCAATGGCCTTTTCCACATTCCCCCACGCTGTGTTCTGCGTGAGTATCGCGCCCACCATTACCTCGAAGGGCGTATCGCCCGGCCACCAGTGCTGCGGACCATAGGCTGCCAGTAAATCATCAAATATCCGTTGCAGTGACATTCAGTAAACTTTAGCAGGTGGAATAAGCCAGGTAGGCGCGGGCCATGCTCGTGATAGCTTTAATTACCGCCGAGATTGTTATTTCAAATAGTAAAACCATCGCGGGCATGGCCCGCTCCTACTTGGCCGGCATCATGGTTTGGAGTTTTTGTTTATCGGCACTGCTGGGGCGGTGATCGAGATGATAGATGATGGCCGCCAGTTCACGCTCATTAGCGGGTGCGCTGCTGTCATCCATGATGCCTTTCAACCGGGCCTTGTCGTCGGCCGATGCCTTGTGTTGCAGATTCATCATCGCGCCAGCCAGGGTGCGCTCGTTGTCGTTGCTGGCGCGATCATCAATGATCACCTGCAATTCCTGCTTACCCTGCGGACTCGGGAAGTGCTTGAGGCGATGCATGATGGTGGCCATCTGCTGCAGGGCGACCGATGGCTGATCCGTGCTCGCCTGCGCCGTGCCCACCGGCAGGGTGACGAAAAAGAGACTTGTCAGAAGTATAGCCAGTGCATGGCTGGCCGGTAATCTCAGTGCTTTCATTGCCGCTCTCTCCTCTGTGAAGGAGGCATCACCGAACGATGACGCCCTCCCCGAAGCCTAGCGCAATCGGCAGTTATTACCAGTCTATTTTACTCAGGATTTAACGCCAAGCCGGGCGCGCACAATCTCGAGATCCCGCACCGTATCCACCCCCGCTGGTGGTGTCTCGACCGCCTCGGCCACATGGATGCGCTGGCCGTGCCAGAGGGCGCGCAGCTGTTCGAGGGATTCCATTTCTTCCAGATGACAGCTCGGCCAGTTGACGTACTGGCGCAGAAAGCCGGCGCGATAGGCGTACAGGCCGATGTGACGATAGTGTTCGGAGCGTTCCGGCAGCTCCTCGGTGGTGCTGGCAAAGGCATCGCGATCCCAGGGAATCGCCGCGCGGCTGAAATACACCGCCATGCCCTCGGCGTCCATCACCACCTTCACCGCATGGGGGTCGAACAGTTCGGCGGCGGTGGTGATGCGGCTGCATACGGTGGCCATGCTGGCGGTCGGCTTTGCCGCCAGATTGTCCGCCACCTGGTGTATTACCGCCGGCGGCATCAGCGGCTCGTCGCCCTGCAGGTTGACGACGATCTGCCCGTCGTCCAGGCCCAGCTGATCCACCACCTCGGCGAGGCGGTCAGTGCCGGAACGGTGCCGGTCGGAGGTCATGCAGACGCGGGCGCCGAAACCCTCGGCGGTGGCCTGCACGCGGCTGTCATCAGTGGCGATGATCACCCTCTCGGCACCGCTCTCCCGCGCGCGTTCGTGCACGTGCTGGATCATGGGCTTGCCGGCGATATCCAGCAGCGGCTTGCCCGGCAGACGTGTGGCCGCATATCGGGCGGGGATGACAACACAGAAACTCACGGGATAGTTCTCACTTTGAATTCAAATGCGCTTGCCACAGAGGCACAGAGGACACGGAGGACACGGAGGACACGGAGGACACAGAGTATTTCATGTGTAGGAGCGGCCCCTCAGGCCGCGATGGATTGCTCGACATTGTCATCGCGGCCTGAGGGGCCGCTCCTACTCAGAGAAAAACATTTTTAATTTCTCTGTGATCTCTGTGTCTCTGTGGCAACAGATCTTTCGTGGCCTCAGGCCACCTCTTCATCCGGCGCTAAAACCCGCGCCTCGTCTTCCAGCATCACCGGAATATCGTCGCGGATCGGGAAGGCCAACCGGTCGCCCTTGCAGATCAGCTCCTGCGCCTGTGTGTCGTAGACCAGCGGTCCCTTGCATAGGGGACAGACCAGAATGTCGAGTAATTTCTTATCCATGTGTTTTTCCTATTAGACGTAACAATATTTGCGGAACGCGCTCATCGAGCTGTGCATCCACCGGCAGGTACCAGTGATGGGCGGCGGCGAAGGCCTGACATTTTACCGCATCCTTCTCCGTCATGAGTACCGGCAACTCATCACCGAAGTCGATGTCCTCGGCACGGAAGGGATGATGATCCGGAAAAGGGTGTTCAATGGCATCGAGTCCGTGACTGGCCAGCAGTTCAAAAAAACGCCGTGGGTTGCCGATGCCGGCGACCGCGTGTACCCGCTGCCCGCTGAACTGCGCCAGCGGCCGGGTCTTCTCCGCCTGTTGCAGATTATGCAGGCTGGCGGGCTGCAATTTCATGGCGTATTCGCGCGGTCCGGCGGTGCCGTTGGCGATCACCACGTCCATGGAACGCAGACGCCGCACCGGTTCGCGCAGCGGCCCGGCGGGCAGGCAGTGACCGTTGCCGAAGCGTCGCACGCCATCGACCACGGCGATCTCCACGTCACGGCCCAACCGGTAGTGCTGCAGGCCGTCATCGCTGATAATGATATCGCAATCGGCATGTTCCAACAGCGCCCGCGCCGCGGCCGGGCGATCCGGACCCACCGCCATCGGACAATGGCAGCGGCGCGCCAGCAGCACCGCCTCGTCACCGACCATGCTCGGATCACTATCCGCTCGCACCTGCTGCGGCCAGTGCTTTGCGCCACCGCCGTAACCCCGGCTGATGATGCCGGGGCGATAGCCCTCCTTGCGCAAAAGCGCTACCAGCCAGGCCACCATCGGTGTCTTGCCGGTGCCACCGACACTGATATTGCCCACCACGATGACCGGCACGGGTAGGCACTGCGTTTTCAACACGCCGGCGCGGTAGGCCCAGCGGCGACCCAGGGCAACAACGCAGAACAGCCATGACAGCGGCAGCAGCAACAGGGTAAGCGGGCTGGTGCGATACCAGTGTGACTCGATGCCCTTCACGGCTACACAACCTTGTCGGTTCAGTCAGCGCTGGCGGGCGAGGATTCGTTGAACTGCATGCGGTACAGGGCGGCGTAATCCCCCCCCGCCGCCAGCAGCTCGGCATGGGCGCCGGACTCGACGATGCGCCCGCCACGCAGCACGAGAATCCTGTCGGCGCCCTCCACGGTCGACAGGCGATGGGCGATCACCAGGGTGGTGCGGCCCTTCATCAGCACATTCAACGCGGCCTGAATGTGGCGCTCGGACTCGCTGTCCAGCGCCGAGGTCGCCTCGTCCAGAATCAGGATCGGTGCATCCTTGAGCAGCGCGCGGGCAATGGCGATACGCTGGCGCTGGCCACCGGACAGCAGCACGCCCTTGTCACCCACCCGGGTATCCAGGCCCTGCGGCAGCTTGCGGATGAACTCCATGGCATGTGCCGCCTCGGCGGCACGGATGACCTCCGCCTCATCGGCGCCGGCCAGCGCACCGTAGGCGATGTTGTTACCAATGGTGTCGTTGAAGAGAATAATGTCCTGGCTCACCAGGGCAATCTGCGCGCGCAGGCTATCGAGGCTCAGTTCCTGAATCGGAATGCCATCGAGGGTGATCTCACCGCTGCTCAGGTCATAGAAACGCGGCAGCAGGCCCACCAGGGTCGACTTGCCGCTGCCGGAACGGCCGACGATGGCCACCGCCTGCCCCGCCTCGGCGGTAAAGCTCACGCCATCGAGCACCTTGCCCTTGGCCGGGTCATAGGTAAACGTCACATCGCAGAACTCGACCCGCCCCCGGGCGCGCTCGATGTGCCGGCCGCCGGTATCCCTCTCGCCCTCCTCATCCAACAGAAAAAAGACACTCTGCGCCGCGGCGATGCCCTGTTGTATGGTGGACTGCACCATGGTCAGGCGCTTCATGGGCGCCAGCAGCAACATGCTGGCGGTGACAAAAGACATGAAGGTGCCGACGCTCAGGGATTCAATCATGGCATCCGAGGTGGCGATGAACAGGATCACCGCCAGCCCCGAGGCGCCGAGAAACTGCGAGATGGGCACACTCAGGGCGCTGGTGATGGCCATCTTCATGTTCTGGCTGCGGTTGTATTCATTGGCTCCGCCGAACTGCCTTTCCTCGTAGGCCTGGCCTCCAAAGATCTTCACCACGCGATGCCCCTCGGTGATCTGCTGGGACAACTGCGACACATCGCCCATGGAATCCTGAATACGCTTGCTGATGCGGCGGAAACGCTTGCTGACAAACACCACCAGCACCGTGATCAGCGGACCAAGAAACAGGAACACCACCGCCAGCCTCCAGTTGGTGTAAAACATGAAGCCCAGCAGACCCAGGATGGTCAGGCTGTCGCGCACCACAACCGTCAGCGCCGAAGTGGCCGCCGAGGCCACGCGCTCGACGTCGTAGATCAGTTTCGAGGTCAACTGGCCGGCGGCGTTATTGTCGTAAAAGGCCGTCGGCAGGCGCATCAGCTTGGCGAACATCTGCTGGCGCAGGTCGTGGATAATGCTGCGCCCCACCTTCTGCATACCGTAGTTGGCGGCAAAACTGGCGAGGCCACGAATCAGAAAGATACCCAGCAGCGCCCAGGGAATCCAACGGATCACCGCCGGATCCTTGTCAACGAAACTGCCGTCCAGCATCGGCTTCATCAGCCACGCAAAACCGGTCTCGGTGGCGGCCACCACGGCCATGCCGAAAATGGCGAACAGCAGGATCGGCCAGTCGCGCCAGGCATAGCCCAGCAGGCGCCGGTAGATCTGCCCCGGCGTCTGCTGCTGACCGGCCGGATGCTGTGTGTGGAAATCGCCAGACATAATGCGGAAACCCGCTATTCTTGGTTGGATTTGACGGTGGCGAAATTGAGATGCACAAAACCCAGCTGGCGCGCGGCGTCCATCACCGTGATCACCGCCTGATGCGGGGTCTGCGCGTCGGCGCTGAGAATGATCGGTGGATCCTTGCGATCACCCGCCACTTCCTGCATGGCCTTCTTCAGTGTCTCGATCTTGGAATTGATGACCCGCTTGCCGTTGACGTAAAAAGTGCCCTCGGCATCGACGGTCACTTCTAATGCAAAATCATCCGCGGGCACCACGTTGGCGGCCGCCTGCGGCAGCACGATCTCGATCTCGGATTCACGCTCGAAGGTGGTGGAAACCATAAAGAAGATCAGCAGCAGGAACACCACGTCGATCAGCGGCGTAATGTTGACGTCCAGTTCTTCCTTGCGGTTAGAGCCGATATTCACTGAACGGACTCTCCCGTGCCGACCTCAGTCTCACGCTCACCGTGAATCACTTCCACCAGTTTGATGGCCTCCTGCTCCATGAACACCACCAGGCCATCGATGAGTCCACGGAAATAGCGGTAAAACATCAGGCTGGGGATGGCCACGGAAAGCCCCGCCGCGGTGGTGATCAGCGCCTCGGAGATGCCGCCGGCCAGCACGGCGGGATTACCCACGCCCTGCGAGGTGATCACGCTGAACACCTTGATCATGCCGATGACGGTGCCCAACAACCCCAGCAGTGGTGTGATGGCGGCGATGGTGCCCAGGGAATTCAGATAGCGTTCCAGCTCGTGCACCACATGACGGCCGGTTTCCTCGATGCTTTCTTTCATTATCTCACGGTCATGCTTCATGTTTGCCAGGCCCGCGGCGAGGATGCGCCCCAGCGGCGAACTCTTACGCACACTTTCGATCTGCTCCGGGGTCAGTTGGCCCTTGGCATGCAAATGCCAGATCTGCGCCACCAAGTGCTTTGGGGTGATGCGTTTACGCTGCAGTGACCACAGCCGTTCGCCAATGATGGCCAGGGCGATAATGGAACAGAGAATGATCGGCAGCATCAGCCAGCCGCCGGATTGCACGATCTCGAACACGTTGGATTTTCCTTACTTTCAGATTGGGCGTTACTGTAACAGAGACGCCAGATAGCCGGAAGATTCCGTACGCCGTATGATGCTTTCTGTTCGCCACAGAGGCACGGGTAAGTGCAGCAAAATTCCGTTTCTTTCGCCATTGAGCAATTTCGGTGCCACCATGCGTACAGCGCACGCTACGGGCTTTTTTCTTGCTTGTCACAGAGGCACTGAGTACACAGAGGTTTTTTCAGCTCGTGACACCGTTCCGCGGTGTCACGCATCCTGTGGCGCTCCGCGTCACCTCATTCTTGCTGCAAATCAATCCAATTGTTTCGCTGCTGCGCCGGGCAGAACAGATAAGAAAACTCCGTGTACTCAGTGCCTCTGTGGCAAAAAATACTCATTCACCCGGTAACCGATGCCAATAACGCCGCGCAGACTGCCGCCAGGTGTCCACCAAACGAAGCCCCCCTTCCCCGCCAAGGCGAAAACGGATCGCACCGTGACTGGCGCTGTCGAGCAGACGGATATCCCGCTGCCGGTATCGCTCGACAATGTCGGCCTTGGGATGACCATAGCGGTTACGATAGCCCACCGGAAACAGGGCGAACCGCGGCGCTACGGCATCGATAAAGGCCTCGCTGGACGAGGTTCGGCTGCCATGATGCGGCACCACCAGCACGTCGGCAGCCAATCTGTTGGGCCCACTTGCCAGCAGATGTGTCTCGGCAGGCTGTTCGATATCGCCGGGAATCAGCACACTGCCGCTGGCGGTCGTCACGCGCAGCACACAGGAGCGGTTATTACTTTGCCGGCTACCAGCGGCGTAATCCACCCGCGGATGCAGCAGCTCAAAATCGACCCCGTCCCAATTCCAGCGCATACCACCGAGGCAGGGCTCGGCCCCCAGCTCCACCAGCCGCTGCGGCACGCTGCTCAGCACCCGTCCCGGCGGCCATTCATCCGCCAGCGCCGTCGCGCCACCGATATGATCATTGTCGCCGTGGCTAACGATGAGCAGATCCAGCCCCGCCAGCCCCTGCTGGCGCAGAAAGGGCGCGATCACCGCCTCGCCGGTATTAAAGCCGCTGGGAAAGCGCGGCCCCGTGTCGAACACCAACACATGGCGGTGGGTACGCACCACCGCCGCCAGCCCCTGCCCCACATCCAGCAGGGTGAATTCGGCCTCGCCGGGCGGCAGCATCGCGGGCCGCACGACCAGCAGCGGCAGCAACCACACCCAACCCAGCCAGCGGGCCGGGAAGCCGCGCGGCAGAATCAACAGCATCACCCCGACCAGTGCACAGGCCACCGCCCATGCCGATGGCGCCGATTGCGTCCACTGAGCCAGAGACCATGCCCCCAGCCACTCCAGCACCCACCATAGGGCCGACAGGCTCCACGCCGCCGCACTCAGCAGCCAGCCACCCAGGGTGGGAAACAGCAGCCACAACAGGCTCCCCAGCAGGGTCAACGGCACCGTGAGCATGCTCACCCAGGGCACCGCCAGCAGATTGGCCAGTGGCGCTACCAGCGAGGCACGCTGAAACAACAGGATCAGCAGCGGCAGCAGGCCCAAGGTCCCCACCCATTGCACCCGCCCCCAGCTGCGCCAGCCACGCGTGCCGCCGACCCGGCCCGACATGCCAAGCAGGATCGCCGCCACGGCGGCAAAGGAAAGCCAGAAGCCCGGCGCCAGCACCGCCAGCGGATCAACCACCAGCACCACCAACAGAGCCAGCGCCAGCAGTGACGAGGGACGGGTCTGGCGTTGCAGGATCAGCGCCACCATCACCACCGCTACCATCACCAGCGCACGCTGGGTGGGCACGGCGAAACCGGCCAGTGCGGCGTAAGTGGTCGCCGCCAACAGGGCCGCCACCGCTCCGGCCTTGGGCGCGGGCCAGCGCAGACTGGCGCGGGCGGAGCGGCTCCACAGCCAGCGCATGAGGAAGAAGACCATCCCCGACACCAGCCCCACATGCAGACCGGAGATGGCCAGCAGGTGATTGGTGCCGGTGCGGATCAGCATGTCCCACTGCGCATCCGCAATGGCCGAGCGATCCCCCACCGCCAGCGCCGTCACCAGCCCGGTCTGTGGATGCCCGGCGAGCGTTGTGCGAATGCCGTCGCGCAGGGTCTGACGCAGGCGGTCAACGAGGAGGCCGGAGGCCGCTTGCAGGCGCTGGTTCTCGTCGTCGGTCTGCGCCTTGCGCACATAGCCCTTGGCACGGATGCCCTGAGCGAACAGCCAGCCCTCGTAATCGAAGCCGCCGGGATTCATAAAACCGTTGGGCTGTTTGAGGCGCAGCCGCAGGCGCCAGCGCTCACCCACCCGTAGGGGCGGCGCATCACGGTACCAGCTCAGGAGTAGTTTACCGGGAGGCGGGAAAGACTCGTCATCGAGCCACAATCGTTCGGCCTGAAACTGAAAGCGGCTGCGCCCCCCGTGCGTGTCTGGCAGGGAAACGATCGTCCCCTCCACCCGCACATCTCTGCCCTCCAGCGCAGGATCCAGCCCGCCGGCGGACATGACATGACCCATGGCGGCGGCCCAGAGAAAGCCCAATAGGGCAAACCCGGCCACGCGCATCAGCGTGAGCCGTGCCACCGGTGCCAGGCAGAGAAATAGCAAGACAACAGGCAGCAGTAACAGCCAGCGCCAGTCCGGCAGACTGGCCAGCTGCTGCAACATCCATGTTCCCGCCAGGAAACTCAGCGCCGCGGCGCGCATGTTTCCGCCTCTCCCTGATCACTTCCTGAAGCCACAGATTCAGGAACTTGAAAGTTGTGTTAACCGGCTCTAAAAGATGGATAATGGCCGGACGCTATATAACCCATACTCCAATCAGGCATCACCGAGCTTCAATGCCCAGACGCATCATCAAACGCTACCTGCCGGATCCGCAAAAAATCCGCGATCACAAGTGTCTGCGCTGCCTGGGCCCTTTGCGGCACGACCCCAACATTCTGCACCTGAATCGCCGTTCCGTCTCCGGCGCCTTCGCCGTCGGCCTGTTCTTCGCCTTCTGGCCGGTGCCATTGCAGATGTTGCTGGCCGCCATCGGCGCCATCCTCGTCCGCGTTAACCTGCCCATTTCCGTCGCCCTGGTGTGGATCAGCAACCCCATCACCATACCGCCTATCTTTTATTTTTCCTATCTGGTGGGCACATGGGTGCTCGGCACGCCGGCACTGGGTGTTGAATTTGAATTTACCGCCGGATGGATTGCCCAGGAGTTATCACTGATCTGGAAGCCCCTGTTTCTGGGCAGCCTTATCTGTGGCAGCGTCAGCGCCGCGGTGGGCTACATCACCATTCAGATTACCTGGCGACGACTGGTACAGCGGAGCTGGGAGCAGCGCCGCAAAAAACGCCGCGCAGCGCGCGAGGCAGAGATCATTGCCGCCTTTCAGGCCGAAACAGACAACGCCAAAAAGAAATAACCAACGCGCAATCTCTCTTCCTTACTCCCCGGCCAACAGGCCCTCGCGCAGGGTCAGCACCGTATCCATGCGCTGCGCCAACTGCAGGTCGTGGGTGACCATGACGATGCCGGTGCCCATGTCGTCGTTGAGTTG
>JAJRWE010000232.1 GCA_024276955.1 Gammaproteobacteria bacterium
CAACTTTGGCCGGCACTGGCGGACTGGCAAAGGTTTGGGTATCTGCTCGGCACCCTGTTTATCGTCGGCTTTGTGCTATCAGTGATCAATGGCATGCTTTACAAGATCGTTCCCTTCCTCGTCTGGCTGCACTTGCAGAGTCAAAACAGCGCTCGAATCAGACTGCCCAACATGAAGGAAATCATCCCGGATCAGTGGGCCCACCGACAATTTTATCTGCATGGATTTTCACTGTTTTTGTTCCTCAGTGCAGTGCTTAAACCCATATGGTTTCTGTATCCACTGGCAATATTATTCGCTTTTTCGTCCTTGTTGTTGTTTTTAAACATTTACTCAGCCTTGAGAGTGTACAAAAAGGTTAGGGCACATCAGGAAAACTGCGGATGAATGCACGAACAATAGAAGTCATATTCGCTTGACTTACATCAAGGTATACAGGCTTGAATCTTTCATACTCGGTATAGTACAACGCAGAAAAGGACTGTTGTAGTGCAATGAAGTTGTTATGGAGAGGATTAAAGAGAGTCTATGATTTTATTTACTTGCAAGCATTTCTTGTATGGGAACGACCTATTACAGGTTACAGGAGGAGCGATAAAATGAGAATTGGTAAACTAGTGATCACTGGCGCCGTATTGACCCTGGCGTCGCAACTGTCTGTAGGGACGGCCTTTGCCGGCGCTCCAAAAATGAGCGAGACTGACTTTAACCAAGGTACAAAGCTGTACTTTGAACGCTGCGCTGGCTGTCATGGCGTACTGCGTAAGGGTGCAACCGGCAAACCGCTAACTACGGACATTACTCTGGAGCGCGGCACCGAAGCGCTGAATGCAATGATTACCTATGGCACCGAGGGCGGTATGCCCGGCTGGGAACTGGAACTGAACGCCAAGGACATCGAAATTCTGGCCCGCTATCTGCAACACGAGCCGCCCCAGCCCCCCGAAAAGGGCATGGCGGAAATCAAGAAAACCTGGAAGCTTATCATACCGCCGAATAAGCGACCCACAAAGCCGATGAACAACTACAACCTGGAAAATATCTTCTCGGTCACCCTGCGTGATGCGGGCCAGGTCGCCTTGATCGACGGCGACACCAAGAAGATCATCAGTGTCGTGAATACCGGTTATGCCGTGCACATTTCACGCCTGTCCGCCTCCGGTCGTTATATCTATGTGGTCGGCCGCGACGGCAAGGTGGTCATGATCGACCTGTGGATGGAAAAGCCGGACGAGGTGGCCGAACTGGACCCCTGCATGGAGGCCCGCTCGGTGGAAACCTCCAAATTCAAGGGCTGGGAAGACAAGTACGGCATCGTCGGCTGCTACTGGCCGCCGCAATACGTCATTACCGATGGTCAGACCCTGGAGCCGCTACGCATCGAAGGTACCCGGGGAATGGATGTCAACAATGAATATCACCCCGAGCCACGCGTGGCAGCCATCATCGCCTCACATGAGAAGCCTGAGTTCATCGTCAACATCAAGGAAGCCGGCAAGATCCTCGCCGTGGACTACTCCGATATTGATAACCTCAAGGTAACCTCCATCAATGCGGCCCTGTTTTTGCATGATGGCGGCTGGGATCGCACCCACCGTTACTTCATGTCAGCGGCGAACAAATCCAATATCATCTCGGTGGTCGACTCCAAGACCTCCAAACTGGTGAAGAACATCAAGGTCGGGGAGATTCCACATCCGGGCCGTGGCGCCAACTTCACCCACTCCAAGTATGGTCCCGTCTGGGCCACCAGTCATCTGGGTGATGACAGCATCGCCATCATCGGCACCGATCCCGTGAAGCATAAGCAGCATGCATGGAAGGTGGTGGACAACCTCACAGGCCTGGGTGGCGGCTCGCTGTTTATCAAGACCCATCCAAATTCCAAGAACCTGTGGGTCGATGCGCCACTGAATCCGGACTCAGAAACCTACGGTTCCGTGGCGGTATTTGACATCAATAATCTCAAGGCGGGCTTCAAGACGATCAACGTCGTCAAGGACGCAGGACTGACCGGCGGTCGCGCCGTGCAACCTGAGTACAATGCCGCCGGTGACGAGGTCTGGATCTCGATCTGGAATGGTGAGACGGAGACATCCGCCATCGTGGTGTATGACGACAAGACCCGCAAGGTCAAAAATGTCATCAAGGACAAGCGCCTGATCACCCCGACCGGTAAGTTCAATGTCAAGAACACCCAGAACGATATCTACTAAGCGGGTGTAAGCTCAGGGGGGTAATAGATCCTTATTACCCCCCTTTTTTATCAACTTTGTAACTCCCTGAAACACAAGCAGGCAGGGAATGCTGGAAAAAATATAATTGTTCGTTAACTTCAAAAAGAGGTGGGGTGAAGCATGAACAACAAACCTGATGTCTACTTGGTGGGAGCCGGTCCTGGCGATCCCGAGTTATTGACCGTCAAGGCACAGCGGATCCTTCGCCAGGCGGATGTCACTGTCTATGACCGTTTGGTCTCCCCGGCCATTCTTGAGCTTCTCCCCACGGGCGCCAAACGCATTTATGTCGGCAAGGCCGCAGGGCGCCACCACATGACCCAGGATGAGATTAACAGCCTGTTGGTGAATCTGGCCCGCAAAGGGCGCCAGGTCGTACGACTGAAAGGCGGCGATCCCTTCATCTTCGGCCGCGGCAGCGAAGAAGTAAAATATTTACGTGACCATGGTTTTTCTTTTGAGATCATTCCCGGCATTACTTCGGCCGCAGGCTGCAGCGCCTACGCCGGCATCCCGCTCACCCATCGCGGTCTGTCCACGGGGGTGCGTATCGTTACCGGACACTGTCAGGCCAATCAGCCACTCAACCTGAACTGGGCCAGCCTGGCCGATCCCGACACCACCCTGGTGGTGTATATGGGGCTCGGACATCTGCCCGAAATCACTCAAAAACTCATGGCCGCCGGCCTGCCCGCAGCGACACCGGCGGCGGTTATCGAAAATGGCACCCACCCCAAACAGCGGCACTGCATCGCCACCCTGGCCGATATCACGCAACGGGCACATGAACTTGACTTCCGCCCTCCCTCACTGATAGTTATTGGACGTGTCGTCACGCTCGCCGAGGAACTGGGTTATCTGGAATCACATGTATCAAGTCTTTCATGCACCCAGGACGCAGATGGTCTCTGCGCCAGTGCAGGAAACTAGGCCATACAAAAATCTCTATGCGGCCTATCTTTTTTGTTGTAACACTTTTTTCGGTCGTGTTTCTGACGCTGCCTCCCACATCACTGCATGCACAGGAAAAGGGGATCTCTGCCGCCCGCCAGGGCGAACTGATCCATCTGCTCCAACAGGATTGCGGTTCCTGCCATGGACTGACATTGGAGGGGGGCCTTGGCCCACCGCTATTGCCCGCCGACCTATCCGGCAAACCCCCCGAATGGTTGCGTGATGTCATACTCGACGGCATCCCCAACACGGCCATGCCTCCCTGGCGCCCCATCCTCAGCGAGGACGAGGTCGCATGGTTGGTAAAAAGCATGCTACAAGGAATATTTGATGGCCAATAAGCACCGTTTCCGTTTCACCCTGGGCGTAATACTGGCATCGCTGTTGATAACTGCCTGTTCCCAGTTAGATATCACCCCCCTGCGTGGTACGGGTGATATGGGAATCATCATCGAACGCGCCGCCGGCAACGCCCTGGTGGTGGAGACCACCCACCACACCCAGCTCTCCCGCGTGGAGGGACTGGGCAACCTGTCACACGCCTCGGTGGTATTCTCCCGCGATGAGCGCTATGCCTATGTCTTTGGGCGTGATGGCGGCCTGTCCAAAGTGGATATCCTGCGTGGGAGGCTGGTCAAGCGCGTGGTGCAGGGCGGCAACAGCATCGGCGGCGCCATCTCCCAGGACGGCCGCCTGATCGCGGTCAGCAATTACAAGCCCGGCGGAGTAAAGATATTTGACGCGGAAACACTGGTGATGCTTGCCGATATCCCGGCCGTGTACGGCAACGATGGCGAACGCTCCAAGGTGGTGGGGCTGGTGGATGCTCCCGGCCAACGTTTCGTCTTCAGTCTGTGGGATGCGGGCGAGACCTGGGTGGTCGACATGCACGACCCCGCAAATCCGCAAGTCCGCAAATTCAGGGATATCGGCAAATTTCCCTATGACGGCCTCATTACGCCGGATGGCCGCTACTACATTGCCGGCCTGTTCGGCGAAGACGGCCTTGCCCTACTGGATTTATGGAACCTGGACGCCGGCGTGAAGCGTATTCTGGGAGGCTATGGACGTGGCGAGCAGGCCTTGCCGGTCTACAAGATGCCACACCTGGAAGGTTGGGCAGCGGCGGGAGATTTATTGTTCGTGCCCGCCGTCGGCCGTCATGAGGTGTTAGTGATCGAGCAAAAAACCTGGCAGGAGGTTGGCCGCATTGCCGTACACGGACAACCGGTATTTGTCATGGCCCGCCC
>JAJRWE010000233.1 GCA_024276955.1 Gammaproteobacteria bacterium
ACCGTGCCGGATATCATCAAGGAAGTGTTCAAGGAACTGGGCTTCACCGATCTGGAAGACAAGCTCAGCGGCAGCTACCGGACCTGGGACTACTGCGTGCAGTACCGCGAGACGGATTTCAACTTCGTCAGCCGGCTGATGGAACAGGAAGGCATTTACTATTACTTCACTCATGAAGACGGCAAACATACGTTGATCCTCGGCGACGGCTACAGCTCCCACGAGATCATCGCCAATTACGAGGAAATCCCCTATTATCCCCCGGACCAGGTGGCGGTTCGTGATGAGGAACGCATCGACGGCTGGTATCTCTCCAAACAGATACAGCCCGGGGCCTACGCACTCAATGACTATGACTGTCTGCGCCCGAAAACCGACCAGAATGTCAATTCCAGCATCCCCCGCGAGCACAGCAGGGCCGACTATGAAATCTATGACTACCCCGGTGAATATGTGCAATCCTCCGATGGCAGCAGCTATGCCCGGGTGCGCATCGAGGAACTGCACGCCCAGTATGAGCAGGCGCAGGGGCAGAGTGATGTCCGGGGCCTGTTGAACGGTGGTCTGTTTGCCCTGGGCAATTATCCCCGCGAGGATCAGAACCGGGAATATCTGGTGATTTCGGTCAGCCACAACATCCATGCGGAAAGCTTCGAAGCCGGAGAGGGCGAATCCGGCGTCGCCTACAGCAATGATTTTACCGTCATCGAAAGTAAAACCCAGTTCCGACCTGCACGCATCACACCGGCGCCAATCGTGCAGGGGCCACAGACCGCAGTTGTGGTCGGTCCCGGTGGCGATGAAATCTATACCGACGAACACGGCCGGGTGAAGCTGCAGTTCCACTGGGACCGCTATGGCAAGAAGGATGAAAATTCCTCCTGCTGGGTGCGGGTATCACAGCTCTGGGCGGGAAAGACCTGGGGCGGCATTCATATACCGCGCATCGGCCAGGAAGTGATCGTGGAGTTTCTGGAAGGCGACCCGGACCGACCCATCATCACCGGGCGGGTGTACAACGGCGACCAGACGCCGCCCTATGAACTGCCCGCCAACAAAACCCAGAGCGGCATCAAGAGCCGCAGCTCCAAGGGCGGCAGCGGCGCCAATTTCAACGAAATCCGCTTCGAGGACAAAAAGGGCGAGGAAGAGGTCTATATCCACGCCGAAAAGGACCAGAACAATGTCGTGGAAAACGATGAAACCACCTCGGTGGGCCATGACCGCTCTGAAGACGTCGGCAACGACGAAACCATCAACATCGGCAACAACCGCACCGAAACCGTCGGTGTCGACGAGTCCATCACCATCGGCAGCAACCGCACCGAACAGGTGGGTTCCAACGAAACCATAGCCATCGGTATCGATCGCACCGAGACGGTAGGCAGCAACGAGACCATCGCCATCGGCAGCAACCGCACCGTCACCATCGGCAGCAACAAGACCGAAACCATTGCCATCAACAAGGCGGAAACCATTGGCGCGGCCAAGGAACTGACCATCGGCGCCGCCTACCAGGTGACCGTCGGCGCGGCCATGAACGAAAGCGTCGGCGCCTCGAAAACCCAGCAGGTGGGCGCGACCAAATCCACCACCGTGGGCGGCGATGTCAGCGAGGACTACGGCGCCAGCCACACCGTGTCGGTGAGCAAGAACCAGAGTGAAACCATTGGCGACGACCGGACTGTCAAGGTGGGCAAGAACCTGGTCATCGATGCCGGCGACTCGGTGGTGATCAAGACCGGCAAGGCCAGTATTACCATGAAGAAGGATGGTACGATACAGATAGTTGGCAAGGATATAACCGTGAAGGGTTCAGGGGAAATCAACGTCAAGGCGTCCAAGGATATCACCATGAAGGGTAAAAAAATCCTGCAGAATTAACCCAGTCTGGATTGTTCAATTGCTGAATGATCAGAGGAGAATCAGCCATGCAAAGCGATGATGTAACAACTGATGATGCACCCATTACGCAGAAAATCGATGGTGTGGTGATTGGACTTTTTCTGAGTATCGACAACCAGGGGCAGCCTTTGGTGGCCTTCCCCGGCAATGACCAGGAAACGGCAATTTCAGCGCGCAGTACGGTGCAAATGCAAACCGAGGACATCGGCTGTGAAGTGGCATTGCTGTTTGAAGGAGGAGATCCCCACCTGCCGCTGATCATCGGCAAGATACAACAGGCCGACATGGAAAAAACCACCCGGGAAGATGAGCCGACGACAGCCGAACTGGATGGTGAGAGCATTGTTCTGTCCGCCCGGCAAAACATCACCCTGAAATGCGGCAAAGCCAGCATCACCCTGACCAAGGCAGGCAAGGTTATTCTGAGGGGCGCTTATGTATTGAGCCGCTCTTCCGGTGTCAATCGCATCAAGGGCGGGTCGGTGCAGATCAATTGAAATACGCGATACAGAGAAAAAAGCGTATATTTAACGATAGTTCCCTCGTCTTTATATGATGGATGATAGGACCGGAGGATGAAAGGCTACAAGCATTTATGTCATAGTCTTTGTATTTGCAAATACTACTTGCCAGGGAATGGTAGGGCGGATAAGCGCAGCGTCATCCGCCACTTGACCAGCCTCCGGCGGATGACGTTTCACTTATCCGCCCTACAATGCTTCGCTGGGCATTCGCATCGAAAAGAATAATTCAGCTGAAGAAACTGAAATTGTAAAAATATAAATTTATGGATCTTCTCAATTCCACAGGCATGCAGGCAGGCTACACCATGGGCATGAAACCCGATGGCCGGGAAATGCTGGTGGTGGTGATCAAGGGGACTTTCATTATTCCGCAACAGGGGGAAGAGCCCAAACTGGCGGAAGAGCAGGTACCATTGATTGATGCGGACACCTTTGCTGGCGAACCGGGCTTCTCCGCGCCGCTTTACGAAGTGGATTACGCCCCGATCAAACATCGCTGTGACGTGTTGCTGAATGGCAGTGCCTACGCGCCACAGGGGCGCCTTGTCGACAGGGTGCAGGTGGGGTTGAAGGTGGGGTCTCTTACCAAGACCTTTTATGTGGTTGGGGAGCGTTACTGGGATGCGGGAATTGCCATTTCTCCAGGGAGCCCTGGCCGGTTCGATGTCATGCCGATCACCTATGATGTGGCTTTCGGTGGCCTCGATAATTTTCATGAAGATGAAAGCAAGCACAGCGCCTATATGCCCAATCCGGTGGGCAAGGGCTACCATGCGCGACTGGCCAGTGAACTGGTGGACGGCACACCGATGCCCAATACCGAAGAAGTCAATCGCCCCATTACCATGCCTGGTGGCGAATACCAGCCAATGGCCTTCGGTGTCATCGGGCGCGGCTGGGCGTCACGGTTGAAGTATGCCGGAACCTATGACCAGGACTGGAT
>JAJRWE010000030.1 GCA_024276955.1 Gammaproteobacteria bacterium
GCTCTGTAGCCGCGGCGGCAGCCGACACCGTGCTGTCGGCGAAGGCAATCTGCATACGGTAGGTGGGGAACAGTAGATCGCTCTGGCCATTGGCCTCCGTGATGAGCGCCACGGCCCGCAAGTCACGATCACCGTAACTGGGACAGAAGACATAAGTTTCACCGGTCGTTAACAATGCCGCCAGGGTCTCATCAATGCCTGCCTCCTCAATACCGGCGCTGGCGCTCATGGGCGTCAGGATACCGGTCACTACATCGGCGCTTGCCGAGCGCAGGGCGGTCATCGAGGGGTCCACTTTGGTGGCGTAGAGAATGTCGGCAACGTTTTCGGTCACCACACCGGCCTCATCGACCTTCATGTAGGGCTGATCAAGGATCACCAGTCCCTCGCTGATCAGACGTGGGTCAAGCAAGGTGGTAACGGTCCTGCTGTTACCCTCACCCAGCAGGCCATCCGCCGACAGCAAGGCGCTGAACGAATTATTCTGCTTGCGACTGTGACACGCCTCACACTGTACCGAGGACACAGCAGGACGGGTATTGTGCGACATCAGGTAGGCATTGATCTCGCTCCAGACCAGTACTGTATCCGGATTAGTCTCGCCCTTTTTGACAAGCAGCTTGTCATAGGCACTCTTCAGGGCCAGGAAACCCGCGTAGTCTTTCGGGTCACCGAAACGCCAACTGCCGTGCGACATCCGCACGCTCACCCTTGCCAGTTCCGCGCCGCTCACTGGGTCGACGATCACGCCATACATGTCGTCACCCATATCCATCTCGCCGCCATCACCACCGCGTATCTCAAAGACACTGCTGCGTTCGGTCTTGTTCAGCACCCGGCCGCTGTTCTTGTCTCTCCAGAAATAGCGCGCCTTCGGGTTATACGGCACGATCTTGAGCGTGCCATCTTCCGCCTGGCGGTAGCGGTAGAGCGGATTCATCGGCCGACCGCGGGATTTCTTGCCGGTGATATGGCAGGCCTGACAACTCACCACGTCCAGATGGGTCTGGGTGATACGGGCCAGGGCGCTCTGAGGGTAACCCGCCAAATCACTGCTGTGCTTCCAGCGCTCCAGATGGGCACTGAGCATGTCGGCCTGACCCGAGGGAATGGATGGGCTCTCGGCATCGTTGTGGCAATATTCACAGGACTTGGCGTTGGGCGCGTAGTCGAGATCGTTGCGCACGTCCATGTCGGAATTGCCCTTGAGGAAATTATGCGTGGCATCCAGATCCACATTACTTGCGGGAGACTTGTAGTAGTTACGTGCATGACAGGCGTTGCAGTTTTCGATAGTACGCTCTTCACCATTGGCCTCGGCCCAGAGCTTGCCCTTGTGCACGTCGTCCTGATAGTCCTCGACCAGCGCGCCGTCTTCGTCATAGACCGCCTCTGCACCCTCGCCAAAGCCGTAGAAGCCACGCCGTGAGTTGCTGGTACGGTGACACAGCATGCAATTGTCGTTGGCCGGGAAGCGCAGCATCGGGATCGACACCTTGCCATTGGTGAACGCTGCGGCATTCCAATTTGGCACTGGCAGGCCTTCAACATCCAGTTGCAGGATATTGTCTGCGGCCAAATCACGCTGGAAGCCGTTCAGAACGGCCTGATCCGCTGCCGGGTCCGCCGAAAGATTAAGGTTGATATAGCCAAGGATGGCGCTATTGGCGTAACGGAAGAATCCGCCGCCACGGATCAGTTCATTTCTGCGCACACTCTTGAACAGATCCAGGGGCTTGGGATTGGCTACGGGTTTGCCGTGGCTCAACATAATTGGCTGGTCGCCAAAGCTCTTGAGGGCCTTGAAGTCTACATGGCAGATCAGGCAGTCGTTCTCCACCACGCCGCTCTTCTGCCAGTCCCATTGGGCCACGGTATCCATGGAGCCGGTGGGTTGATTGTTCTCATCGGTGCCGCGATTGTAGTAGTCGCCGTCGAATTCGGTAACCGTGGCGGGATCAACCTCGTCATAGCGGCGCCCATTGCGGTCCTTCTCCATCCAGCCGCCACCGGCGTGACAACCCGCACAACGCTGCACCCAGCCTGCAGACCCCAGATCCCCGAAATCGTCTGCGCTGGCGTTGAGTTTTTTTGCCAGCCGCTCCGGATTGTTGCCACCCATGCAGTTGTAGCCACCGAAATAGCCGGGGCCCACCAGTTGCGGCAGGCCACGCCGGGCGCCGAAATCATCGGCTGTTTCCTCGCGCCCCGTCTCGATGTGGAAGGCGTGAGTGATGGAATTGTAATCGTGACAGCCACCGGTGCCGCAGGTCACTTTCGAACTGTAAGGCTTGCCGCTATCGAGCACATGGACGCCGCTCTCATCCAGCAGGGGGATGGCGGGATGCAGCACAGGCTGATCCATCGGGTTGGGCGCGGCCTGTAGTGGCGCGTGCAGCAAACCGATCAGACAGGCTATGGCTAAAGAGCGGGATTGCAATGACCACCCAGCCCGCAAACTGGAAACAGAGACAATACACATCATCGATTCTCCCAATATGGCTTGCGGCCGCAAGCCATTTGCTATAGCGCCCGTTTTCACGGGTTCTCTCAGGGAGCAAATCTATCGGGAAACAGGCAGGGCAAGAAGTGACATATGGTCGCGCGACAAAGTGTCGCAGGGTCTTTTTAACGCGCTGGCCCACAGCAAGTATTCCGGCCACTGGATTCGTGAACTGAATGCGGTCTGTGGAAGGCAAAGGCCGGATCTCGAAATAAAGACTGACAAGATTTGCATCCAGATGGATGGCGTAGCTTTCTTTGGTGATATTATCTATGCCTGACGCGGCATTTCCTTTTAGCTGCGCGAAGCATTCCAGCAACATCATGGCGCTGAATTTCTGCCACTTTGCCAAGCGTGAACGGGATCGCAACGGTGTCCGTTTCAGGGTGATCCGGGAAGACTCGCTGGAACAGTACCTGCTCGCCCTCATCGACGAATGCCTAACGAAAATTGACACAGAGTGCTTCCAGCCATGCCCACTGACCACTTCATGATTCCGGACCTGCAACGCGTACAGTCCTTGGTAATCTCCACCGCGAGGACAGAGCTGCTGCCCCGCCTTACTCATGTCTCGCGCCAGGCCAAGGCCGACGGCAGTTTCGTCACCGAAGCCGATTTCGCAATGCAGGAGCGCCTCACCGCCCACCTGCAAGCACAGTGGCCTCATATCCGCCTGCTCGGTGAAGAAATGCCCACGGCAGAACAGACACGGCTCCTCGCCGAACGGCAGCCGCTATGGTGCCTGGATCCCCTGGATGGCACGAGCAACTTTGCCGCCGGTATCCCTTACTTTGCCGTATCACTGGCCCTGATACACGAAGACCGCGTGGTATTGGGGGTGGTCTACGACCCGGTACGTGACGAATGCTTCGCCGCCGCCGAAGGCACGGCGGTCACTCTCAACGGGAATCCCGTGCAGCTCGGCCGCGCAGACCTCGCCCTGCACCAATCCACCGCCGTGGTGGATTTCAAGCGCCTGTCGGCATCCCTGGTGACCCGCCTGGCCACCGCGCCGCCCTACGCCTCGCAGCGCAGCTTTGGCGCCGTGGCCCTTGACTGGTGCTGGCTCGCCGCGGGCCGGGGACATCTCTATCTGCACGGCAAACAGAACCTGTGGGACTACGCCGCCGGCCACTTCATCTTCCAGCGCGCCGGAGGGCATGCCGCCACCCTGACGGGCGAACCCCTGTTCACCCCTGCCCTGCAGGCACGCGCGGCGGTTGGCGCCGTGGACGGTGAGCTGTTCAAGGCCTGGCATACCTGGCTGCAGGCCACGGCCGAAGACAGCTGACAGCATCGCCCGCCAGGGACAAAATATCCGGGCCGGCCCCTGTTCTTTCGCAGATCGACTGAGTAACCTTCCAGCTTCAAAACACAACAGCATCATTGGAGAAGCCGCGTGTCCAACCTACGCGTCAGTGAACTCAGCATCTACCCGGTCAAATCCCTCGGCGGCATTGCCCTGCAACAGTCAGCGGTGGAGCGCTTCGGCCTGCACAATGACCGCCGCTGGATGGTGGTGGACGACCGCAACCGCTACCTCACCCAACGCGAGCAGTCACGCATGTGCCTGATCCAGCCCGAGCCTTTGGCCTCCGGCCTGCGCCTGTCGGCGCCGGACATGACCGAACTGGAAATAGCGCATACAGCAAAAATGCCAAGCCGTGAGGTCCGCGTGTGGGACGACCGCGTCACCGCCCTCGATTGCGGCGACGCGGCCGCCGACTGGCTGAGCCGTTTTCTCGGCATCGACTGCCGGCTGGTATATTTCCCCGACGACGGCCAGCGCGCCGTGGACCCGAGCTATGCCCAGGCCGGCGACATCACCGCCTTCAGCGACGGCTTCCCCCTCCTGCTCATCACCCAGGCCTCGCTGAACGACCTCAATAGCCGCTTGGACGAGCCGCTGCCCATGCAACGTTTCCGCCCCAACCTGGTCATCGACGGTGCCGAACCCTATGCAGAAGACCAATGGAAACGCCTGCGCATCGGCGACCTCACCCTGCGCGTGGTCAAGCCCTGCAGCCGCTGCGTAATCCCCACCATCGACCCCGCCACGGGTGAACGCCACGCCGATGCCGAACCTCTGCGCACCCTGGCCAGCTACCGACTGCGCAATCACAAGATCTTCTTCGGCCAGAATGTGATTGCCGATGGTGAGGGGCGGTTTGAGGTGGGCCAGTCAGTGGAAGTGCTCGACGAGTACTCCGTCTAGGGTGTTCGCCCACGAAGCAAGCAGTACGCATTTGTGGCGCTGAGCGCCACTTTAGCCGTGGCAGAGATTTGTTCCCCCTTACGTTTCACCGCAGAGCGGTGTAACGAGTCCGTAAGGTCAGCTGGCCGTGGCCAGATGGTGGAGGTCATCAAGAAGCCGGCAACACCGACACTTGCCGGCCAACCCTGTTTTGGTGGTATCATTGCCGCCCGCTGAACGGGCCGGCCTGCCGACCCACTCACTCGGCGGGTCTCGATGGTGGCTCGTGTCGGTCCCCTCGCAACGATAAACTGTGAACCCCGTCAGACCCGGAAGGGAGCAGCGGCAGCAGTGGATTCGTGTGCCGGGGTGTGGCTGGCATGGGCCATCTCCATTTTTGAAGACTATAAAAGCCAGGACTAAGCAACGAGGACTCAGTGAAAAACCAGTCCTCCCCCCCAGTCCTCAGTCCTCAGTCCTCATTCTACTGCCTCCCGTCGCAAAACCCGCTAGAATAGATAGCCTGTCAAACGCAGGTAACGAATCTCATGAGTTATCAGGTTCTGGCGCGCAAATGGCGCCCTCGCAATTTCGGAGAATTGGTCGGCCAAGAGCATGTGCGCCAGGCGCTGACCAACGCCCTGGACAACGACCGTCTGCACCACGCCTTCCTCTTCACCGGCACCCGCGGCGTGGGCAAGACCACCATCGCGCGCATCCTCGCCAAGTCGCTGAATTGCGAACAGGGCATCAGCTCCACCCCCTGCGGCGTCTGTCCCACCTGCACCGAAATCAACGAAGGCCGCTATATCGACCTGATCGAGGTGGATGCCGCCTCGCGCACCAAGGTGGACGAAACCCGCGAGCTGCTGGAAAACGTGCAATACGCCCCCACCCGCGGCCGCTACAAGGTCTACCTCATCGATGAGGTGCATATGTTCTCCAACAGCAGCTTCAATGCCCTGTTGAAAACGCTGGAAGAACCGCCACCACACGTCAAATTTCTGCTCGCCACTACCGATCCGCAGAAGCTGCCGGTGACTATCCTCTCGCGCTGCCTGCAGTTCAATCTCAAGCACCTGTCGCTGGAGCAGATCCGCACCCACCTCGGCATGGTGCTGGGAAAGGAAGGCATCGAATTCGACACCCCAGCCCTCGGTCTCATCGCGCGCGCCGCTGACGGCTCCATGCGTGATGCCCTCAGCCTGCTCGACCAGGCCATCGCCTTCGGCGGCGGCGCCCTGCGCGAGTCTGATGTGCGCAGCATGCTGGGCAGCATCGAACAACACCACGTCATTGATCTGCTCAATAGCCTCGCCGACGGTGACGCTGGCGCCCTGCTCACGCGTATCGCGCAGCTGGCGGAACAGGCGCCGGACTTCGCCGGGGTGCTGGCCGAACTGATCTCTACCCTGCACCGTATCGCCCTGGCGCAGGCCGTGCCCGAAGCGGTCAACGACGAGATGGCCGACCGTGAAGCGGTGCTGGCACTGGCCGAGCGCCTGTCGCCGGAAGATGTGCAGCTCTACTACCAGATCACCCTTATCGGTCGCCGTGACCTGCCCCTCGCCCCCACTCCGCGTGGCGGTTTCGAGATGGTGCTGCTGCGCATGCTGGCTTTCCGCCCGGACACCGGCCGGGACGACACACCACCCCGCCCCGCAGCCACACAACCCGTTCCAACCGCGACGCCGGCAAGCCACATCGCCCCACAGCAGCCAAGCCCCACCGCCAGCCAGCCTGCAGCACCGCGCGCCATGGACACCACGCGACGCGCCAGTGCCATGGCCGACGTGCGCTCCCAGCTTACCGGCAAGGCGGGGATGGCAAAGACGAAAAAGGTGGCAAATACCGGCAATGCATCCAGCCGGACCACGGCAACCAGGGCCGCACCGCAAACCATCCGGCAAAGCCCGGCCCCGCAAACACCACCCGTCACCGCCCCACAGGATCAGGCGCCCTCCCCTGTCACTGACCCTGCGCCGCCGATGCCGGACTATATGAACGAAGAGATCCCCCCCATATACGGCAGCACCCAGGCCGCTGCCGCACCCACGGCGGATAGACATGAGACGCTGGCCGTAGCCGAGCCCTCACCGGCGGCCCCCGCCCCTGCGGCACCCGTCGAGGCGGTGCCGGGCCCGGACGAATGGGAAAGCCTCGCCACCGCACTGGGCTTGAAGGGCGTCAACCAGCAGCTGGCGCTGAACTGTGCACTTAAGGATCGACAGGGCAACCACTTCGCACTCAGTCTCGTACCCGCCCATGCACAGCTGCTGAGCAAGCCGCGCGAGGATCTGCTGCGTGAGGCACTGAGCCAACAGCTGGGCGAGACCGTCACCCTCAGCATCGACGTGGAACAGACTGACAACACCAGCCCGGCGACACGCCAGAAGCAACGTCGGGCCGCACGCCAGCGTCAGGCCGAGGCCAGCATCGAACAGGATCACACCGTTCAGGCCCTGCGCGAGACCTTCGCCGCACAGATTAATCCCGGCTCCGTGCAGCCTGTCGATTGACCATTTACTAGCGCAGGAATGGGTCGTCATGTCCGCGATAAAAGACCCTTTGCCACAGAGGCACGGAGAACACAGAGAAATAATTGATTTGTTTTTCTTTGTTTTCTTTGTTTTTCTCCGTGCCCTCTGCGCATCTGTGGCAAGCAAGGCGTATTTCGCGGGCATGGCCCGCTCCGACAAAAACTCTTGGGAACAGGCGGGTCAAAAACCTGAATCATTACCC
>JAJRWE010000234.1 GCA_024276955.1 Gammaproteobacteria bacterium
CATAGTCAGGCGGGCTCTCAGAGCTGCTGGGCAGGTCGTAGCGTCCTCACCCTGCAGGTGAAGTCTGGCTTTCAGGTGAATTCGTTGATGACCATACACTTAGACTTACCTCAAAGCGGTCAACTGATTAATCTAGGTTCATGGTAAATACGGCATCAGTAATGGGGCGGCGGCGTTTCTTCCGCGGCCGAGGCCATTTCGCCCGTGTTCAACCCCTGCAGTTGCTGTTTGATGCGTGTTAGTTCGGCGCGTAACTGGTCGATGCTGCGCTGTTGCAACAGCAGGGTCTCGTTGAGGGCCTCGATGGTCACCTCCTGGTGGGCGTAGCGGATTTCGAGATCGGTGAGTCGGGATTCCATGCGTGGCGCAGCTTTTTGGTTAGAATGTCCAGCGATCATTGGGCAATCACCGTGGCGGGTCAAGATGTCGACGACAAACATTACGCAAAAAGGCCAGCTGGCCGACAAGTGGGACACCCGTTACCGCAAGGCGGGGGCCGCCATGGCGGGTGAGGTACTGGCGGAAAACCGCCATCTGCTGCCCGCCAAGGGGGAGGCGCTGGATCTGGCCTGCGGGCTGGGTGGCAATGCCCTGCTATTGGCGCGGACAGGTTTGCGCACCCGGGCCTGGGATCTTTCGGCGGTGGCCATCGAACGGCTCGCCGCCGAGGCCGACGCTGAAGGCCTGCCACTGTGCGCCGAGGTACGTGACGTGGTGGTTGCCCCGCCCGCAGCCGGCAGTTTCGACGTGATTGTCGTCAGCCGCTTCCTCGAACGTGGCCTGTGCCCGGCGCTGATGGCGGCGCTGCGTCCCGGCGGGCTGCTGTTTTACCAGACCTTCACCCGCGACAAGGCCGTCCCCGGCGGGCCGTCGAATCCGGCGTTTCTGCTGGCGGAAAATGAGCTGTTGCGGCTGTTCGACGGGCTGCGCCTGCGCGTCTACCGCGAGGAGGGTTGTCTGGGTGATGTCACTCGCGGCCTACGCAATGAGGCCCTGCTGGTGGCGCAAAGGCCGGACTGACGATTCGTCAGGGCTGTTCCACGGCGCGGTTCTCGCCCTTGGAGGATTCCCAGTGCAGGATGCCTTCCACGGCATCCTCGGTAAGCTGCGGGGTGATGTAGGTAATAAAAGAGTAGACATAACTGCGCAGGTGGCGGCCACGGTGTACGCAAATGCAGCTGGTGCTGGGCTTGAACAGGTGCCCGGCCTCCAGCACCGTCAGCTCGCCATCCTCCGTTTCATCCAACGCTGTCTCGGCAATCAGGCCCACGCCCAGGCCCAGTTTGACGTATTTCTTGATGATGTCCGCGTCCAGCGCGGTGAGGGCGATGGTGGTCAGCAGGCCGGCATCGGTAAAGGCCTGATTGATGGCCGAACGACCGGAGACGCTGTGGTCATAGGTGATCAGCGGGTACTGGGCCAATGCCTCCAGGGTCAGCTCCGGCTCCCGGGTCAGGGGATGATCCTGCGGCGTGATGACGGCCATATTCCATTCGCGAAAGGGCAGCATGACCAGCTCGTTGGGCATGTTCTTGGTCGCCGTGGTGATGGCCACATCCGCCGTGCGCGACAACAGCATTTCGTGGATCTGCGCCACGTCGCCCTGGTGGATGCGCAGGGTGATACCCGGGTACTCCCTTGAGAAGCGGGCAATCACCGGTGGCAGGGCATGGTAGGCCTGGGTGTGGGTGGTGGCGATTGAGAGGGTACCGCGGCTGTCGTCATTGGCCTGCTGGGCCAGCTGGCGGATGTTGTCCGACTCGGTGAGGATACGCTCGGCCATCTCGATGATGCCCTTGCCGGTCGGTGTCACGCCGGTCAGGCGCTTACCGTGGCGCTCGAAGATCTGCACATCAAGCTCTTCTTCCAGTAGCCGGATCTGGGTGCTGATCCCGGACTGTGCCGTAAACAGGCGTTCTGCCGCCGTGGTCACATTCAACCCACGTCGGGCGACCTCACAGATGTAACGCAGTTGCTGGAGCTTCACGACCCACCATTCCTTATTCTAATTCTGAGAATATAGCTAGACTATTAATTATTTAATCTTATATGGAAAATAGTCTAGTCTTTTACCATTATCGGGCCAATCAGGCAGTAACCTGAGCACCTTCCACATTAAATCGATATTATCGAAAATTATAATGTTTGCAAACAATATCACACAAAGAGAAAACCAGCCTTCAGCAAGCGGCCTTCCGGGTCGCCAAACGGGGCACAAGGCAGTAGCAGCATACATTTTTTCATTTAGCGACAACCTATTCGAAGGACAGGAGACCTGGTGATGAACTTCAAACCCCGTTTTGCCACCCATCTGATCTGCGGCCTGGTGCTGGGCGCCAGCGCCTTCAGCGCACAGGCCGACAATTACGAAGATGGCCTGATGGCCTTTGCCGTAGGCAATTTTCAGGAGGCCGGCCACCTGTTTATGAACAGTGCCGATGAAGGTAATGCCGGCGCCGAACACATGCTGATGCGGCTGTTCTCCGAAAATAAACTGTACTCTTCCAACCTCGATAATGACACGCTTAAATGGACACGCAAAGCCGCTGAGCGCGGCATCGTCCAGGCACAGTTTGCGCTGGGTGAGCTGTATGGCAAGCGCGGTGATGCCAAATCCGCTGTTGCCTGGTACCGCAAGGCCATCGCCCAGGGGCATTACGGTGCCTACTATAAACTGGGCCAGCTACTGGAAAAAGGCGCCAAGGGCATCCGTGCGGATCGCAGTGAAAGCCGCCACCTGTTCAGTATCGCCGCCTCTGAATTCGATGTGCACGCCCAGAAGGGCGATGCCACGGCACAAAACACCTTGGCCAGTATGTATGAAAAGGGCCAGGGCGTGGGCAAGAATATCAAAATGGCGGCCAAATGGTATGACGCGGCGGCACATCAGGGTTATGCACTGGCCCAACTGAATCTGGGCCGCCTGTATGCCAGTGGGAATGGCGTACCACGCAGCACCTATCAGGCGGCTTACTGGCTGGATCTGGCCGCAGCTCAGGGCCTGCACGAAGCTCAGGTGCTGTTGAGTGAAATCAAACACTCCGGCAAGGCCAATATCGCCCTGGCCATGTAACGGCGGCCATAGAGCACCATAATATTATGTGCAGGCAGACACCTGAATCCGTGGTTTCATGGCACAGATAATTCGTTCTCTCCCTCCCGCACCGCGGGCAACCTTTGGCGCCATTATCGGCGCCATTTTTTTGTGCAGAAAAATCTGCACACATTACCCGGAATCAGCTCCGGCTGTCATCATCCGGGTCGGGGAAATCCGGTGCAAAACGCTGGATCCACTCCGCCGCCGCCTGCTCGCTGCTGAGCTGGCGGCCCTCCTCTTCGAGCACCTGCTGCCGGTAATGTTCGATATGGCACAGCTGCTCCACCATACGTGCACGAAACACATCGTCATGATCCAGAAACTCGATGCCAATCTCGAACTGATCACCGCAGGCATGGCACCACATCACACGTCCCACCGCCTGGAATACCGGGGTAACCAGTGGGATCTTGACACGAATGATGCTGCCCGGCGCCAGACTTGTCGAGGACTGGAAGGCGAGTCCGCCCTGGCTGATGTTTTTCAGGCGATCTGAATGCGCTTCCGTCAGTTCCTCCGGCTGGAAGTCAATGGGGATATCAGAGGGATGTCGAATATAGTTGCGCATCATTGTGCACCGTGTCGAGCCCTGTCACACCCCAATAGCATTGCGGTATGGTATACGGTAAATTAGTCCGTGTTGTAGAGTGCGGTATTGTGCCACGGTTTCTCACCCGTGTACGGACAAGCTCGCCATTTCTGACGGGAAAGCTGGTCTTGCATTTCCCGTTAAACCCCATTATCTTGTGCCACAGCTTCGGTGCCACCCCAATCCCTTGGGGTAGACCAAAAGGGAACCCGGTGAGAATCCGGGACTGACGCGCAGCGGTAAAGGGGAACAAAGGGCGCATTTGACACTGTCCACACAGGATGGGAAGTCGCGCTCTGAGGCCATCGGTCTGGACTATCCGGACCACAGCCCCCAAGTCCGAAGACCTGCCGGAGCCGGCCGGCCGATCATATATCGGCCGCCACCCAACGCCTTCGCGAAACAGGCGTCAGGGCCGGAGGCTTCGCGCATTTTATCCCGAGGAACTCCCGTGGCAGCGCATGCCCGCTGTACACCCTGACCTGCTCGTGCAGGCGCCCAATATCACTGGAGGCGCCCATGCAAACCACAAACACCGCAGAACCCCTGGAATCAACACCCGCACCGACGCAGGTATTCTCAGAAAGTACCCTCGGCGAAGTCGAGGCCCGGGTCAGTGCGCCGGGCACTTACAAGGTCATCCGCCGCAACGGCAAGCTGACCCAGTTCGATGAGGCCAAGATCACCGTCGCCCTGACCAAGGCCTTTCTCGCCGTAGAAGGCGGTGAGGCCAGCGCCTCGCGCCGCGTACACGACATCGTGGCGGAACTCAGCGGCCAGGTCAGCGAGGCCCTGTTTCGCCATATTCCCGGCGGCGGCACGGTGCACATCGAAGACATCCAGGATCAAGTGGAGTTGGCGCTGATGCGCGGCGGTCACCACAAGATCGCCCGCGCCTACGTGCTGTACCGCGAACAGCACGCCCAGGCGCGCCAGGCCGAGGCCGCCCGCAAGGGCAAAAAGGCGCCGCAGTCGGTGCTCCACGTCACCCTCGCCGATGGCAGCCGGCAGCCGCTGGACGAGGCCCGTCTGCGCACCATCACCAGCGAGGCCTGCAGTGACCTCAGCGGTGTCGATGCCGAGCATATCCTGCAGGAGACCCTGCGCAATCTGTTCGACGGCATCACGGAAAATGAGCTTGGCCCGGCGCTGGCCATGAGCGCTCGCGCGCTCATCGAACAGGAACCCAATTACAGTTACGTCGCCGCGCGCCTGTTGCTTGACAGCCTGCGCCGTGAGGCCCTGACATTTATCACCGGCAGCAGTGATAGCGCCACTCCGGGCGAAATGGCTGAGCGCTATGGCGACTATTTCAAGGTCTATATCCAGCGCGCCGCCCAACTGGAACTGTTGGATGAAGAGCTGACCCGTTACGACCTCGCACGCCTCGGTGCGGCGCTCAAGCCCGAGCGTGACCAGCGATTCACCTACCTCGGACTGCAAACCCTCTACGACCGCTATTTTTTGCACTCGGAAGGCACCCGCTTTGAACTGCCACAGGCCTTTTTCATGCGTGTCGCCATGGGCCTGGCCAGTAACGAGGTCGATCGTGAAGAGCGCGCCATCGAATTCTATGACCTGCTGTCATCCTTCGACTTCATGAGCTCCACACCGACCCTGTTCAACTCCGGCACCCTGCGCCCGCAGCTGTCGAGCTGCTATCTCACCAGCGTGCCCGATGACCTCGACGGCATCTACAGCGCCATCAAGGACAACGCCCTGCTGTCCAAATTCGCCGGTGGTCTCGGCAACGACTGGACCCCGGTGCGTGGTATGGGCGCACGTATCAAGGGCACCAATGGCAAGTCACAGGGCGTGGTGCCGTTCCTGAAAGTGGCCAATGACACCGCCGTCGCCGTCAATCAGGGCGGCAAGCGCAAGGGTGCGGTGTGCGCCTATCTGGAAACCTGGCACATCGACATCGAGGAATTCCTCGAACTGCGCAAGAACACTGGCGATGACCGCCGGCGCACCCACGATATGAACACCGCCAACTGGGTGCCGGATCTGTTCATGAAGCGTGTGGCGGAAGAGGGCGAGTGGACCTTGTTTTCGCCGGATGAAACGCCGGACCTGCACGACCTCTATGGCGCCGCCTTCGAGGCGCGCTACATAGAATACGAAGAGAAGGCCGCGCGCGGCGAGATACGCGTGCACAAGACCCTGCCGGCGCTGGATCTGTGGCGCAAGATGCTCGGCATGCTGTTCGAGACCGGCCATCCCTGGATCGCCTTCAAGGACCCCTGCAACCTGCGCTCGCCGCAGCAGCACCGCGGCGTCGTCCACAGCTCCAACCTGTGCACCGAGATCACCCTCAACACCTCGCGTGACGAGATCGCGGTGTGTAACCTCGGTTCGGTAAACCTGGTGCAGCACCTCGACGAGAATGGCGAGCTGGACATGGCCAAGCTGGAACGCACCATCAATACGGCCATGCGTATGCTCGACAACGTCATCGAATACAACTATTACAGCGTGCCACAGGCACGCCGCGCCAACCTGCGTCACCGTCCGGTGGGGCTGGGCCTGATGGGCTTTCAGGATGCCCTGTACAAGCAGGGCATCGTCTACGCCTCCGAGCAGGCGGTGGAGTTCGCCGACCGCTCCATGGAGGCCGTCAGCTATTTCACCATCAAGGCCTCCACCGACCTGGCCGAGCAGCGGGGCCGCTACTCCTCGTTTGACGGCTCGCTGTGGAGTCAGGGCATCCTGCCCATCGACTCGCTGCAACTACTGGCCGAATCGCGTGGCGACTATCTGCAGCAGGACACCTCGACCACCCTCGATTGGGACAGCCTGCGCGAACGGGTAAAAACCGTCGGCATGCGCAACTCCAACACCATGGCCATCGCCCCCACCGCCACCATCGCCAACATCTGCGGCGTCAGCCAGTCCATCGAGCCGACCTACCAGAACCTGTTTGTCAAATCCAACCTGTCTGGTGAATTCACGGTGGTCAATCCCTCGCTCGTGCACGAGCTGAAGGAACGCAAGCTGTGGGACGAGGTGATGGTCAACGACCTCAAGTACTACGATGGCAGCGTGCAGGCCATCGACCGCGTGCCCGAGGAACTCAAGGCGCGCTACGCCTGTGCCTTCGAGATGGACCCGCGCTGGCTGGTGGAGGCCGCCTCACGGCGGCAGAAGTGGCTGGATCAGGCGCAGAGTCTCAACCTGTACCTGTCCGAGCCTAACGGCAAAAAGCTGGACTCCCTGTACAAGCTGGCCTGGCTGCGTGGCCTCAAGACCACCTATTACCTGCGTACCCTGGGTGCGACCCATGTGGAAAAGTCCACCCTGGCCGATGCCTCGCGCGCCAATCGCCTCAATGCCGTTGGTAATACCACCGCGACGGCCGAGCCGCAGGTGTGTTCCATTCTCGACCCGGAATGTGAGGCCTGCCAGTAAAACGAGGCCGGGAGGTTTTTTCGTAGGGTGGGCAGTGCCCACAGTGACTGTGTACAAGCAATCAATAAGGCCGCAAATCACGCGAATGGACGCAAATAAAAGCAAAGTAACTACTTGTTGCACCATGAAGAACATGGAGAACATGAAGTGTTGAAATGTAATCGTGAATGAGCACATCGGCCATTGCTGCTGCCATTGATGTTCACAAGGTGCTTGCCCCAGTCTTGTTGAAAGCCAGATTGTATTGGCGCTGAAAAGTGTAGAAACATTGCAGGATATCAAAAGCTTTGTCCTGTGAAACCTTTATGCGCTTCATGTTCTTCATAGTGTCAGTAATTACAAAGCAAAAATACTGTTGTTCATTTTTATCATTCGCGTCCATTCGTGTTTATTTGCGAACTTAATCCAGGCAGAACGGGAATGGCCGCCTGCGGCAACCCACAACATCCAAGGAGACAGACATGCTGAATTGGGATGACCCACTCACCCACGTAAACAAAGACACCCCCCGCCCCGGCGACGGCCTGCAAGACAATCCGAGCCTGATGGCCACCGCTGGCGAGGCGCCGGTAGTCGTTGACCAGGTTTTGGGTGCCTTACGACAGGAACAAGAGCCGGTCGGCGCCATCGGCCTGGAAGACATCGAAATGGGTGCCGAGCGTATCCGTGTCGATGACAAACGCATTATCAATTGCCGCGCCGATCTCAACCAGCTGGTGCCTTTCAAGTACCAGTGGGCATGGCAAAAATATCTCGATGCCTGCGCCAATCACTGGATGCCGCAGGAAATCAACATGTCCGCCGACATTGCCCTGTGGAAGGACCCCAACGGCCTGACCGAGGATGAGCGTACGATTATCAAGCGTAATCTCGGTTTCTTTTCCACCGCTGATTCGCTGGTGGCCAACAATTTGGTGTTAGCGGTGTATCGTCATATCACCAATCCCGAATGCCGTCAGTATCTGCTGCGCCAGGCCTTTGAAGAGGCGTTGCACACCCATGCCTACCAGTACTGCGTGGAATCCCTGGGGCTGGATGAAGGTGAAATCTTTAACATGTACCGTGAGGTGCCGGCGGTGGCGCGTAAGGCGGAATGGGCGCTGCCGTTTACGCAGTATCTCGGTGATCCGCATTTTCATACCGGTAGCATCGACAACGATCAGCGTCTGCTGAAAGAACTGGTGGCCTTTTATGTCATCTTCGAGGGCATCTTCTTCTACGTGGGCTTCGTGCAGATCCTCTCCATGGGCCGACGCAACAAGATGACCGGCGTGGCGGAGCAGTTTCAGTACATCATGCGCGACGAGTCCATGCACATGAATTTCGGCATTGACGTCATCAACCAGATCAAGATTGAAAACCCACAGATCTGGACCGCCGCGTTCCAGCAGGAAATCATCGACATGATCCGTGATTCGGTAGAGCTGGAGACGCAGTATGCCCGTGACACCATGCCCAACGGCGTGCTGGGACTGAACGCCCCCATGTTCGAGGAATATCTGCAATACATCGCCAACCGCCGTTGTGC
>JAJRWE010000235.1 GCA_024276955.1 Gammaproteobacteria bacterium
GGCAACATTGGCCACCCTGTGTCTGCTGCTTGTCGCCATCGATGTGCTCCCACGGCACAGGCTTTCATTTGACATCGACCCTTGGACCGCTCCCGTGGCCGGTGCCGAGATAGTGGCGCAAATGACACCGGCAGGAAATATCCTCAACTTTTACCATCTGGGAAATTATCTGGCATGGCGATTGGGTGATACCCACATGATTATTATTGACGGGAGAAATTTTCGCGGCAATGCCGCACTGACCCTTCACGACACACTCTTGCGGGCATCCCCCGGCTGGGAAAACACCCTGGACCGATACGGCATTGTGGCCGTGATAACACCGGCCACCCTGCCCTATTCGGGCGATTTCATCCCACTCGCCTTCGCATTGCCAAACACCCCCGGCTGGAAATTGGCGGGCCGCGAACCCGCTGGCCTGGTGTTTATACGCAACAACGAAACGAACGGCCAGGATTGCACATCGGTGCGTGAGGTCTGGGCTCAGGCGGAAGAGGAATTAAAGATCAATTTATCATTTTATCCCGACAGTCTCTCAAGCCAGAACACCTTGACTACCGTAATCAACACACTTGACGCATTGAACAATACGGGTTGCGAACCCCCGAACATTACAAGGCCCTGATTTATCTTCAACGCGACCGATGCGGTTCGCTACCGCTCACCAGCATCCTACATGGGCTTCCGAAGGTGAGTGGTGCGTGGTGGCTGCGTGACGGGGCCGGGCTTTGCCCCTGCTTCCCCATTGGAGTAAGGTTTATCCTATGAACCAACGACACTACACGCCACTTGACCACGTGATCCGGCACGTCGACACAGGCCTCCGCACCCTGCTGGGCCAGCCGCGCATCACCGAGCGCCCCAATCCGGCCGACGGTCTGAGCGAGGCCGAGCTGGGTGACAGCGAACGCGATCTGGCCGGCCGCCTGATGCGTATCAACCATGCCGGCGAGGTCGCCGCACAGGGGCTGTACGAAGGCCAGGCGCTCACCGCCAAGCTGCCGGATGTGCGCAAAAAAATGGAACGCGCCGCGCAGGAAGAAAACGATCATCTGGCCTGGTGCGAACAACGCGCCAGGGAACTGGGTTGTCACGTTAGCTATCTCAATCCGCTGTGGTATTTCGGTTCCCTGGGCATCGGCGCCGCCGCGGGCCTGGTGGGTGACAAATGGAGCCTGGGCTTCGTCGCCGAGACGGAGAAACAGGTGATCCGGCACCTCGATGAGCACCTCGCCCGGCTGCCGCCGCAAGACCGGAAGAGCCACGCCATCCTCGAGCAAATGCGCGAAGACGAGGCCCACCACGCCACCGTGGCCCTGCAGGCCGGCGGCGCCGAGCTGCCCGTTGCGGTAAAAAAACTGATGGGTCTGACCTCGAAGGTAATGACGGGGCTGGCCTTTCGGTTGTAAACCGGCAACTAAAAAAACCTCCACTGTAGGAGCGGGCCATGCCCGCGAGTTGTAATGAATGATCGCGGGCATGGCCCGCTCCTACAGCCTAACCCTCGGCCACACTGCCTACTTCAAAGACACATCACGCAATGTTGCGTCCATAGAAAATCTCCAGCATCTCGCGCTCCAGCTGCAGCTCGATGCGACCACGCTCGGCCTCGCTGAGGTCGGCCACATCGACACCGAACAGATAGTTCTCCAGCGCCGGTTCCTTGAGCATCATCTTGGTGTGAAAGATGTTCTCCTGATAGACGTTGACGTCGACCATCTGGTAGCGCGCACGGGTATCGTCGGCGATGAAGTTCTGGATCGAGTTGATCTCGTGATCGATGTAGTGCTTGTGGCCGTCCACGTCGCGGGTGAAACCGCGCACGCGATAGTCCATGGTGACGATGTCCGAGTCAAAGCTGTGCAGCAGATAGTTGAGCGCCTGCAGCGGCGAGATGCGCCCGCAGGTGGCGACGTCGATATCCACGCGAAAGGTACTGATACCGTTGTCCGGGTGGCTCTCCGGGTAGGTGTGCACAGTAATATGGCTCTTGTCGAGGTGCGCCACCACCGCATCCGGCAGCGGTCCCGGCGCCTCGGTGTTGGAGATATCCTGCGACACCGCCGACTCCTCGGCGATCAGGATGGTCACACTGGCGCCTTGTGGATCGTAATCCTGGTGGGCGATATTGAGGATGGTGGCGCCGATGATGTTGCACACATCGGTGAGAATATTGGTCAGGCGCTCGGCATTGTATTCCTCGTCGATGTATTCGATGTACTCCTGCCGTTGCACCTTGGTGCGCGCATAACAGATGTCGTAGATGTTGAAGCTCAGGGTCTTGGTAAGGTTGTTGAAGTCCTTGAGCTGGAGCTTGGGCAAAGGCTTGATCATACGGCTTACTCTATTCGTTCCCGTAGGAGCGGCCCCTCAGGCCGCGATGTTTTGTCACACAAAGCGACTCGCGGCCTGAGGGGCCACTCCTACCGTTCTTGTCTTGTATCTCGCCCTGCATGTGGGACGAGCGGCGGGTGAAAAATCATCTGTACGGCGTTGCCGTCCGGGTCGAGGCAATAGAAGCTGCGTGCGCCGTCTCGGTGGGTGCGCGGCCCGGTCTTCATGCGGATATCGTGGGCGCGCAGGAAGTCGAACCACTCGTCCACGTCGTCCGGTTGGTCGAGAATGAAGCCAATGTGGTCAAGGTGCTGGCGCTCGTCGAAACCGGCCTCGACCCGGTGCAGGGCCAGGTTGTCATTGCCGGAGGTCAGGTACACGGCATTGGCGTCCGGCCGCCACTCCACGGCCATGCCCAGCAGTTCCACATAGAAATGCTCCGTGGCCTCGTAGTTGTGCACGAACAGCGCCACGTGGCGCAGGCCGCTGGTGGGATTGGGTTTGATCATGGGGTGATTCCCGTGCTGAAAGACTCTCGTAGGGTAGGAGCGGGCCCTGCCCGCGACAGATTTCCCACTCACCACAGAGATTGTTGTTTTTAAAATTGTGGGAGCGGCTTCAGCCGCGATTAAAGGCTCGCTCTATTCGCGGCTGAAGCCGCTCCCACAGATTATTGTTTTTCCGCCAACCATCGCGGGCATAACTCAACCCTCAAGGATCTCGAAATCGTGGGTGATTTCCGCCGTCTTGCCGAGCATGATGGACGCCGAGCAATACTTCTCCGCCGACAGCTGCACCGCGCGCTTCACCACGCTTTCCTTCAGACCGATGCCGGTCACGGTGAAATGCACATGGATACGGGTGAACACCCTGGGCTCCGTTTCCGCACGGTCGGCCTCGATCTCCACCACGCAGTCACTCACCTGCTGGCGGGATTTTTTCAGGATCAGCATCACGTCGAAGGCCATGCAGCCGCCCAGCCCCTGCAGTAACAGCTCCATGGGACGGATGCCCAGGTTGCGTCCGCCGTATTCGGGCGGCCCGTCGATCACCAGCGTATGACCACTGCCGCTCTCGCCGACGAACATCACGCCCTCGACCCACTTGATCCGCGCCTTCATCTGTACCGCTCCTGTTTTCCGGGGGCGCGATTATACCCCTTGCAAGAGCGTTCACCACAGGGGAAGTGACGTTCGCCACAGAGACACGGAGGACACAGAGAAAAGCCATTCAACCTAGATTAATCGGTTGAACGGCCTGCCCAGTGGTTCTGAGTGTTCGTCTGACGTAGCAAAAAAATGA
>JAJRWE010000031.1 GCA_024276955.1 Gammaproteobacteria bacterium
CAAGAACCACACCGGCTTCGGCGATAGATTCCGCCAGGGATGATGGTTGAATCTGTAGCAGCGGTAACAAATAGCTGGCAAAGCCTTTGGCAAATAAGGCAATAGAGACGACATAGGTTAGCCAGAATAAAAAACTCAGTGCCCCGGTCAGCAGACCATCGCCCATCCCCTTGAGAATGAACTCAATGGGACCGGCATCGGAGATAAGGCGGCTGCCCAGCTTGGCATAGGAATAGGCCACCAGCAGGGCAACGATGCCCGAAAGCACGAAGACCAGTGGCAGGTTCGGCCCGGCCAAACGCGCCCCCAGTCCAAAAATCGAGAATATGCTGGCGCCCACCATGGTGCCGACGGCCAGCGCCACGACCTGCCACAGGCCCATCTTTTTCTCGTTTCCAGGGTTTGACGACGTTGTTGTGGTTTTTTTATTGGCAAGCATTATCTATCTCGATGAGTGAATATTATTTTTTGTGGGTGTTTCGTATGCAGCCTGATTATAGTTTATGCCTCTAAACAGTTATCGACGTGAAGCGTGTGCCACCAGAAAATACCCAATTCTCTTAATTGTAGGGTGCGCAGTGCCCACCCTACACCAGGAAATTGAGCATTGTTTAGAGGCGCGCTATGTTTTGCTGTGATCCAGAACATAGGCGATTGCCGTGCGCAGAGAATCCACGATTTTGTCATAGTCCTTTGTCACCACGGGTTTATGTTGCCGGATTAGAGACAGTAATCGGGTCTGTTCCTTGCCGGCGGCCTGTAAGGGCAAATCCAGTCCGTCACAGGTCAGGAAATGACGGGCTTTCTTGAGTTGATCCAGGGGCTTGCCGTTCTGGCCGTCTTGCAGAATTTCCTCGGCCCGCCCAATGGCATCGTCAGCGGCATTTCTGGCGTCGTCGTATGGCAGGGTGAGCAGGGCGCTGTGAAGCAGCGGGAACCATGCCAGCAGTTGGGCGTTGTTTTCATTCACACGAGATAAAATGGTGCTGCTTATCAGCAGTGCGGTACGCGCGCCGGCACCCCGGCTTCTTGCCTGCTGAAGTGTCACACCCGCCGCATCAAGTGCACTCTGCATGGTGTGCAGATCGCCTCTGGTTTGCGCTGCGCGGGATTGCATTACAAACTCCAGGCTGGAAGACAGATCTTCAGCAATGATCAGCAGGATGTTTGTGCTTGGACAATAGTTGCCAGGTGTCACTTGAGTCGAACTCGATTTTGCCATCGTCGTTGTGGAAATGCAGAGCATCAGAGTGAGCAGGATAAACGGATAAAAAAACCTTGCTTGAATAGTTGGTCGGCGTGATTGCGGCATTATTTTTTCCTCACATCAGTGTTTTCGGGATTGTTGGAAACGTCGGGCCATTTGCCATGCACAAGGCGAATGAATAGCGGTGTGTTCTTATGGGCGCCACTGGCATCAGCTAACTCAAAATCAAGCCCCCATGCGTAGCAAATAAATTCTTCAAACGGGGATGAACTCCAATAGGCGCCTTTAGCTGCATTTGGGAAATAATGCTGATCGATGCAGGTGCCCGGGCAGTTATCATTACGATTTGGTAAAGTGCGCAGTTCTACGATATCCGGCAACCGCCAGTCATCGTAACCACAAAGTTTCGTGGCATTGACGGCCTTGATATAGGCTTGCGTATCACAGGCATTCCCTTCAAAACATTTTCCGCCATTGGCTTTGCCGGCATAGCCGTGCTTGCCGACCTGTGCGGGTTCGTACCAGGTGTAGGTCCAGTGTTTGTCGCGCAGAGAGTTGTCGTTAGTCTTGACCTCCCAGGTGAGGCCGGTGCGATCATCTTTTATACACGTCCATGGGACAGTGCTGTAGTCCCTGGCCCAGGGTGCGCTATCGTATTTCGCTTGCTGAGGGGGCAGGGGGGCACCTTGCTCGTTCAGACGAACCCATCTGGTATTGTCCGCGGCCGCCTTGTTGGCATTAGTGTCACGATTAACCAGTTGCTCCAAATGTTGCCGGGCAGTGAAGTCGAGCGGCTGATGACCCTTCGGTAGTTCGGCAGTCGGACAATTGGCCGGATTGTCATCGTTTATCTCTGTGAAATACGCGCAGCCGGACAGTGCTGCGGCAAGCAGGGATAAAATGATGGCGGGATTGATTCTGTATGTTGGAGATTCATCCATATTCCTTCCCTGCCTCGCCAGTGCATGACTGCTGCTGATCCTATTCCCCTGTGCCTCCGTCCGTCTGCTACTTGGGTTACACATCCGCCGGATGAAAGGATACCCCGGTGGATTTATGGGCCATCGATGCCGGCTAAGGAACGTGTGCGTTGCTAAAGACTGTTGGGATACAAGGGCCCCAGTCCATCATCGTGCGGTTGCCCGGCGGCTTTCTTTTCCTGCAGACCGTGTCTGAATGCATTCCACAGCGTGGCGCCATTCCAGGCCGTGGCACCGGCGGCGTAGAGGCTGTGGTCCAGTTCGCGGAGTTGCACCTGTCCCTTTTCGATACGCGCCGCCAGGGCGCCAAGGCTGTGCGGCGCATCGTCCGGCCAGTAAGTCTGACCAAGGCTTAACAGCGCCCGGACGGCGGCCTGTCGATCATTGGCCGCACAGGCATTTTCCAGTTCCCGCAGAACGGATTTACGATTCGGCTGTTTGCTGTGTCCGCTTGTTTGCAGGCCTGGTTTTTTACTGGCCGATGCAGTGGCCGGGTGACGCTGCCTTGCACGCCGGGCCAACATCGTCAGCAAAATGACAAGGGCGAGCAATGAAACGCCGCCGGCAATCAGCCAGGGCCGGGTTGTCTGCATGACGTCGTGGATCGTTGCCGCCAGACTGTGATCCGCCTGCGCCGCTTCAGTGTCATCTGCGTTGGCCGTGGTGGCGGGTTGTGCAGTCGCAGGGGGGGTGGCCGCTTGCGTCTCGCTTGCGCTACCGGGCGCGCTCGGCAGTACATTGAGCTGCCAGGCGGGCAGGGCGGTGTGGGCGGCCTTGTCGTGCCGCGTATCCCACCAGTCGAGGGTAATGGCCGGTATGTCCAGTGTGCCCTGCGCGCTGGGGATATAGCTTAGCGTTTGGCTACGTACACCATAAATAGTCGTGCCGTCGGTGCGATTTTCCTGCGTGGGGGCCTCTGGGTACAGACGCACACCGGCCGGTGCGGTGATGGCCAGTTCGGGGATCTGTGAACCGGACAGCCCCTTGGCCTGGATGGTAATGGTGCGCGAGACCGGCTCGCCGACCTTGAGCTGTGGTGGATTTTCCGTCCAGCTGTCGGTCAGGGTCACCGCCTCGGCCGGCAACCAGTTGTGGCTGGCGGTTGCCGGTCGAGGCTTGATCGTCATGTCGATGGCGCTGCTGCGCACGGTGATGGGCTGACCCGGGTTGGCGAATGCATTGCCAAACGGACTGCCGCCCAGACGGTTGCGGAAAAAGGGATCGTTGGCAAAGGGACTGTTGTTGAGAAATTCCTCCAGCGGGCTGCGCGCTGGGCGAGTGCGTTGCTGCTGTGGCACCGTGATGCGGCCGCGGAAAAGAGCGGGTGGAATATGCAGGGAGCCACTCTTCTCTGGCGAGATCACGTAGTTGCGTTCAATGACATGGTACTGGCGGCCATTGCGCACGGTATCGTAGCGATTCTCTTTGCCCAGCCGTTCGACCACGGCATTGTCCGGCTCGGGTGCGCTGAGTTCGCCCTCCTGCAGGCGATCATCGTAAAAGAGACGCACGGTGTAAGGGATCTGTTGTTGCACATAGACCGGCTTGCCGGCGGTGTCGGTTTCAGTCTCGATGAAGACGTGCCGACCGGCCTGGGCCGCCGTCTGTTGCGGAGGCTCGGTGATCTTCAGTTCAAGCGGTGCAGTCTGTTGCCCACCGACGCTGAGAGACGGAATGTGCAGCAGGCCAAGGTGGCGTGGCTGAAGCTGCACATGCCACTGCCTCTTGTCGCTGCGCCGGCCATTGAAAATGCTGACCTGGGTGCGGGTACTGGTACCCAGCACCTCGAAGTCTTTTTCCAATGGTGCAAGATCCGGCTGCCGGTTCGATGACTGACCGTCACTCTCGATGGTCAGGGTAAAGGTATCGCCCATGTAGACCGTGTCGCGGTCGAGCATGGCGCGCACGGCTGACGCGCCGGGGCCGGCCGCCAGCATCAACAGCAGCGCCAGCAGTGAAGCTGGCCACAGCGGTTTGCGACGGCGGTTCTGCATCGGGATATTGGGCCGGGAATTCATTGCTTGTTCTCCATGACGGCTGGGGCGTTACCAGGGCTGAGGGCTGCCGGTGCCTTCACGTTGCGCCCGTTGTTGATACTGATAAAGAAACTTGCGCCGCAGCAGCCCTCCAGGATCATCCGGGATGCGCCGCAGCCATTGTTCGGCCGCCATTTGCTCCTCGCTACTGAGGGGCTGGGCGCGGCCCGGCTGGCCGGCCGCCTGTTGCTGGGGCGGTGGTGATTTTTCGCTATCCGCATTATGTTTTTCATCCGCAGCCTTTTCATCTGCGGCGTGGCCGGCCTGTTTCTCTTCTGCCTGTGCCTTTTCGGCCTGTTTCTTTTCCAGCGCCTGGGCGGCATCGGCAAAGGTATTTTTGTCATCGGCCTTTTTTTGCGCCGGCTCGCCTTGCTGAGACTGTTTGTCTTCCTCGCTGTTTTTGCCCTGCTGGGACTGCCCGCCTTGCTTGCCCTGTTGTGACTGTGTGTCCTGTTGGGATTGCGGGCTCTCTTTACCTTCTTTACCCTCTTTGCCTTCCTTTCCCTCCTGGTCTTTTTTGTCCGGTGATTGATCCTTCTTTTGCTGCTGCTGGCGCAGTAATGCCTCGACCGCGGCTTTGTTGGCCTGCGCGTCCTTCATGTCGGGTGCCGATGTCAGTGCGCTGTCATAGGCATCGATGGCCTCTTTGTACTGCCCCAGCTTTGCCAGTGCGTTGCCCCGGTCGTAATCGGCTGTGGCGCCACTGGCCTGGGAAAAGGCCTCCAGCGCCTGCGCATAATTGCCGCGCCGGTACTCGGCGCTGCCACGCAGCAGGGGGTCTTGCGCCAACTGGCTGGCGCGTTCGTAATCCTTTGCCGACAGCGCTTTAGCGGCCTGCTGATCGGGGCGCTGCCAGAGATCGTCCCAGTCGGCAGCCATGGCCGGTTGTGGCGGTGACAGCACGCCAACCAGCAACACCAGACTCAGCAGCCAGCCGCGTCGGAAGGCCAGCGCCGCCAGCGGTAACAGCAGTACCGCCAGCCAGGGGCCTCGTGCCTGCCAGTCCTGCCCCTGCATGTCGCCGCCGATCGGGTTTTCGGCACTCAGTGGTGTGCGGTCTTTCAACAAAGCCGTGATGTCAGAATCGCTGCTATTAAAGCGGCGGTAGTGACCACCACCGGCCTCGGCCACGGCCTTGAGCGCGGCGCTTTCCAGCGGCGGCAGGATGAGCCGGCCGTCGCGGGTGCGCAGCAATTGTCCCTCTGCATTGGTCAGCGGTTCGGGTTTTTCCGTGCCGACACCGAGTACCGACACGCGGTAGCCCTTGTCGTGTAGTTGTGCGGCGGCTTCGCGGGCCTTGTCACCCGTCACGCCATCGGCCAGCAGCAGGATCCGGCCATTGGCCATCCCCGCCTGGCGTAACAGTTCGCCGGCCTTTTGCAGGCCGAGGTCGGCGCGGCTGCCTTGCACGGGCATCAGTCCCGGGTCGAGCGACTTGAGCAGGGTGCGGATGGTCTCCACGTCACGGGTCAGCGGGGTGACGGTGAAGGCATCACCGGCAAACACCACCAGCCCGGTCTGCCCCTCCTCGTTGCGGGCGAGAATATCCTCGATCTTGAAGCGCGCCCGCGCCAGCCGTGAGGGCTTGAGATCCCGGTCGAGCATGGAGCGCGACAGATCCAGCACGATGACCTGCGCCGCACGGGTTTGAAACAGCGGTCGCGGCTGTTTTTCCCATGTCGGGTTGGCCAGTGCCAGGGCGGCGAGCAGCCAGCCCAGAGCAAGCAGCCATAACAGGAAATGGTTGACCCGCTGCGTCTGTCCCATCAGCAGCAGCGGTTGTAGACGGGCATCGATGATGCGGGCCCACGGGTTGTCAGCGGCGTTGCTTCGGCGCAGACGCCAGGCCAGCAGCGCCAGCGGGATCAGCGCCAGTAGCCACAGGGGCTGGAGAAAGTGAAATTGTTCAGGCATGGGGCACCTCGGTGCTAGGAACGGTGGGCATCCGCCCGCCGAAGGCGATGCCCAGGGCGATCAGCACGCTGAGCAGCAAAGCGGTGCCGAGCGGCCAGAAATAGAGTTCGTCCACCGGCCGCCAGGTCTGCTCGTCTTCGGAGACCGGCTCGATGCGATCCAGCAGGGTGTAGATCTTCGCCAACTGGGTGGTATCACGGGCGCGGAAATAGCGTCCGCCGGTTTTGTCGGCAATCGCCTTGAGTGTGGCCTCGTCGAGATCGCCGCTCGCCACGCGACGTGCGCCGAAGGGTGTCTGCACCAGCATTTCGCCACTACCGATACCGATGGTGTAGATGCGCACGTCTTCGCGTGCGGCCAGGTCGGCGGCCTTGAGCGGGTCGACGTTGCCGGCGGTGTTGGCGCCGTCGGTGAGCAGGATCAGCACGCGGTTGCTGGCCGGCTCTTTGCGCAGGCGCTTGATGGCCAGGCCGATGGCGTCACCGATGGCGGTCTGCTGCCCGGCCAGGCCGATCTGCGCCTCGTCCAGCAGGGTGCGTACGGTGTTGCGGTCGAAGGTCAGTGGCGCTTGCAGATAGGCTTCGTCGCCGAACAGGATCAGGCCGATGCGGTCGCCCTTGCGCTGTTCGATAAAATCACCGGCAACGATTTTTACCGCGGTCAGGCGGCTCAACTGGCGGCCGCGGATCTGCATGTCCTCGCTCTGCATGGAGCCGGAGATGTCCACCGCCAGCATCAGGCTGCGGCCGCTGACCGGTAGATGCAGGGTCTCGCCGATCAGTTGCGGCCGTGCCGCCGCCAGTACCAGCAGCAGCCAGGCCAGCACCGCCAGTGTCAGCCGCAGCCGTGAGCGCCGCCCCGTGTGGCTTTGCAGGTTGGCTTGCAGGGCGCCATAAAAAGGAAAACGCAGCGCGACCGGCGCGACGCTGGACGCGCGCGGCAGTAACAGGGCCAGCAGCGGCAAGGGCAGGGCGGCGAATAACCAGGGCCAGGCGAATTCAATACTCATCTCAGCGATCCATGTTCTTCTTTATCCAATCGCGCACCAGGGCGTTGAGCGCCGCAAGGTCCAGATCGGCGGGCAGGGCGGGTTGATAGGGGCCGCTGGCCAGCACCTGACCGGGGCCGTGAGTGAAGCGGTCATTGCCGCCGGACTCATCGAGAAAGCGCAGCCATTCGGCGCCGGTCAGTGCAGCGACCTGCTGGCGGGGATAGCGCATCAGCGCCAGACGGCGCAGCAGGGTGGAAATTTCTGCAATCTTTGCCGGCGTTACGTCGTCGCCGGGCCGCTGTGCCAGTGCATCGAGCAGGGCGAGAATGTGCTGGCGTTGACGGTGCAGGTGGTAGTGGCGCAGGGCGATGCGTGTCGCCCATACCAGCAACACCAGCAACAGCACGGCAACGACCCACCAGCCGGGGGCCGGGGGCCACCAACCGGGTTCGGCGGGCAGGTGGATATCGCGCAGTTGCAATGCCGGTTGGCTGGCCGGGTTCATGCCGCCGTCTCCTGTGACAGATTCTGTGAAGGGTGTGTTTGCGCCGCGCCAAGATGGCGGCGCAAGACCTCGGCCACGTTATCGTCGGTGGACAACGGCAACAGCGGGATGGCCCGGCTGCGCATGAGGTCTCGCAGTGCCCGATGGTGTTGGCTGAAGAAATCGGCATAGGCCTGTCGCGCCGTGGCTGAGCGGGTGTCGAGTATGCCCGTGTGTTGGCCGTCGCTGACGCCGTAGCGCGCCGGGGGCGGGGGCGCGAGTTCCAGCGCATCGAGCACCTGAATGGCGATCACGTCATTATGCTGGCGCAGCCGCATCAGATGCTTGCCGGTCTCGCCGTCGATGCCATCGTTGATGCCATAAAAGTCACTCAGCAGAAAGATCAGGCTGCCGGGCCGGCTGACCCGGCGCAGTCTGGCCAATGCGCCGTTGAACCCCTGTGGATGGGGCGGGTGTTTGAGGTTTTCCAACGGATCGCTCTGCGCCACCAGCTGGCGGATCAGACGCAACACTCCGTGCTTGCCGCCGCGCGGTGGCAGTTCGTGGTGATCGCCATTGAACAGCAGGGCGCCGATACGATCACCGTGGGCGGCGGCCGCCCAGGCGATGAGGCTGGCGGCGCGTGCGGCGACCACCGATTTGAGTGCGCCCCGGCTGGCGAAGAACATGCCGGGATTGAGATCCACGCACAGTACCACCGGACGTTCCCGTTCTTCCTGATAGAGCTTGGTGTGCGGTCGGCCGGTGCGTGCAGTCACGCGCCAGTCCATGCTGCGGATGTCATCGCCGGGCTGATAGATGCGTGATTCCTGATAGTCCATGCCGCGGCCGCGAAAGTGCGAGGCGTGGCCGCCGGCCAGTTGCGCGCGAGCCGCCTGTTTGCGGCTGAGATCAAGTTTGCCGGCCTGTTGGCGCAGGGCGATCAGTTCGTCAAGGCTGGCCCGGGTGGCCGGATTGAGGGCCGGGTCGCTCGTCGCATCAACGGCGTCGGCGGCCGGTACCGCATCGCGGTGCTGTTTGCGGCCCGGGAGGAGTCTGTCGATGAGCGTCATCTCAGGCAACCGGGATCAGCTTCAGCAGTTCGCGGATCACGTCATCGGCGGTCATGCCTTCGGCTTCGGCCTCGAAGGAGATCAGCACCCGATGGCGCAGCACATCGAAGGCCACTGCCTGCACGTCGGCCGGTGACACATAGTCGCGGCCGTCCAGCCAGGCATGAGCACGGGCGCAGCGATCGAGGGCGATGGTGGCGCGCGGGCTGGCGCCATAGCTCACCCAGCGCGCCAGCGCCGGGCTGTAGGGCGCCGGGTCGCGGCTGGCCAGCACCAGTTGCACCAGATATTCCTCCACCGGTTCGGCCATGTGGATACGCAATACCTCCTGACGGGCAGCGAAAATCTGTGCCTTGCTCAACTCCAGTTCGACGGCCGCCGGGGCGGTATCTTCGCGCTCGGCCTGCTGGCGTGCCAGTTTCAGAATCGCGTGTTCCGCCTGGGTGTCGGGGTAGCCGATGCGTACGTGCATCAGGAAACGATCCAGTTGAGCCTCGGGCAAGGCGTAGGTGCCCTCCTGCTCGATGGGGTTCTGGGTGGCCATCACCAGAAAGGGGCGCGGCAGGGGATAGGTGTGGCGGCCGACGGTAATCTGCTTTTCGCCCATGGCCTCGAGCAGTGCCGACTGTACCTTGGCCGGGGCACGGTTGATCTCATCGGCGAGGATCAGATTGTGGAACAACGGCCCCGGCTGGAAATGAAAGTCGCCGCTTTCCGGGCGATAGATGTCGGTGCCGGTAAGGTCGCTGGGCAACAGATCCGGGGTGAACTGCAAGCGGTGGAAGTCACCCTCCAGCACCGCCGCCAATTCCTTGATGGCGGTGGTCTTGGCCAACCCCGGCGCGCCTTCCACCAGCAAATGGCCATCGGCCAGCAGGGCGATCAGCAGCCGTTCAACCAATGTCTGCTGGCCGATAATGCGCTCCTGCAGGTGTTGGCGAACCTGGTGAAAGGCCTGACAGGCCGCACTGTCGGCGGTGCTTGTGGACGCCGGGGCGATGTTTGCATTCATTTGATTGGTTCCTTGTGAGGGTTTGGTAGGCCGCAAGACCGGCTTACCCGGCCGGGTTGATGTCGGCCTCATTGATGATAATGCTGTCGTGGATCAGGCCTTGCTGGGCATCGGCCAATGCCTGGCTGGCCTGCTGGGTATCCTTGCTGGAAAGTGATTTGAGGGCGGATTCCACTTTTCCAAGTGTTGTCGCCACGGGCATATCGACAAAGCGGTACTGCAGTTCGATGCCGACGGTCTTGAGCTGCTCGACCACCTGCTTGTGTTTGCCACGGATGACATCGGGATAGATGTCATGCAGTTTCTGCTTGATGGGCTCGCTGACTTCCACGTCTTCCGTGAGACCCAACTGCGAATAGATGGGCAGCAGGCCGCTGCCGTTGTTTCCTTCGGTCGTGATTTCGGACTTCAGTTCCGTCAGCAGGCCCTTGGCTTTCTCCAGATACTGGCGGGCCTCGTCGGCGTGCTGATCGGACAGCAGCTGGCGTGCCGCAACGATGTAGGACATGGCCTCGCGGCCGCTTTGGGCGAGGGCATCGGCGTGCTGGAGTTGTTGTTGTTCGGTGTTCAGCGTGTTGCCGTGGGTTGCGGCGGCGTCTATTGCCGTAGCCGGCTTGGCGTGGGCCGGTGTGGCGGCCAGGCTGACGGTAGCACTGAGGCCGAGGGAGATGGCCAGGGCCAAGGCTGTCAGGGAATTTTTTGTCGTGGTTTGCATGTGCATATCCTCGAGTTGTCTGGGTGGCTGGTGCAGCGGGCGCCAGCTTCGGGGATCACAGTAACGCATCCCGGTTTAACGGGAGGTGGAGGCTGGATTAAGTTTTGTTAATGTTTGCAGGTTGAGTTTCTTGTGGCTTAGAGCAGAAATTGTGGGAGTGACTTTCAGTCGCGAATAACTTGTTGCTATAGCCACTCGCGACTGAAAGTCGCTCCCACAAGCTACTCCCACAATAATGCAAGATTCCGTCAGTCTGCAGGGAATTCGCATACCACTCGCAGCCCGGGTCGGTTGTCTTCTAGCTTCAACGTCATGCCGTGGATCTTCGCCACCGCCGCCACCAGGCTCAGGCCGAGGCCGCTGCCGGGGCTGGTGCGGCTCTTTTCCAGGCGGTAAAAGCGTTGCAATACCTGTTGCCGTTCGGCCTCGGGAATGCCGGGGCCACTGTCGGCGACAACGATGCGGCCGCGGTCGTTCTGTTTTTCCAGCATGATCCGGATCGTTCCCTGTGCCGGGGTATATTTGATGGCGTTGTCGAGCAGGTTGGCCAGGGCCTGAAACAGCAGGTCGCGGTCACCGCGCAGCTGTACAGCGTCGTCTATTTGCAGTGTCAGGGACTGGTCCTTTTCCTCCGCCAGCGGCTCGTAAAGCTCGACCACGTCATGCAGCAGGGTGGCCATGTCCACCTCGGCAAAGGCCGCCTGGCGCTGGCGGGTCTCGATGCGGGCAATGCGCAACAGGGCGTTGAAGGTCTCTAGCAGGCCGTCGGCGTCATGCATGGCCTGTTCGGCAAGCCCGACATCGCAGCCGTTCTTTTCCGCGTCGGCGCGCAGCAGTTCCAGCCGGTTGCGTAGCCGTGCCAAGGGGGTGCGCAGGTCGTGGGCGATGCTGTCTGAGACGCGCCGTACGTCGTCCATCAGCTCTGCGATGCGGTCGAGCATGGCATTAAGATTGGCGGCCAGGGTGTCGAACTCATCGCCGCTGCGCTGTAGCGGGATGCGGCGCGACAGGTCGCCTTCGATGATCTCACGGCTGATGCTGTTGATGGATTCGAGGCGTTTCATCACCCGGCGACTGAGCACAACACCGCCAACGCCGCCCAGGACCAGGGTGATGACGAAACCGAGGATGAGAGCGCGGATGATGCGCTGTTGGGTCTCTTCCAGTTCGTAGATATCGCGTCCCACCAGCAGATGAAAGTTACCGGATAGGGTGAAACTGCGCGCCCGCGCGAGGTGGATTTCATCCTTGTCGCGGCCGGCGTTTTCGAGGCGGAAGTTGAGCCAGCCGTCCTCGTCGGGCCGGGCTGCCGGCCAGCGATTGAGGTTGCCGGCGATGGGGGTGTCGAGCGCCGTGGTCAGCAGATAGATGGAGGAGCCGGTGGGTTTGCGTGACAGCCGTTCGTTGATCACATCGATCAGGCCGGCGAGGCCGTCCATGTCATAACGCTCCGCCAGACCGGTGATCTCGGCCTCGATGGTGGCATCGGTCTGACGGGCCATGTAGGCCGCTGTGGACCAGTAAATAAAGCCCAGCAGCACCAATACCGAAGCGCCAAACAGCGCCATGTAGGTGAAGGCGAGGCGGAAGCTGAAACTGCGTAGAAGACGCTGTTGCATGGGCTATTCTGGTCTCGCCGCCGGTTCGCACAGGCAATAGCCGGCGCCGCGCACGGTCTGTAGCAAGGCCGACTCGAAGCCCTTGTCGATCTTGTTGCGCAGGCGGCTGATGTGCACGTCGATGATATTGGTCTGCGGGTCGAAGTGATAGTCCCAGACGCTCTCCAGCAGCATGGTACGGGTGACGATCTGCCCGGCGTGTTGCATCAGGTATTCGAGGATCAGGTATTCGCGCGGCTGCAGCTCGATGGCCTTGCCGGCGCGTTTGACGCGGTGGGTCAGACGGTCCAGTTGCAGGTCGGCTACTTTTAGTTGGCTGTCGTCAGGCTTCATGTCGCCGCGCCGCAGCAGCACCTCGATGCGCGCCAGCAGCTCGGCAAAGGCGAAGGGTTTGACCAGGTAGTCGTCGCCGCCGGCCTTCAGGCCCTGCACCCGGTCGTCCACTTCGCCCAGGGCGCTGAGGATGATCACCGGCGTCTGCCGGCCGGAACTGCGCAGGGTCTTGAGGATCGACAGGCCGTCGAGGGCGGGCAGCATGCGGTCGAGGATGATAATGTCATAATCATTTTCCAGCGCCATGAACAGGCCATCCTTGCCATCATTGCACTGATCGACCGTGTGGCCGTGCTCTTTCAGGCCCTTGGCAATGTAGCTGGCTGTGTCGGTGTCGTCTTCGATGATGAGAATGCGCATGGTGTTTGTCCCGGCATGCTGAAATTGATCTATCCTTGATATCGACAGTATTCGGACGCATAGGTTTTAAAGATGAAGTATACGGCAGATAGTCATTGCGATAACTGCTGCGTATAAAGGAGAGAATGGATGATTGATATCGCGCACATACACCCCATGCTGGTTCATTTCCCCATCGTACTGTTTCTGGTGGCCGTTGCGATTGATTTTCTGGTGCTGCTGAAAGGCGGGGATCTGGCGGCAAAAACGTGTTTGCCGACGGTCGGAATGAGCGCGCTGTTACTGGCCGCGCTGGCGGCGATAGCCGCCGCATCGTTTGGCGATATTGCACTGGATAAGGCCGTTGACCTGGGCTTTGACAAGGACGCGCTGGAACAACACGAGGAACTGGGGCTTACCACGCTGTGGATATTGATCGGTCTCGCGTTCTGGCAGGGGCTTGCGCGTTGGCGCGGCATACGCCTCAATGCCGGTAGAGGCTGGGTGTTTTTCGCCGTATCGCTGCTGGGAACCGGCAGCCTGCTGACGGCGGCCTATCTTGGCGGGGAGCTGGTCTACAGCCTCGGCGTCAATGTTGCGCCTGTGCGTCCATGATGTTTGCCTGATGACCGACGGATCACGCAAACAACCGATCGTTGACGGTTGGAAAGATCTGTAAACTCGCCGGGGATTCCGTTGTCGTAGTGGACTCGGTTGTTCAGGTAAGTGGAATCATTCGCCTTTTGCAGGCAAAGGAGTCAGGCATGGTGAAGAAGGCAGATTTCACTCCCCCGGGAAAGAAACCGGAAATTGATATCAACAAACCCGCGGACTTCAAGCCGGATGGCAGTTTCTGGCACAAGCCCAGCTCGGCCCTGTGGGTCTATCTGTTCTTTATTATTGCCTCGCTCTACCTTTGGCAGGGGGCGGAACAGGTCAAGCAGACCGAGATTCCCTACAGTGAGTTCCTGCAACACGTCGATAAAGGCGAGGTCACCGAGGCGGTGGTGAGTGACAAAATTATCACCGGCACGTTGACGGAGAGCGACCCGAAAACCGGCAAACCACGCCACTTCATCACCGTGCCGCTGTGGAACAACGACCTGGCCAGGGAACTGGAAGAGAAGGGCGTCAAATACACCGTGCGTCAGAGTAGCCACTGGCTGAGTAACTTTATCCTCAGCTGGGTGTTGCCTTTCGGCCTGCTTTTTCTGCTATGGGGCTGGATGGGCAAGCGCATGGCCGGGGCGGGCAAGGGCTTTCTCAATATCGGCAACCATGTCCGTATTCATCCGGAAGGGGACATCAAGGTGACCTTCAAGGATGTGGCCGGTGCGGAAGAGGCGAAAATGGAGCTGGGTGAAACGATACGCTGCAATTGCCGGTGGAAGAGAAATTTCTCTCCACAGAAAATGAATTGAGGGACCAGATTGCCATTTTGCTGGGTGGCCGGGTGGCCGAGGAAGTCATCTTTGGGGATGTCTCCAGTGGTGCCTCTAATGATCTGGAGCGGGCCTCGGAGATCGCCCGCAACATGGTGACCCGTTTGGGTATGAGTGAAAAGCTGGGACCGCTGACCTGGGGGGTTCACCGGGAGTTGCAGTTCCTGGGGCAGAGCAGTGAAGAGCGCAACTACAGTGAGGAGACCGCCCGGCTGATCGACACCGAGGTCAGAAAACTGGTCGAGGAGGGGCGGCAGCGGGCGATGGAGATCATCACCCGGCAGCGTGCCATTTTGGATGATCTAGCGCATGCGCTGGAACAAAAAGAAGTGCTCGATGGTGAGGAAGTGGAAGCGATTATCCGCAGGACGAAGAAAATCGAGGAGAGCAACAAATGAACCCCCAGTCGGCGTTTTTCGATGAGAGTGCCCGGTGTCTGCAGCAGTCGCCGCTTTTCTCCGGACTGGCGTCGAGCGCCATCGAGGAAATCCTTACCCGCTGCCGGCGGGAAACCTGGAAACGTCGCCGCCAGTTGCCCATGGAGGAAACCTGGCAGCGCTTCCATATTCTGCTCTCCGGGCGGGTGCGTCTTAGCCGTAGCAATGCGGAAAGCGGCCGAATGATTACCCTGTTTTTGCTCGGTCCCGGTGATCCCTTTTGTATTTTCAGCCTGCTGGATGGCAAGCCTCATGATGTGATGCTGGAAACCCTGGATGACGTTACCCTGCTGAGCCTGCCCATGGATGAGGCCCGTCAATGGCTCGATGAACATCCGGAATTCAATCGCCAGTTGCTGCCCTATCTGGGGGAGCAGATGTGCAGTCTGGCCGGGTTGGCCACGGATCTGGCCTTGCACGATACGGAAACACGTCTGGCGCGGCTGATTCTGCGCCACGTGGATTCGGGTACGCAACAGCAGCATGTCACGCCGCGCCTGATCAACGACCTCTCCCATGAATCCCTGGCCGAGATGATCGGCAGCGTACGGGTGGTGGTCAATCGTCAGCTGCAGCACTGGAAACAGGAGGGCATTGTCGATGCCCACCGCGGCCACCTGGAGGTCGAGGCCTTGCAGGAACTGGTGAGACGAGCCGAAGAACATCCCCATAAGGTATTGGCGTGATGCTGGCCGACACGCATTCTCGGGGCACTGTTGATGTCAAGGCCTTGCTGCACCACTCGCCGCTCTTTGAAGGACTGGATGGTGCGGTGCTCGATGAAATGTTGAGCCATTTTCGCCGTGAGACCTGGAAACAGGGGCGCCAGGTGAGTGGCCAGGAGAGCGGGCAGCGCTTTCATATCATTCTTTCCGGGCGGCTGAATATGGCGCAGATCAATCCCGAGACCGGCAGGATGGTGACCCTGTTCCTGCTCCAGCCGGGTGATGGCTTTGATGTCATCAGTCTGCTGGATGGCCGGCCCGACCCCGTTATCTTCGAGGCGCAGGATGACCTGATGATGCTCTCCACACCGATGCAAGAGGCGCGTCGCTGGATTGAGGAACATCCGGCATTTAACCGCAGCTTTTTACCCTACCTGGGGCGGCAGATGCGTATCCTGGCCGATCTTGCCGGCGACCTGGCCTTGCATGATACGGAGACCCGCCTTGCGCGCCTGATCCTGCGTCATGTCCACCAGGAAGAGCCGGGCAAGCCCTTGCGCCTGACCCACAACCTCTCCCATGAATCCCTGGCCGAGATGATCGGCAGCGTGCGGGTGGTGGTCAACCGTCAGCTGCAGCACTGGCAGCGTGATGGTGTTGTGGTGACCCGTCGCGGGGAACTGATCATCAAGGAGCTGGAAACGTTGCTAAAAAAGGCCATGCACCTTCCCCACCATCGTTCGCATTCGTAAGGCATTTTCCCCGCCGTCTGTGTAACCCTGGTAGCAGAAAAAATCCTGCTTTCCGGGTAACAATCGATCATCGCCAAAGTATTGGATTTCAGTGCTTGGCGCAGGTGGGGAGAAATTGAAAGATGGTTGAAGAAAACAGTTGTGTTGCGGTCTATGACAACCACCTTCAGGCCGAGGAGGCCGTGCGGCAATTGCTGGCGAAGGGCTTTGAAGCCGGAAAGCTGTCTATCGTCGGCAAGGGTTACCAGCGCGAAGAGCACCCCATTGGTTTTTACAACACCGGCGAGCGCATGAAATTCTGGGGTGCGCAAGGCGCCTTCTGGGGTGGGCTATGGGGGCTATTGCTGGGGGCGGCCTTTTTCTGGGTGCCCGGCCTGGGCACCGTGGTCATTGCCGGCCCCCTGGTGAGCGCCTTTGTGACGGCGCTGGAAGGCGCAGCCGTGGTCGGTGGACTCAGCGCCCTGGGCGCGGCGCTTTACAGTATCGGCATTCCCAAGGACAGCATTATTCGTTATGAAACGGCCATCAAGTCGGATCACTACCTGCTTATCGTGCATGGCGATCAGAGTGAGGTGGAACGCGCCCATGACGTATTGGCAGGAGGAGATGCCCGGGACGTGACGATTCACCTCAGCTGATGAGCGCCCTGTGGTGGCTTTCTCATCTCGCCTGGGTTGGAGGGTTTCTCCTCGCCACGTTGTTGCTCGCCCACATCATCCGCCAGCACCGTCCGCCAACCTCTACCCTGGCGTGGATCCTTTTTATCGTTATGGCGCCCTACCTGGGGGTGCCGTTCTACCTTGTCTTTGGTGGGCGAAAGATAAAACATCTCGCCCGGTGCAAGATGAATCTTCACCGTGAGGAAGGCCGTGCGCCGGACAAAAATTTACCCCCGCTGGAACAATTGCTGATGGCCCATGGTGTTAGTCCCGCCATCGATGGTAACCGCCTTTCCCTATGTGAAACGGGCGAGACCAGCTATGGCGCACTGGTCGCCTTGATCGAGGGGGCGCGACAGCGTATCGATCTGTGTTTTTTTATCTTTCATCCCGACCGGGTCGGACAGGATATTTTGAATCGTTTGATTCGGCGCGCGAAACAAGGTGTGGCGGTGCATCTATTACTCGATGGTGTCGGTTCGCTGCAGACCCGTGAACGCTTCCTCAAACCACTGGCCGTGGCGGGCGGACATTTCGCCTTTTTCAACCCGGTGTTGCACCGCCCCCTGCGCGGCCACACCAATCTGCGCAACCACCGCAAGCTGGCCATTGCCGATGATCGACGGGTGTTGGCGGGTGGTGCAAATATCGCCAGTGAATACATGGGGTCGGATGCAAAGACCGGGCGCTGGCGCGATCTGACCTTTGTTATTGAGGGCCCGTCGGTGGTGCGTTTTGTCGAACTGTTTCGCGCGGATTGGCAATACGCCAGCGGTCAGGCCCCGGGGCAATCGGCCACTGTCGCTGTGGCGTCGGATTACCGCGCCGGAGAGGCGCGCCTGCAGGTCGTGCCGTCGGGACCGGATATGCCGGGGGACGCACTTTACGATGTGTTACTGACGGCGATCTTTGCTGCACGTCAACGTCTGTGGCTGGTCACGCCCTATTTCATACCGGACGATGCCCTGTGCCGGGCCATCATTCTGGCCGTACATCGGGGTGTCGACGTGCGTATCCTGTTGCCACGGCACTCCAATCATCGTTTGGCCGATATCGCCGGGCGTAGTTATCTGCGTGATATTCAACAGGAGGGTGGGCGGGTTTTGCTTTACCAACATGGCATGGTGCATGCCAAGGCGATGGTGATTGATGAGGAATTGGCGATTCTGGGGTCGGCCAATACGGATATGCGCAGCCTGTTGCTCAACTATGAAGTTGGTGTGCTGGTTACCAGCCGGCGGGAGGTTGAGCAGGTTAGCCGCTGGCTGGGGGGATTGATGCAGGGCTGTGAGGAGGGGGTGGAAAGTGTGAGTGCAATCGGGGAGATGGGCGAGGGTCTGGCAAGATTGCTGGCACCACAGTTGTAATGGAAAATATAACGTCATTTATGGAACTTTTGCCACTTTCACAAATGTAACCCAAGTAGCAGACGGGCAGGAAAAAAAGGGAATAGGATCAGCTGCGACGGGAGATTTTCTCCCTTTTATAATCCACAGCAATCAAGGATATTTATCATGTCTGCTATTGTCACTCCATTCAAAATTAAACCATTGTGCAGTGCCGTGCTGGCCGCTGCATTGCTTGTGGCGCTTCCGGTCCATGCCGATGCCGACAAGACACGTATCACAGCTGAAACAGATATTAAACCACTGGTCACACTCTCGGCACAGGAGTCGCAGGCCATGTCACTGGCCGCCGGGCGCATCTTGTTGCACACCGATAATGCCCGCATAGCCATTGCCATAAAAGACAAAAAAACGGCCCTGAACGAAATCGATCAGGGGCTGACCCTGGTCAAGGTCGTTGAGAGCACGTTACCCAGATACAAAGTTACCACGAAAATTACAAGTGGCGACGTGACTTATAGCGACGAGGATGAAGTGAGCAGGCGTTTCGTGCCGGTGTTTAACGAGCAATTCATCGAAGATGTGATCGCGCCGGTCGTTCAGGCCAAAACGAAAAAACCCAGGGGGCATGGCCTTAAAGGCAATCACTATAAAGGCCATAGCCATAAAACCGGCAGATCATCCGCCATCGAGGACTACTCGGTATGGCGCCAGGCCACCATGAAGCTGAATATTGTGATGGCTGCCGATGCGTTGACGCTGGCAAAAAATGAGCTGGAAAAAGGACATTTCGATAACGCTGATCTGACCCTGGCCCTGTTGCAGGCGGAAGGTGTGGTGTTCGAATTTGATGAGGTTGAGCTTCCCCTGACGGAAGCAGCAGATGACCTGAAACTGGCGCAGTTGGAAGTCAGTGAAGGTAAAATCGATCAAGCCCGGGTAACGCTCAAACGGGCATCCGATAATCTGAAAAAATACGAGAGCATTACTGGAGAAATTCGCGCCAAGGATGTGCGCAAGCTGCAAGAGGAAATCGACAAATTGGCTAAATCCCTGGCAAAGGGAGATCATTCCGAAAGTACCCTGGACAAGGCCGGGAAGAAAATAGCCTCCTATTGGGAGCGTGTTGTAAAGTGGTTTAAATAATCAGCTAAGCTTGTAGGGGTGAATCCCGCTAACAGAGCACCGGCATGACAAGAGGGGTTGCCTGGATTCATGTTCCAAACACCCTCAATCAGGCGGCTTTCCCCGCAACCGAGGGGGTTGAAATACTGTAATCATCCGTTAACGGGACAGCAGTGTGGAATAAACCAGCCCGCAGGATGCTAAAACTGAGGCCGGAGTCCAGGGGTTAATCCTCTGGATTCCGGCTAAAAACATGCCGGAATGACAATGTTCGCAGCAGGCTGCGGGGAAATCAACCCCCAGAGACTACACACGTTTGAGAAAGGTGGATGGAGAGCAAAGGTGATTAGAAAGCTACAGCCTGAGAAGGGCAACGTGATCGGCTACCTGGTGAGCGGCAAACTGCATGATGACGATTACAAGGTATTTGTCCCGGAAATCGAGGCTCTGATCGAACGGCAAGGTAAAGTCCGCCTGCTGATACAGTTTCAGGACTTTCACGGCTGGGATCTACACGCGGCCTGGGATGATGCCGCATTTGGTATAAAGCATTACCGTGATCTGGAGCGCATTGCCCTGGTGGGCGATCAAGCGTGGGAGAAATGGATGGCGAAGTTGAGCAAACCCTTTGTCGGGGCTGAGATCGTATTCTTTCCCGCCGATGAAATTGATGCGGCATGGGACTGGTTACTTGACGACGCATAGAAATCGCTGTGTATGATGTGGTGAGCCCTACGAACCGCATTGCTTGAGAGGATGATCGCCACAGTGGCCAGCGTCCGGATGCTGATAGCACTCGACTGATGCGATTCGCTACCGCGCACCCGCATCCTGCATGGAATCTCGAGAATAGTTGCAGGGCTGGTAGGTTTCTAACTGGCCCCTGGTTCACAAGACTTACCCACGGGTGCTTGTTACGTTTCTGGAGATGATGCGATGCAGACCAATCACTACCTTCCACGCGCCTTACCCGATTCGCTGAAGGGGTTGGCGACACTGGCACTGGATCTGCGCTGGAGCTGGAATCACGGGGCTGATGCCTTGTGGCATCAAGTGGCCCCTAAATTGTGGGAGGCGACGGCCAACCCCTGGCTGATCCTGGAGACGGTCTCCGACCAGCGTCTGCAGACGCTGGCCACGGATACGGTCTTTCTCGAAAAACTGAAAAAACAGCTCGATGCACGCGAGGCCCACTTCAGCGAAAAATCCTGGTATTCAGAAGCTATTGATGGCGCTATTGATGGTTATGTCGCCTACTTCAGTATGGAGTTCGGCATTTGTGAATCACTGCCCATTTACTCCGGTGGACTGGGCGTGTTGGCGGGGGACTATCTAAAAACCGCCTGTGATCTGGATGTGCCACTGATTGGTATCGGCCTGCTTTATCAGCAGGGGTATTTCCGCCAGGCGTTGAACGCCGACGGCGAACAGATCGAATTTTACCCCTATAATGACCCGACCATGCTGCCGGTGGTGCCGCTGCGTGATGATCAGGGGGAGTGGGTGCGTATCAGCATCGAGCTGCCCGGTCGTGTCCTGCACCTGCGTACTTGGCGCGCGCAGGTCGGACGTCGCTCGCTGTTGCTGCTCGACAGCAATGATCCGCTCAATGATCCCGGCGATCGCGGTATCACCAGTGAACTCTACGGCGGCGGCAAGGAGATGCGCCTGCAGCAGGAAATGGTGCTGGGCATCGGTGGCTGGCGGCTGCTGGAAACGCTGGGTATTCACTGTCCTATCTGTCATCTCAACGAGGGGCATGCCGCCTTCGCCATTCTGGAACGGGCACGCTCCCATATGCACCGTGTGGGCTGCACCTTTGGCGAGGCTCTGCGAGCCACTCGTGCCGGTAATCTGTTCACCACCCATACGCCGGTAGCGGCGGGCTTTGATCGCTTCTCACCGCAATTGGTCAGACAGTATTTTCAATCCATGGCCGCCGAAATCGGTATCGAAATGAACGCCCTGCTGGCGTTGGGTAGAAGCAATGCCGATGATACCGGCGAGCTGTTTAATATGGCCTATCTGGCCCTGCGTGGAGTCGGGGCGAGCAATGCCGTGAGTCGTCTACACGGCGAGGTCAGCCGCACCATTTTTTCCCGGTTATTTCCCCGCTGGCCGCAGGCCGAGATCCCGGTTGGCTACATTACCAACGGTGTTCATGTCCCGAGCTGGGATTCTCCGGAGTCGGATTCCCTGTGGACCGGCGTCTGTGGCAAGTCACGCTGGCGCGGCACCCTGGAAACCCTGGAAGCGGATTTTCGCCAGCTGCCGGATGCCGAGCTGTGGCGTTTTCGTTCCCAGAGCCGCCAGCGTCTGGTGGCCTACCTGCGCCAGCGTCTGGTGCATCAGTATCGGGGCCGGGGTTCCGAGGAATCACGCACCCGGGAATACGCCACTGCCCTCGAGCCCGATGCCTTGACGCTGGGTTTTGCCCGTCGATTTGCCGAATACAAGCGCCCCAATCTGTTGCTGCATGACCCGCAGCGTCTGGTACGGCTGCTGACCAACCGTGACCGCCCTGTGCAACTGGTCATTGCCGGCAAGGCCCACCCCAAAGACAATATCGGCAAGCAGTTGCTGCGTCAGTGGCAGGAATTTCTGGAGCAGAATGGCCTTTGGCAACAGGTGGTGTTTGTCGAGGATTACGACCTGCAGATAGCGGCCCAACTGACCCAGGGCGTCGATGTATGGATCAACACCCCGCGCCGGCCCTGGGAAGCCAGCGGCACCAGCGGTATGAAGGTGCTGGTCAATGGAGGGCTCAACCTGTCGGAGCTGGATGGCTGGTGGGCCGAGGCCTATGCGCCGGAATTGGGTTGGGCGCTGGGCGATGGCCGCGAGCATGCCGATATTGCCGCCTGGGATCTTGCCGAGACGGAACAGCTCTACCGCTTACTGGAGGAGAAGGTCGTGCCCTGCTTCTATGATCGTGGCGAGAACGGCATCCCGCAAGCCTGGGTCAGCCGCATGCGCGAAAGCATGGCCCGCCTGACGACACAGTTTTCCAGCAACCGTATGCTGCGCGAATACACCGAAAACTACTATGTGCCCCTGGCCAAGGCCTGGCAACAGCGCAGCACCGATCCGGCGATTGCGGCTGAACTGGAGGCATGGCACAGCGGCCTGCAACAGCACTGGCCACGCATTCACTTCGGTAATGTGATGACACAGAAAGACAATGATCGCTGGCGGGTCGAGGTGCAGATCTATCTCGATGATATTCCGCCACAAGCGGTGAGCGTTGAGCTGTATGCCGATGCTATGAACGGCGGGGCGCCACTGCGTCAGACACTGGAGCGCGGTGCGGCATTGGCGGGCACAGCAAACGCCTGGCTCTATGTCGGCAGTGTCGATGCCGATCGGCCGATTTCGGACCATACGCCCCGCATCGTTCCGGCGCATTCCCTGGCGAACGTGCCGCTGGAGGCAGACATGATTCTCTGGTATCGCTGAATTTATCGATGGCAGGGATTGAGGCGCCTGAGTCCACGGCTGGTGGGTGACTGCCGTCCCTTGCGCATGGCGTCCTGTCTTTCCCGCGAGCACTGGCGGCTTGAATTCGACCCTCTCGTCAGTGCGGCCGGTGTACCCTCGGAGGTCGTGGTGGCATGCAGAAAAAGCGGGTAAAGGGCGTGACAGTCAGAAATACATGCCCGGCCCACTTCGATACATGACCCAGTGCACTTCCCCCATCATCATCCAGCTCAGCAGGATGAATCCAACGATACCCAGCAGCGCCATCACCAGTGCCGCCAGCAGGGCGCTGCCGAAACCGTCGATCTCGAAGTCTTTTACCATTGCCGCGGTCAACCACAGGGTGAAGGCATTGATGACCAGGGCGAACAAACCAAAGGTAAAGACCGTCAGCGGCAGAGTCAAAATCCACAATACAGGCCGGATGAAGGCGTTGACCAAGCCCAGCACCAGGGCCGCCCACAGCAGCCCGCTGGTGGAGTGTACACGCACGCCCGGTACGATGCGGGTCACCACCCACAGCCCCACGGCGGTGACCAGCCAGATGAAGAGAATTCCAAACAACATAGGCTTAGCTCCTCGTACCTTTCCAAGGTGATTGTTTCCAGGTGCCAGTGTACCTATGGATGGCGCGGCGGTGTGCAACCTGAGTTACAGATACTGGCTGCCGGCAGTGCTAGTGTAGCTGCTCACTTGTTTTCAGTAACTAATTAAAGAAGAAGGAATTTCATGGACGCATACTACGATGTATTGGTGATTGGCGGTGGTCCCGGCGGCACACCAGCGGCCATGGCGCTGGCCCAGGCCGGAAAGAAGGTCTTGCTGGTGGAGGCGGGCGCCGGGCTGGGCGGCACCTGTCTGTTCGAGGGCTGTATTCCCTCAAAGATTTTTCATGAAACGGCACGCCGTCTGCGTGATATCAATCAGGCCGGGACGTTCGGTATCCAACTGCCCACCGAACTGGTGCATCTCGACTGGCATCATGTGCAGGCACGCAAACGGGAAATTCTGCAGCGTCGCAGCGGGGCAGCCATCAAAAAAGTCGCGCAATTTAAAACACTGGAACTGTTGTTCGGCCGCGCGCAATTGCAAGGACCGAGACAAGCGGAAATAACGCCCTTTGACGGAGAGACAATCACACTGCGCTTTGAGCAATGTATTCTTGCCACCGGTTCCAAACCCAACCGCTTGCCGGTGCCAGGTGCCGACCTGCCACGTGTCTACAGCAGTGACTCCATTCTCGATATCAACTGCATCCCCGAATATCTAACGGTCATCGGCGCTGGTCCCATCGGCGTTGAGCTGGCGCAGATTTTTCACACCCTTGGTGCGAATGTCACGCTGATGGAACGGGGGCCGCGCATTCTGGGTGGTGTTGATGAGGAACTGGCCCGGATGCTGGAACAACATTTGATCGCCCAGGGCATCACTCTGCATGTGAACTGTCCAGTCAGAAATATCTGTCACACTGGCAACGGCGTCTTTGTGCAATACGACATTGGAGGCGATTGCGACCAGGTCTTCGCCACGGCGGTACTGGCGGCGGCCGGTCGTCATGCCAGGGTGGATGGTCTGGGGCTTGAGCATACGGCGGTGAAAGTCGGACATTACGGCATTGAAGTGGATGAGACGCTGCAAACCACCGAACCGGGCCTCTATGCCGTCGGTGATGTGACGGGCCAGCCCATGTTTGCCCACTGGGCAACGGCACAGGGACTGGCCTTGGCGCGTCACCTGCTCGGCCAGCCTGCGCCCTTTCCGCAAGCGGCGCACAATTCGGCGGCGATCTTCAGTGTCCCAGAATTGGCCATGGCGGGACTCACCGAAGAGCAGGCGATGGCGGCGGGAATGGACGTAGCCGTAGCCCATTATGATTTTTCGCAGGATGCCCGTGCGCAGATCGGCGGACACGCTAACGGCCTGCTCAAGATCGTTTATAACAAGTCGGACCGGAAGGTTGTTGGTGTCCATGTCCTGGTGGACGGCGCGGCGGACCTGATGGGTGAGGCGGCACTGCTGGTGCGGCTCGGTTTGCCGCTGGAGGCCATCGCCGGGACTATCCATCCCCATCCAACACTGACGGAGTCCTTTGTGCAAGCCGCACGAATGGCGCTGGCGGCGAATATGTCTGCCGGCCATTGACAGGCATAAAAGTATCAAATCGAGGCTTAACAAGCCTTCCGTCTTTAGGCGGAAAATTGTTATAACGAACTGTTAG
>JAJRWE010000236.1 GCA_024276955.1 Gammaproteobacteria bacterium
AGCTTAGTAATAGCGCCGGTTTAATGTACAACTTCTCGGTAAATGATGTAGATGCGGAGCATAAAAGGCTGACTGATGCAGGCTTGGAGCCTATAGTTCCACTTGAGGATCATCCTTGGGGAGATAGAGGCTTTGCAATTCAAGACCCAAATGGAATCACGTTGTATATTTACAGTGACCGGGAGCCGAGCGAGGAGTTCAAGAAATATTACAAACAAGCCTAACAAGCGCATACACTCGGACAGTCAAAAGCGTCACGCCTTTTGCTGTCGCAAAAGCCGCGCCACTTTTGCCTGCCGGTGATGCTTGGCGTTAGGGCAAATATGAATCATCGAATTGATTTAACAGGCACTCGGCCCATTATTCCAGAGCTTATTCCAAAGGCAATGTGGGGTAAGAATGTACGAGCAATCATCTCAAAACAGAATTGGGATGCCCTTCGTTGGAGTTTTGGCGCCACAAAATTTCCTCCGCCATTTACGACCAAAAAATAGGGGTCAGGTCTTTGGTTTATGATCCAAGGCAAGAGGTAAGGGGGGCAAGAGCAGGCATGGGGAATGATCGCTTTCGCGAAATAATAGAGGCATTGTCAGGGCGCCGCGCCTCACGGCAGGTTGGAGGCCGACCGCGCAAGAATTCGGCGAATTCAAAATAATTCGATTCTGTCCCTGGCGGCTGCTGACGGCTAACCGCTATTGACGGGGTGGTAACAAATGAAATCAACGCGCCTTTCAATGTCGAGCAAATCATGCAATATCCCGCGCATTAATATCTCCCGGGTTTCGTAAGCTCAACCCAGGCTGCTTGCTTAAAAGTCAGACAGCTCAGGACAAACGACCTTTTGCAGAATCGCTTCAGTATTATGCGATAGATGCTTTCTGTATCGTCTGACCCAATCCTGCCATACTGCTCGATTTATTCTAAAAGGGGCATTGATGATCAAGGTCTGGCAATCTCCTCAATTTCGTCCGGCCATGGATATCGATATGCTGGGTAAAACCAGTAATGCAATGGACGATATCTGTGCTCAGATGGCCGATATTATTTCTGTCGAAGTTGATGGTGGTCTTGTCTTTGGTTCAGCTACTCTTTGCGGTGAACGAGTAAAAGAGGATGCGGATTATGAAGGTGTCCGTGTACGTTTTACTGGGACACTGGATAATGCCCGAGTAAATATGCAGGTTGATGTTGGCTTTGGCGACATCATTCACCCTGGGCCGGTTGGGGCTGAGCTTCCGACCCTATTGGATTTACCGGCTCCACGGTTACTTTGTTATAGCCGTGAGAGTGCGATTGCAGAAAAATTCGAGGCGATGATAAAGCTGAGAGAGCTGAATAGCCGAATGAAGGATTTTACAATATCTGGCTATTGTCAGGTCAGTGTGAGTTTGATGGCAGCGAATTGGCTGAGTCAATCAGGCTAACGTTTGAAAACCGTGGCACTGAGCTAGCAGAGGTTATTAGCGCTTTTACAGGTGAATTCGTCAAGTCGAAAGATAAGCAATGGGCAGCATTCCACAAGCGGCTGGGCCTGGAAAACCTGTCATCCCTGTACTGGGCAATAGGATGATCATGGGGTAAATCTGGGATATCCAGTTCAGGCGGTGGTGGGGAATTTACAGTTAATGGCGACCTGCCTGGAATTGAATGCAAGTCGTTTTCAAACATAAATTTTATAATGTCATCTTTGCTTATCGTCATCATGGTTTTATCCGTTCAGTTTATCTGTTTACACTTTGAGTTGATGTTGTGGCTGATGTTGTGACCCATTTGTGGCCAAATGGAGTGGGTTTATGGGGATTCAAGGAGAATCGGAAAATAGTATTAGTCGTTAATCGGTTGAATTTATGGCTCTTGTTTCCCCATGACTCCCCAAAGAATAGCCCCGTGGGAGTTCGTTTCTCACCTCAACCTACGGATGAATGCAGGTATGAAGTTAAGTGTGTTGGAGGGTAAGGTATGAGCGAGTCTGTGGTGCCGGTGGTCGCGGCAGCGGTGTTCGACGACGCGGGCCGAGTGCTGATCACCCGTCGTGCCGATGATGCCCACCAGGGGGGGCTGTGGGAATTCCCAGGCGGCAAACTAGAGGCGGGTGAGGACGCGCGCGGCGCGCTGCGGCGTGAGCTGGTGGAGGAAGTGGGTATTCACATTACGCGGGCGCGACCGCTGATCCGCGTGCGTCACGACTACCCGGACAAGTCCGTGTTACTGGACGTGTGGCGGGTGGACGGCTTCGCGGGCGAGGCGTATGGCCGCGAGGGCCAGTCGCTGCAATGGGTCGCCCCTGAGTCGCTCGGCGAGTACGACTTTCCCGCCGCCAATGCGCCCATCGTGCGCGCCGCGCAGTTGCCCGATGCCTATCTGATTACCCCCGACCTTGGCGACATATCTCCGGCGGATTTCCTGCGGCATCTGGAGTCACGCCTGCAGGCGGGTATCCGCCTCGTACAGTTGCGCGCCAAGTCGTTGGGCGAGAGTGAGTACTTGCAACTGGCACGCGAGGCGGCGGAGCTGTGCCACCGTTATGGGGCGCGTTTGCTGCTCAATGCCGATGCTGCGCAGGTGGCGGCGGTGGGTGCGGACGGGGTGCACCTCAGCAGCAGCGCCCTGCGCAAGTGCGCAGGGCGGCCGCTGGAGGCGGGTGCGGGACTGGTGGCGGCCTCCTGTCACGACGTCGAAGAGCTGGCGCAGGCCGAGGCCATCGGCGCCGATTTCGCCCTGCTGTCGCCGGTGGCGGCCACCGCCAGCCACCCGGACATCGAGCCGCTGGGCTGGGAGTGTTTCAGTGAACGGGTAGAGCCGGTGTCATTCCCGGTCTATGCCCTGGGCGGCATGGGGCCGGACGATATCGAGATGGCCTGGGCGCACGGCGGCCAGGGTGTCGCCGCGATCCGCGCCCTGTGGAAGGCCTGACGCGGATTCAGTGCAGGGCGTTGGGGCGTGACAGGGTGAAGGCGGGGACTTCAGCGTCGAAGGGCTTGCCGTCGTCGCTGACCATCTGATAGCTGCCTTCCATGCTGCCGACGGGGGTTTCCAACACCGTGCCGCTGGTGTACTGAAAGGTCTCGCCGGGGCGCAGGTAGGGGTGTTCGCCGACCACGCCTTCGCCGTGAACCTCCTGGGTGTTGCCGTTGGCGTCGTTGATGATCCAGTGACGCGTCATCAGGCGCGCCGGCTGCTTGCCGGTGTTGCGCAGGGTGATGGTGTAGGCGAATACATAACGGTCGTCTTCCGGCTGTGACTGCTCTTCGATGTAATTTGTCGCGACTTCGACTTCGATGTGGTTTTCGCTGTCGCGCGCGTCATTAGGCTGATTCATGCCGGTTTCCTGATGTTGCCTGGAAGGGAATATATCTGATTATATTACTACGGAAATGATGTGTCTGTCAGTGATCGGTCGCCTTGACATGACACTAGGGCAGGACAGGGGTGTCTCCGGTCACCGGGGCGGCGGGGCTGTCCTCCGCATCCTCTTCGCCCTTGCCATCGGTGATGCCGATCAGCACGCCGCCGGGCAGGATGGCGAGCGTCTTGGCGCGATCGGAGACCTCGGCCAGATTACGCGCCAGGGCGGAATACTGCGGGTCGTTGTGGGCGAAGATAAGGTGTGTCAGCCCGGTCATGATCTGCAGCTGGGCCTCGCCGTTTTCGGCCGCCGGGGG
>JAJRWE010000237.1 GCA_024276955.1 Gammaproteobacteria bacterium
AGCCTGCGACGCCTGGAGAGTAATCCGCTGCGCATTCTGGACACCAAGAATCCGCACATGCGTGCGCTGGTGGAGGCCGCTCCCAAGCTGTCGGATTATATTGATGACGAGTCGCGTGAGCATTTCGACACCCTGTGTGGTCTATTGGATGCCGCAGGCCTGAGTTATACCGTCAACCCCTGCCTGGTGCGCGGGCTGGATTACTATTCGCGCACCGTGTTCGAGTGGGTCACGGACCGGCTGGGTGCACAGGGCACCGTGTGCGCCGGTGGCCGTTTCGATGTGCTGGTGGAACAGCTGGGCGGTAAGCCGGCACCGGCCGCGGGTTTCGCCTTGGGGCTGGAGCGCCTGCTGGAACTGGTGCGCGACCAGTTGCAGCCGCAGCACCTGCCGCATGCCTATCTGGTACTGGTGGGTCAGGCGGCGCAGGAACAGGGGCTGATTCTGGCGGAAAAACTGCGTGATGCGCAGCCCGAGCTGCGTCTTGTCACCCACTGTGGCGGTGGTAGTTTCAAGAGCCAGTTCAAGCGCGCTGACAAGAGCGGCGCGCAGGTGGCCCTGGTGCTGGGTGACGATGAGGTGGCGCAGGGCACCGTGGGCCTGAAGTATCTGCGCGAAAACCGTGAGCAGGAAACCGTATCGCAGGAGACGCTGGCAGAGCACTTGATGGGTGCGTTGGAATAAATACTACCGGACAGCGCCCCCTAACTGAAAATTGTGAAATTGAAAGCATAGCTGGAGACAAACCGTGGAAGTCTATACAACCGAAGAAGAGCAGGTCGAGGCCATCAAAAAATGGTGGCGTGAAAATAGATTGTCTGTCATTGGTGGCATCATTATTGGTGTCGCAGCGCTGTGGGGTGGGCGTACCTGGATAGCCGGACAGGATAGCCATGCCGAAGCCGCCTCGGATGTCTATCAGATCATGATGGCAAAATTGTCCAGAGGCTCGCTGGAAGAGGCGGCGGCGGACGGTTCGGCCCTGCTCGGGAAATTCTCTGATACCCCATACGCAGCACTGGCCTCGCTGGCGCTGGCGAAGATCAAGCTTGAGCAGGGTGACATGGCCGCGGCCAGTTCACATCTGAGCTGGGCCTTGAGCAACGCCGAACAGGAAGAAGTAAAAATGGTGGCTCGCCTGCGTCTGGCGGAACTGCTGCTGGCCGAGGGCGATACTGCGGGTGCGTTGGCGCAGCTGAATGCCGTTACCACGCCGGGCACCTTTGAGGCGATTTATGAGCAGCTGAAGGGGGATATTTACGTGGCCGAAGGAAAAGCGGATCTGGCCCGCAATGCCTATGTTCGCGCCCTGTCTGTCATGGCGCCCACATCGCCGGGTCACCGCCTGTTGCAGATGAAACTTGATGATCTCGGCAACGGCAAAGAGAGTTTGTCATAGTAATGCGGATATTCGCGCTTCTGCTGCTGGCCGTGGGGATGTCGGGCTGCAGTCTTCTCAATAAGGACAACAGCTTGGTGTTGCATGACCTGCAACTGGAAGTAGAGCCTGTCTGGGCAATTCAGACCGGTGAGCTGCCGGAAAATGCGAATGTCCAGCTGACGCCGTTTATCGCTGACGGCAGGCTTTATGTGGCGAATGTTTCCGGTGGTGTCGTCGCCATGAATAGCCGCGATGCCAGTCCATTGTGGGCGGTGAATCTGGATGAACAGCTGACGGGTGGCCCGGCCGCAGGTGGCGGTATGGTGTTGCTCGGCACCATCAAGGCCGAGCTGGTCGCCCTCAATGCGGAGGACGGCAAGATCCTGTGGCGCAGCAGGATTTGCAGCGAAATGCTGGCGGTACCGGTGATCACGGATGAGAAGATTCTACTGCAGTGTATTGATGGTTATGTGATGGCGCTGAATCGTAGCGATGGCCAGCGTATCTGGAGTTATCGGCGTCTGCCGCCGACCCTGACCCTGCGTGGTACGGCCTCACCGCTGGTCGTGGGGGATCGGGTCATTGCCGGTTTTGCCGACGGTGTGCTGGTATCGTTGAGCCTGGAGAAGGGTGAGCTGGAATGGGAATCCACCATTGCCGTACCGCGTGGACGCAATGACCTGGAGCGCATGGTCGATATCGATGGTCGGCTACAGGCAGCCGACGGCGTCATTTATGTGAGCAGCTATCAGGGACGCGTGGCGGCCGTCAGTAGCGAAAACGGACGCTTTCTGTGGACGCGTGAAATGTCGTCCTATTCCGGCGTCGCGCTGGGTGACAGCCAGGTATTCCTCAGCGATGACCAAGGGCGGATATGGGCGCTGGATCGCCGTACCGGCGCCACATTATGGCGGCAGGATCAGTTTTCCGGTTACCTTGTCAGCGCCCCGGCGGTGATGGGCCGCGCCGTCGTAGTGGCAGACGACCAGGGCGATATACACTGGCTGGACGTCCGCGATGGCCATATCCTCGCCCGGCGGAACATCACCGAGACCTGGGACTATTTCCATTATCCGTGGGAAGACGAAGAGGGTGACCGGGGAAAACCGGATCATGCGATTACGACCTATCCCGTGGTCACCGATGAACGCCTCTATGTGCGTGATAATACCGGTGCCCTGGTGGCCTTTCGTATACACGCGACAACAGACGCGACCACTGAAGTAACAACAAGTAGCAAGCTATGAAGCCCGTTATTGCCCTCGTCGGCCGTCCCAATGTGGGTAAATCCACGCTATTTAATTGTCTCACTCGCTCGCGCGATGCCCTGGTGGCCGACCTGCCGGGCATGACCCGCGATCGAAAATACGGTGAAGGCCGTCTCGGCGATCGTCCCTATCTGGTGGTCGACACCGGGGGGCTCAGTGGCGAGGACGAAGGCATCGACGGGCTGATGGCCGGGCAGGCCTGGCTGGCGGTGGAAGAGGCCGACGTAATTCTGTTTTTGGTCGATGCACGCGATGGTCTGTTGACCGGTGATGACGAGATCGCCCGCCGCCTGCGTGCCAGTGGCAAGCCGGTCTACCTGGTGGTGAACAAGATCGACGGCACCAATGCCGAAGTGGTCACGGCCGATTTCTATGCCCTTGGCCTGGGTGAGCCGACTGGCATCACGGCCTCACATGGCCGCGGTGTTCGCTCACTGATGGACGTTGTGCTGGCCGGCCTGCCAGAGCCCGATGAGGAAGAGGACGTCGAGGATCGTGGCGTCAAGATCGCCGTCCTCGGCCGGCCCAATGTCGGCAAATCCACCCTCATCAACCGCATCCTTGGTGAGCAGCGGGTGCTGGCCTACGATCTGCCGGGCACCACCCGCGACAGCATCTATGTGCCCTTCGAGTGCCGTGGGCAGAAATACACCTTTATCGACACCGCCGGCGTGCGACGTCGGCGCAAGGTCAGCGACAAGCTGGAGAAATTCAGCATCATCAAGGCCCTGCAGGCCATTGAAGAGGCCCACGTGGTGGTGCTGGTGATCGATGCCCACGAAGGCGTGAGCGAGCAGGATGCCCACCTGCTGGGCTTTATCCTCGATGCCGGCCGTGCCTTGGTGATCGCCGTCAACAAGTGGGACGGTCTGGATAAATCCGAGCGTGACCGGGTGCGTTACGAACTGGAGCGCCGTCTGCAGTTTGTCGATTTCGCCAAGCTGCATTTCATCTCCGCCCTGCACGGCACCGGCGTCGGCGACCTGTTTGCGCCCATCCTGCGCGCCTACGAATCGGCCAGCCGCCAGTTTTCCACCCCGGAGCTGACGCGCATCCTCGAACAGGCCGTGGAAGAACACCAGCCGCCGCTGGTGCGCGGTCGCCGCATCAAACTGCGTTATGCCCATCAGGGTGGCCGCAATCCGCCGGTGATCGTGATTCACGGCAACCAGACCAAGGACGTGCCGGCGGCCTACAAACGCTATCTGGCCAACGTTTATCGCAAGGTACTACGCCTGGAAGGGACGCCGGTTCGCATCGACTTCCGCACCGGCGCCAACCCCTTTCAGGGGCGCAAAAACAAGCTCACCAAACATCAGGTCGACAAGCGTCAGCGCCTCAAGCGGCATATCCGCAAGGCGCGCAAGCGGAGCTGAGGGGCGCTGCCTTCAGCCGCTGATAACGTCGTTGCTGCCGCCGGTCTGGTCGACGACGGTGGTAATGCTGCTCCCTGTTTGCTTGGTGACGGTGTTGCCACTGCCGGTAAAGGTGAGGTTGTCGACAGCAGTGCCGCTTGAAAGGGTAACCAGGTTGTTGTCGCCGCTGATGGTAAGCTGTGTAATGCTGTTGTTGCTTGCGACAATGATGGTTTTACCGCTGCCACTGATAGTTAGCTCATAGGGGCGTGAACGGTCGATAGTCTGGCTGGCGTTACTGTCAGTAATCTCAATCCTCTCTTCGGCTGCCCCCAAGTTCGATGCTTCACCACAGGCAGAGAGCAGAATCAATATCGACAGCATGGCAATGGCTTGCCAAAGCCGGGTGGTTTTGGTGCTGGATTTCATGTGTATTCTCCTTTTCCGTTTTCCGTATTGGCCATTTTCCTATTCATCGGCCTGTCCCCGGGTTATGCCGTACGGGCGGAATCGCCGCAGCAGTAGTGGCAGCTACCAGTTCGTGGGACAGGCCAAGTATCTGCTCGCCAACAAACATTGTACCAACGGTGTCACCTTCTTCATCCGTAGTTGAGATAATTTTCGGGTAAAAAAATTTACCACAGTGACGCAGAGTTTATAGACGAAGAAGCAATAACAAGAAAGGCCTCCGCATTTATTCTCTGTGTCCTCTGTGGTGAATTGATGATGTCTGGAGTCTGTGGTTGACCTGTGTCCTGGTG
>JAJRWE010000238.1 GCA_024276955.1 Gammaproteobacteria bacterium
CTTGAAGTCGTCGCTGATGAGCTGGCGCATCTTCTGCGCTTTCAGATAATAGGCGTCGTAATAGCCAGCGGACAGGGCGTAGGTGCCGATCATGATGCGGCGCTTGACCTCGGCGCCGAAGCCTTCGCCGCGCGAACGCTTATACAGGTCTTCCAGATCCTTCGGTGATTCGCAGCGGTAACCGAAACGCACGCCGTCAAAGCGCGACAGGTTGGAAGAGCACTCCGCTGGTGCTACGACGTAATAGGTGGGAACCGACAATTTCGAGTTAGGCAGACTGACCTCGACCACTTCCGCGCCTAACTGTTTGTATTGATCGGTAGCGGCCTCAATCACCTTCGCCACTCCGGCGTTCAGACCCTCGCCGAAATACTCCTGGGGCAGGCCGATGCGCAGGCCGTCCAGTGGACGATCGAGATCGGCCGTGTAATCCGGCACCTCTCGCTCGACGCTGGTGGAATCGCGCTCGTCGAAACCGGCCATGATGTTCAACACCAACGCGGCGTCTTCGGCGCTGCGCGTCATGGGGCCGCCCTGATCAAGGCTGGAGGCAAAGGCGATCATGCCGTAACGCGATACGCGTCCGTAGGTGGGCTTGAGGCCGGTGATACCGCACAGCGCCGCCGGCTGACGAATGGAACCGCCGGTGTCGGTGCCGGTGGCGAAGGGCGCCAGACGCGCGGCCACTACCGCTGCGGAACCGCCGGAAGAGCCGCCGGGTACGGTGTCGGTGTTCCACGGGTTCTTCACCGCACCGTAAAAGGAGGTTTCGTTCGATGAGCCCATGGCGAACTCATCCATATTGGCCTTACCCAGCATCGGCATGCCGGCGTCTTTCAGCTTGCGCACCACGGTGGCATCATAGGGCGCAACAAAATTGTCCAGCATCTTCGAGCCACAAGACGTCTTCACCCCGTCCGTACAGAAGATGTCCTTGTGCACCATGGGGATGCCGGTGAGCGGGCCGGCCTCGCCGCGCGCCCGGCGTTGGTCGGCTTCGCGGGCCTGCATCAGGGCTCCATCGGCGGTGACGGTAACGAGGCAGTTCAGTTCGCCGCCAAGGTTTTCGATGCGCTGGAGAAAATGACGCGTCAGCTGTTCGCTGGTGTATTCGCCGGCGGCCAGGCCCCGGGACAGTTCGGCAATGGTCTTGTTATGCATGAGCGGTGTTGGTATCGAATGGGTGTTATGGGCGGCGGATCAAAAATGGGAACTCTGCCGACTGTGTGGGCGTTACGGTCTATACTGTTCGCTTAAGTTACCCAATAGTTACTCAATGACCTGCGGCACCAGGTACAGGCCGTTTTCCACCTGCGGCGCGATCTGCTGAAAACGCTCGCGCTGACCTCCTTCGCTGACCTCGTCGGCGCGCAGGCGCTGTGGCATGTCCAGCGGGTGGGCCATGGGCGTCACCGCGTCGGTATCGACGGCACTCATGCGCTCGACCAGGTCGAGTATATTGGACAGATTGCGCGCATAGTCCGGAATGTCCGTCTCATCGATGGCCAGACGGGCAAGGTGGGCAATCTTTTCTATGTCTTCCTTTTGCAGCGACATGGGCGGAATCTCTCGACGAACTGAAGGGCGGATAAAATGAAGCGCAGAGTTTACCCCAGAACTGCTGCCCGCCCAAAGCCTTCAACGTACGACCGGGCGCCATTTCACGGACACGGCGCCTTGCCGAAACCCCTCGGCATTGCTACAGTAGCGCAAATTTTCCCGGCCTGTTTCCAGGGCTCGACCAGTAACCCGATTTCCTGAGCTAAATTTCATGTTTGCACGACTCCGCGGCCTGTTCTCCAACGACCTGTCCATCGACCTGGGCACCGCCAATACGCTGATCTACGTCAAGGGCGAGGGCATTGTGCTCAATGAGCCCTCGGTGGTCGCCATCCGCATGGAACGCGGCACCGGCAATCCCAAAAACATCGCCGCCGTCGGTGCCGAGGCCAAGCGTATGCTGGGCCGGACACCCGGCAACATCCAGGCTATCCGTCCGCTGAAGGACGGCGTCATCGCCGACTTCACCGTCACCGAGAAGATGCTGCAGCACTTCATTCACACCGTGCACAAGGACAAGTTCAAGTTCTTCCACCCCAGCCCGCGGGTGCTGGTGTGCGTGCCCTGTGGTTCGACCCAGGTGGAACGCCGCGCGATCCGCGAATCCGCCGCCGGCGCCGGCGCGCGCGAGGTGTACCTGATCGAGGAGCCCATGGCGGCGGCCATCGGCGCCGGCCTGCCGGTCAACGAGGCCAGCGGCTCCATGGTGCTGGATATCGGTGGCGGTACCACCGAGGTGGCGGTGATCTCGCTCACCGGCATCGTTTATTCCTCCTCCGTGCGCATCGGCGGCGACCGTTTCGACGAGGCCATCATCAATTACGTGCGGCGCAACTACGGCACCCTGATCGGCGAATCCACCGCCGAGCGCATCAAGGAAGAAATCGGCAGCGCCTATCCCGGTGACGAGGTGTTGGAGATCGAGGTACGCGGCCGCAATCTGGCCGAGGGCATCCCGCGCAGCTTCACCCTCAACAGCAACGAAATCCTCGAGGCCCTGCAAGAGCCCCTGTCCGGCATCGTCAGCGCGGTAAAGACCGCCTTGGAACAAACCCCGCCGGAGCTGGGCGCCGACGTCGCCGAGCGTGGTATGGTGCTCACTGGCGGTGGCGCGCTGCTGCGCGACTTCGACCGCCTGCTGATGGAAGAGACCGGCCTGCCGGTGCTGATCGCCGAGGACCCCCTCACCTGCGTCGCCCGTGGCGGTGGCCGTGCGCTGGAGATGATCGACGAGACCGGCACCGACGTCTTTGCTTCTGAATAGGGAATGAGGCCGTGTCCCGACCCGGGAGAGCAGTAACATAAAACCGCTATTCATTCAGGGCCCCTCCATCACCACGCGACTGGTGATACTGGTGCTCGTCTCTGCGGCGCTGATGGCGGTGGATCACCGGCAGAATTATCTCGAGGGTCTGCGCGGCAGCATCTCCGTGCTGGTCTATCCCCTGCAATATCTGGTCAACCTGCCGGTGTCGGCCTCCAGCTGGATCGGTGAAAACCTGTCCTCGCGCGAGGCCCTGCTGGAGGAAAATACCCGCCTGAAAATGCAGCACACCCTGTTCAGGGCCAGGCTACTGAAACTCAACGCCATCAAGGCCGAGAATCTGCGTCTGCGCGAGCTGCTGCAATCCTCGAAGAAGGTCGGCGAACAGGTGCTCATCGGCGAGTTGCTGGCGGTAGACCTGGAGCCCTTTACGCGCCAGGTCGTGATCAATAAGGGTAGCCGCGACGGCGTCTACCTGGGCCAGCCGCTGATCGAGGCCGACGGCGTGATGGGGCAGATCGTGCACCTCGGCCCGTTATCCACCACCGCCATGCTGATCACCGACGCCAACCACGCCATCCCGGTGCAGGTCAATCGCAACGGCCTGCGCGCCATCGCCGTGGGCACGGGCGCTCCGGACCAACTCACCATCCCCTATCTGCCCATCAGCACCGACATCGTCGAGGGTGATTTGCTGGTCAGCTCCGGCCTCGGCGGGCGCTTCCCGCCGGACTACCCGGTGGCGGTGGTCAGCAAGGTCGAGAAGGATCCGACCCAACCCTATGCCGTGATCCACGCCGTACCCACCGCCAAGCTGGAGCGCTCACGCGAGGTGTTACTGGTATGGCCCACGGGACGCCAGCGGCAGAGCAATGATGCCGATGAAGCCCCGGTGTCCACCCAGGACGCCACGGCACCATGAGCATCGGCCAACATCGTGGTGGCGGCGTCATCGTCCTCAGCTTCATCGCCGCCCTGGCCCTGCACATGCTGGCCCTGCCGGACTGGGCCGAGCCCCTGCGCCCGGACTGGCTGGTGCTGGTGCTGGTGTACTGGTGCATCGCCATCCCCGAGCGCGTGGGCGTGATCATCGGCTGGCTGGCCGGCCTGCTGCTGGACGTGGCCAATGGCGCACTGCTGGGCCAGAACGCCATGATCCTGGCCATCGTCGCCTACCTCGCCCTGCGTCTGCACCAACGCATCCGCGTGTTCCCCCTCTGGCAGCAGTCGGTGAGTGTGATGCTGCTGGTCGCCCTGCACCTGATGCTGGTGCTATGGATCAAGGGCATCCTCGGCCAGTCTATCGAGACCTTGGCCTACTGGCTGTCGGCCCTCAGCAGCCTGTTTGCCTGGCCACTGGTGTATCTCGTCCTGCGCCATCTGCGGCGCGAATATCGGGTGCGTTAAGCAGTCGAACCATGGCCAAACCCACCACCCTCAAGGACCACTTCCGCGAGACCCGGCTGTTCACCCACCGGGCTATCACCGCGCTGGTCTTCACCATTGTGCTGATGCTGCTGCTGGCAATACGGCTGGTGAACCTGCAGGTCATCGAGCATGACACCTACGCCGTACTGTCGGACAATAATCGCGTTCACATTGCCGCCCTGCCACCCACCCGCGGCCTGATCTTCGACCGCAACGGCGTACTGCTGGCGCAGAACCTGCCCAGCTACAGTCTGCAAATCGTCCCCGAGCAGGTGGATGATGTCACTGCCACCATCGAGCAGCTGCGCCAGCTCATTGCCATCACCGAGGACGACGAGCAACGTTTCCACAAACGCTACAAAAGCAGCCGCCGCTTCAAGCCCATCACCCTGCGCACGCGCCTGTCCGACGAAGAGGTGGCACGCTTCGCCGTCAACCGCCACCGCTTCCCTGGCGTCGACATCGCCGCACGCCTCTACCGCCACTACCCGCAGGGCAGCCTCGCGGTGCACGCCCTCGGCTACGTCGGCCGCATCAACGAGCGTGAACTGCAGCACATCGACGCCAGCAACTACGAAGGCACCGACTTCATCGGCAAGACCGGCGTAGAGAAATTCTACGAGGACATCCTGCACGGCGAGGTGGGCGTGCAGCAGGTGGAGACCAACGCCCAGGGCCGCACCCTGCGCATACTGGAACAGACTCCGCCTGAGCCCGGCCTCAACCTGCACCTGACCCTCGACGCCGACATACAACGCGTCGCCGAGCAAGCCCTGGGCGAGGAGCGCGGCGCAGTCGTGGCCATCGACCCGCGCGACGGCAGCGTGCTGGTACTGGCCAGTATGCCCGGCTTCGACCCCAACCTGTTCGTCGGCGGCATCGACAGCAAAACCTACCACGCCCTGCGCGACTCCCTGGATCAGCCGCTGTTCAACCGCGCACTGCGCGGCCGTTATCCGCCCGGCTCCACCCTCAAGTCCTTCATCGGCCTGGCCGGGCTGGAATACGGCGTGGTGGAGCCCGATGCCAGCATCTATTGCCCCGGCTGGTACCGGCTGGACGGCGACGACCACAAGTACCGTGACTGGAAAAAGAGCGGCCACGGCCCGGTGGCCCTGAACCGTTCGCTAGTGGAATCCTGCGATGTGTATTACTACGACCTGGCACTGACCCTCGGCATCGACCGTATCTCCAGCTTCCTCGAACCCTTCGGCCTCAACGATCTCACCGGCATCGACACCAGTGGCGAACTGGCCGGACTGGTGCCCTCACGGGAGTGGAAACGCCGCGCCAAGCGCGAGCCCTGGTATCCCGGTGAGACCCTGATCACCGGTATCGGCCAGGGCTTCAACCTGGTCACACCGCTGGCCCTGGCCTCCGCCACCGCCACCCTCTCCACTTATGGCCAACACCTGCGGCCGCGCATCGTTGCCGCCACGGAAGATCCGGACACGGGCGATGTGGTGGACTTCCCGGTGGTTCTCAACATCGCCGTGCCGGTGGAAGACCACGCCAACTGGCACTACATCATCAAGGCCATGACCGACGTGGTGCACAGTCCTCGCGGCACCGCACGACGCATCGGCCACGACGCCCCCTACGAAATCGCCGGCAAGACCGGCACCGCGCAGGTATTCGGCATCAAACAGGATGAGGAATATGTGGAAGAAGACATCCAGAAACGCCTGCGCGACCATGCCCTGTTCATCGCCTTTGCGCCGGCACATGAGCCGAAGATCGCCGTCGCCGTGATCGTCGAGAACGGCGGCAGCGGCGGCGCCGTGGCCGCGCCCATCGCACGCAAGGTGATGGACGCCTGGCTGCTGGACAAAGGGCATCTTGACGATGCCCCGAATGCCGGAGAGACTCCATGAGCCTACTCGACACCCCCGTCCACGACCTCGGCCAGCGCCGCCGCAGCCTGGCGCAGAACCTGCACATCGACCCCCCGTTACTGCTCGGCCTGCTGCTGCTATCCGGCATCAGCCTGTTCATATTGTACAGCGCCAGCGGGCAGAACATCGACCTGGTGTGGCGACAGGTAGTGCGCCTGGGGGTGGGCTTCACGGTGATGTTCACCATCGCCCAACTCAACCCGGCACCGCTGAAACGCTGGACACCGTGGATCTTCGCCATCGGCCTCGGCCTGCTGGTAGCGGTACTGGTGGCCGGAGAGATCGGCAAGGGCGCACAGCGCTGGCTGGATCTGGGCGTGTTCCGTTTTCAGCCCTCGGAGGTGATGAAACTGGCCATGCCGATGATGGTGGCCTGGTATCTCAGCGACCACCCGCTGCCACCGACGGCCAAACGCCTCGCCATCGCCGGCCTGATCATCATCGTGCCAACCCTGCTGATCGCCCGCCAGCCCGACCTGGGCACCGCCCTGCTGGTGGCCAGCGCCGGTATCTTCGTGCTGCTGTTCGCCGGCATTCGGTGGCGCGTGGTGGCCGGTTTCGCCGCCCTCGGCGCCGCCCTCGCACCGGTGCTGTGGTACTTCATGCACGACTACCAGCGTCAGCGAGTGCTCACCTTCCTCAACCCGGAACAAGACCCGCTGGGCGCCGGCTACCACATCATTCAGTCAAAGATCGCCATCGGCTCCGGTGGCCTCTATGGCAAGGGTTGGCTCAACGGCACCCAGTCGCAGCTCAACTTCCTGCCCGAGCGCTCCACCGACTTCATCTTCGCCGCCTACGCCGAGGAATTCGGTCTGTTCGGCATCCTCGTGCTACTGGCCATCTACCTGTTCATCATCATGCGCGGCCTGCTGATCGCCGTGCAGGCACAGGACACCTTCACCCGCCTGCTGGCCGGCAGCCTGGTAATGACCTTTTTCATCTATATATTTGTCAACATCGGCATGGTCACCGGGCTGCTACCGGTGGTCGGCCTGCCCCTGCCGCTGGTCAGCTACGGCGGTACCTCGATGGTGACCCTGATGGCGGCTTTCGGTATCCTTATGTCCATTCACACCCATCGCAAACTGTTGCCGCGGTAGAAGAAATTATACGGCTTGAGCAGTGACGGCGGAAAACGTGGAAACAAATTTCATTTTTTATCGCATCTCTGCACAGAAAATCCATGTTGTGCGAGCGCTTCACGAACCCATAAATGCGGCAAAACACCCGTAATGACTATATAATCAGCTCGCTAACAACGGACATGGTAAAACAATGAGAAGCCCTGTTTTTCTACTGATAAGCCTGGTCACGCTGGGGGGATGTGCCTCTTCGCCAACAACATCCCCATATATAACCACTTGTCACATTCCTGCGTGCAATATAACCGCAACCCCCATAGAAAACCGTTATCAGGAAGCAGAAGGGATAGCAATAACTGCGAGTCCAGCCTTAGAATTTACCGTTGATAATGCGCTATTTAGAATCTCTCAACAGGATAATATTCTTCTCCTTTTATCAAACAATGGATGGAAGCTGGGGACAACCACATTATCAGTTGCCGATATTGGCCTGGAAGATACCAGCATTAACATACATGATTTTATGGATTTGGTATTTCTGAAGGACTTCAAAACCCTTGAAACAACAAAACCTAGTGATGTTATTTTACACAGCGTGAGGGGCTTTAAGCTATCATCGCTTGATTTGGCAACTCCCGCTTATTTTAAACGCGACCATTTAACTGTTTTCTATTACCTTACAGAAAAAACGCATGTTTCTAACATAAAAAACCAATATCAAATCATCGTTCTGGATAACCGCAACCCCGATACTGCGACAATGATTGATCTATATGATTTCACAGAAGAACGTTTTCAACGATTCATTTCAACATTACATAGCTACGCACTATAAGCAGGGTGGAACATGACACAGCCAATAACCGAGCAAGAAAAGAGCGATATGCGGAATATTTTGTCAAAATTTTATGGCTCTCAAACCAAGAACTGGCGCATATCAATCGATACTTTTAAGGTGTTAGAAACCCTCATCAATAAAACAAAAGCGTGTGGCCGTATGATGGATTTAGTGCCAAGACCGTTTGGAGGAGGTTCTGTGGTAAAGTGGGGCAATAACAAGTCCGTCAATTTGTCTTGCGTAAGCTCAAAAGCAATGAAGGCAATCACTACATTATCTGCATGAAAGTTAACGCAGCCTCTATGAGAACAGATTTTTACATGTCAGGGGCATCGCATATAAAATAACATTTTACTGACCTACCACTGCGGCGGCCAAAAACATCCATGAAAAATCTCAGGCATTACTGGACTTCCCAAAAATCGGCTACCTACACCACTCGCTCCCGAAAGGGAGAATAAAAATCCTGCTCTACGGACGCTATCGAATCATCAATCTGACAAGAGGCAAACAGCAAATAGACATTCTCATCGATTTCAGGGTGTACCAAATATCGACCGGCACCCGAAATGACATCAATACGAGAGCTATATGCTAAACAGAACACTATGCAAAAACAGCTACTACGCTCAACCATCCTGCTGGCCGCCAGCCTGTTAGCCAGCAACGCCGTCTTTGCCGGTGAACTGGACAAGGAAATCCCCACCCAGCGGCCCGAAGTACAGGCATTCATCGACGAAATGACCAGCAAGCACGGTTTCGACGGTGACGAGCTGACCACCCTCTTCGAACAGGTGCGCATGAAGCAGAAGATCATCGACGCCATCACCCGCCCGGCGGAAGGCAAGCCTTGGCATGAATACCGCCCCATCTTCGTCACCAAGACGCGCATCAGTGAAGGCGTAAAATTCTGGAACGAAAACGAGGCTGACCTGAAACGCGCCGAGCAGGTCTACGGCGTACCGCCGGAGATCATCGTCGCCGTCATCGGCGTGGAGACCCGCTATGGCCGTCACAAGGGCAGCTGGCGGGTACTGGATTCCCTCAGTACCCTGGCCTTCGCCTATCCCAAGCGCGCCAAGTTCTTCCGCAGCGAGCTGGAGCAATACCTGCTACTGGCACGCGAGGAATCCCTCGACCCACTCACCATCAAGGGCTCCTACGCCGGCGCCATGGGCAAGGCGCAGTTCATCTCCAGCAGCTACCGCCACTACGCCGTGGATTTCGATGGCGACGGCAAGCGCGACCTGTGGGACAACACCACGGACGCTATCGGCAGCGTGGCCAACTACTTCAAACGCCACAAGTGGCAACCGGGCGAGCCCGTTGGCAGCTATGCCATGGTCGGCAGCAACCGCATCACGCGCCTGCTCAAGGCCGGCATCAAGCCGCACACCACGGTGAAGGAATTCCGCCAGCAAGGCGTCACCGCACTGACCCCACTGCCCCCCGAGGCCCCCGCCGCACTCATTGCCTTCGAAAAGAAGGTCGGCCGGCCCGACTACTGGCTGGGGCTGAATAATTTCTACACCATCACCCGCTACAACCACAGCCCGCTGTACGCCATGGCGGTATATCAGCTGGGGCAGGCCATCAGTGCAGAGCGTGATGGCTAGGGCTTGTGAGAGCGCCTTTCCAGGCGCGAAGATGACAATCGCGGCCAGAAGGCCGCTCCCACAGGTCTGCGTCTCCCGCAACCTATTCTGTCTCGCTCTCAGCCTGCTGCTCAGTGCCTGTGGCTCTCTGGAAACGCAAGATGGCGCACCCGATCGCCACGTTGATGCCAGCGGCATTGCCGATGCCGTGCCGAAGGTCGAGCCTTACAGCAAGTACGGCAACCCACGTTCCTATCAGGTGGCTGGCAAGACCTACTACGTGCTCGACGACCACAGCGGCTATCAACAGCGTGGCCAGGCCTCGTGGTACGGCACCAAATTCCACGGCCGACGCACCTCCAGTGGCGAGCCCTACGACATGTACGCCATGACTGCCGCGCACAAGAGCCTGCCCATTCCTTCCTATGTGGAGGTCACCAACCTGGATAACGGCCGCAAGGCCATCCTGCGCGTCAATGATCGTGGCCCCTTCATCGACGGCCGCATCATTGATCTCTCCTACGTAGCGGCGAAAAAGTTGGGGGTGTACACCACCGGCACCGCCCGCGTGAATGTGCGCGCTATTGACCTGCGCAAGCCCGCGACAACACGACCAGCAACAAGCCAGCCTGTCGCTACCGGCAAGACAGCCGGCGGCCTGTTCTATTTACAGGTAGGCGCCTTCGGCGAACGCACCAACGCCGAACTCATGCTCTCGCGCCTGGTCACCCTGACCGGCGAGAACGTACTCATCAACAGCCAGCAGCAGGTCTACCGCGTACGCATCGGCCCGCTGGCCTCGGAGCAGGCCGCCCGGCAGCTCGCCTCCCGCCTCTCGCCGCACGGCATCAATGATGCCCACGTGATCCGGGAATAGCCGCCAGACGGTGGCCATGCCAGCCGAAAGCGGCTATTCTGGCGGCCATTTTCTCGCCCCACAATGTCATTAACAACCGTGAAGAACACCACTGCCATGCGTCGTCTCGTACTCCTCATCATCTGCCTGTTTCTCGTTTCCCTTGCTGCTACCGCCAGCAGCGCCACGCTGATTCCCGCGGTACCCAAGATCAAGGCCAAGGGCTATCTGCTGATCGATTACCACAGCGGCCAGGTACTGGCGGAAAAGAATGCCGACAAACGCCTGGAACCGGCCAGCCTGACCAAAATGCTCAGCGCCTATGTCATTGACTACGAGTTGGCCGAGGGTAATATCAGCCTCAGCGACGAAGTCATCATCAGCGAAAAGGCCTGGCGCATGCCCGGCTCACGCATGTTTGTAGAGGTGGGTAAAAAAGTCAGCGTCGAAGACCTGCTCACCGGCGTGATCATCCAGTCCGGCAACGACGCCACGGTGGCATTGGCCGAACACGTGGCCGGCAGCGAAGAGGCCTTCGCCTCACTGATGAACCAGCACGCCGCCAAGTTGGGCATGGAGAACAGCCACTTCGTCAACGCCACCGGCCTGCCACACAAGGACCATTACACCACCCCGCGCGACCTGGCCAAGCTGGCGCAGGCCCTGATCCGTGACTACCCCGGGAACTACGAGCTGTATGCGCAAAAAGAATTCACCTTCAACAACATCAAGCAGTACAACCGCAACAAGCTGCTATGGCGCAATAAGTACGTCGACGGCATCAAGACCGGCCACACCGAGGCCGCCGGCTATTGCCTGGTGGCCTCCATGCTGCGCGATGACATGCGCCTTATCTCCGTCATCCTCGGTACCCGCAGCGAAGAGATCCGTACCGAAGAGAGCCAGAAGCTGCTCACCTACGGCTTCCGCTTCTTCGAGACCCATCGCCTGTACGCCGCCAACGAACCGTTGACCACCGCGCGCATCTGGAAGGGCGAACAGGAAGACTTGCCACTGGGTCTGAGCGAAGACCTCTACATCACCATCCCCAAGGGCCAGTACAAAAAGCTCAAGGCCAACATGAGCATCGACAGCCGCATCACCGCCCCGGCACGCAAGGGCCAAGCCTTCGGCACCGTCAACATCAGCCTTGCCGACAAGGAATACGCGCAGCGTGATCTGGTGTCACTCACCGCTATCGCCAAGGGTGGCCTGTTCGGCAGTCTGGTAGACGAAGTCCGGCTGATGTTCGAGTAGCGCGGCGGATACATTCTTGCCTATCGTCCACCTCAACGGCCAAAACCTGCCGGCAAACGAGGCCTGCGTGCCGGTACTCGACCGTGGTTTCATCTTCGGCGATGGCGTCTACGAAATGATCCCGGTATTCGGCGGCCGCCCCTTCCGCCTCGACGAGCACCTGCGGCGGCTGGAGGACAGCCTCAGCGAGACACGCATCCCGAACCTGCACACACGCCTGGAATGGGCAACGCTGATCCAGGGACTAATCGATGCCAATGGCCGCGGCGATCAGTCCCTGTACCTGCAGGTCACCCGCGGCCCGGCGGCACGAGACCACGCCCTGCCGGAAAATCCCGCGCCCACGGTATTCGCCATGAGCAACCCGCTGCGTCCACCGGCGGACGAGACCCTCGAGCAGGGCATCAAGGCCATCACCCTCGACGACATCCGCTGGGCGCGCTGCCACATCAAGGCCATCAGCCTGCTGCCCAATATCCTGCTACGGCAAACGGCGCTGGACGCCGACGCCGCCGAGGCCATCCTGATCCGCGACGGCTACGCCACCGAGGGCGCCGCCAGCAATCTGTTCGCGGTATTTGACGAAAAGCCCGGCGGCGTGCTGGTCACACCGCCCAAGGGGCCGCGCCTGCTGCCGGGGATTACCCGCGACGTCATCCTGGAGCTGGCCGAGGCCCACGGCATCACCCACCGCGAGGCCGATATCCGCCGCGAAGACCTCGCCCGCGCCAGCGAGATCTGGGTCACCAGCTCCACCAAGGAGATCCTGCCGGTGACCACGCTGGATGGCGAACCTGTGGGTGACGGCAAACCCGGCCCCGTGTTCCGGCGCATGTACGAGCTATATCAGGCCAACAAGGCCCACCTGCAGGTCGGCTGAGACAGCCTGCGTTTACGTCCGCGAATGCACGCAAATAGACGCAAATTTTTGTTCGTCCCGAGTAAAAGGCTAAAACCACCGCCTTCAGGCAGTCAGATTTATCTGCGATGCTTGGTGCATGGACAGTTGAGGGTGGCGTGTGATGACAAGCTGTTTCGGTCGTCTACGTAGGATGCTGGTGAGCAGTAGCGAACCGCATCGTTCGTGTGTTATTGAGTTTCGGGCAGTGGCGATTGTGTGGGGATTATCGTTCCCGAGTGATGCGGTTCGCAGGCTCACCAGCATCCTACAAGGAGTTTAGAGAATCATTGCAGGGCTGGATTTCAAAAACGGGTATACTGACTTTCAGTCCGTAAAACTAACCCAGCCGCTTTAGCAGGTGGTTGTTGAGTGGATTTTATTGAAAATTAATACGACCGTTCACCACAGCCAGCATCGTGCACACTGCGAGCACGTAGTAGTATACGCCGTGCGCACAACAACACGGAGATCCAATGCCTCCGTGTACTCCTCGCTACATGCCGCTGTGGTGAACTAAATACTGACAAAATGATTCGCGTTTATTGGCGTCCATTCGCGGACCCTTCACCCACCAACAGCGACTTGAAATATCCCCTTTACACCCCAGATACCCACCCATGAGCACACCCAAAAAACCCCAGGACAGCGCTATCGAGTTCCCCTGCGACTTCCCCGTCAAGGCCATGGGGCTGGCCAGCGAAACCCTGCACCTCACGGTGTTGGAGATCGTGCGCAAACACGCCCCTGACACTGAAGACACAGCGCTGAAGACCCGTGACAGCAGCGGCGGAAAATACGTCTCCGTGACCGTCACCGTGCACGCCACCAACCAGGCGCAGCTGGACGCCATCTACACGGACCTCACCGCCAGTGAACAGATATTGATGGCCCTGTAGCCGGCCAATATACGTGCCCGTCATCCGCCACCTTGGCCTGCGCGATTACGAATCCGTATGGCGTGAAATGCAAGACTTCACCGCCCGGCGCAACACCGACACAGTAGACGAAATCTGGCTGCTCGAACACCCGCCCGTCTTCACCCTTGGCCTCAACGGCAAGCGCGAACACCTGCTCGCCCCCGGCGACATCCCGATCGTAAATTGTGACCGTGGCGGCCAGGTGACCTATCACGGCCCCGGCCAGTTCATCGCCTATTTACTGCTGGATCTGAAACGCCGCGGACTGGGCGTAAAAGAAATGGTGCGACATATGGAGCAGGTGCTGATTGATCTGCTCACTGATTACGACATCGACTGCCAGCGCCGCGCGGGTGCGCCCGGCATCTACGTCAACGGCAAAAAGATCGCCGCCCTCGGCCTGCGAGTGCGCCGCGGTTGCAGCTACCACGGCCTCAGCCTCAACGTAAACATGGACCTGGAGCCCTTTTCGCGCATCAACCCCTGCGGCTATGAGGGGCTGGAGACCACTCAGCTGCGTGAGCTGCGGCCCGACATCGATCCAGACGGCGTCGCAATAACCCTGCTACGGCAACTGCAGAAACACTTCCCCGCCACCTGAGTGGTAAAGTAAAAGAGTAAAAAGGGGACAGATTTATTTTTCCACTACGGTTAAGATGCATATGATCAACATTTACAGGGAGAAAAGATATGCCACGGAAAGGCAGAGTTGTCCTACCAAATTACCCACATCATATTGTCCAGCGTGGACATAATCGCCAGATAATTTTCCCTGAGGCACAAGATTACCGCTATTATCTTGATACGTTAAAAGAGTTCAAAGATGCCTATAACGTCAAGGTCTTTGCTTTTTGTTTAATGACGAATCATATACATCTTGTACTTCAGCCCAGTACAAATACCAGAGGGCTGGCGCAGTTAATGAAAAGAATGGCTGGCCGACAGACTCGCTATGTAGATCGCCTGGAAGGGCGTCGTGGAACTCTATGGGAAAGTCGCTACAAATCGAGCCCAATACAAACCGATGGGTACCTCTTGGCTTGCTGTCGTTATGTTGAATTGAATCCAGTAAGAGCAAATATAGCACAACGGCCAGAGGACTATGCTTGGTCAAGTTATAATCATAAGATTGGTTCAGCTTCGATTGATTGGCTTGACCAAGACCCTGACTACATGGCACTGGGTGATAATCAAGATGAAAGACAAATGAGATATAGGTCGTATGTAGTGAGCGATCGTGCGCAGGATGATATTCTCATAAGAGAGGCGGTTTCACGTGGCCAATTAACTGGGGATAGCCGGTTTGTTGATGAAGTTGAGCTGATGATTGGTCACCGCGTGGAGCATAGAAGACAAGGGCGGCCAAAAAAATAAATCTGTCCCCTTTTGGTGATCTTCTTGGGCGCCTTGGCGGCCTTTGTGCTGATCCTCGCCACCCGCCGCTTCGACCCGTCGGGTGACGGCACGGCGGACGGTGTATAATTCCCGACCCGCAACATCCCGGCCCGGCCCATGAGCAAGAAACCTGAATCCGTCCAACGTGGCGTCCCCCTGCGCGGCGCAGAAAAGGTCGCACGCATCCCCATCAAGGTAGAACCCAGCACCAGCATCCGGCGTAAACCCAAATGGATTCGCGCCAAGGCCCCCACCAGTGCCGAGGCCGTGCGGGTGAAAAAACTTCTGCGTGAACACAAGCTGGTCACCGTGTGCGAAGAGGCCGCCTGCCCGAATCTGGGTGAATGCTTCAGCCACGGCACCGCCACTTTCATGATCATGGGCGAGATCTGTACTCGTCGCTGTCCCTTCTGCGACGTTGCCCACGGCCGGCCCAACCCGTTGGATGCTGACGAGCCTCAAAACCTGGCACGCACCATCGCCCTACTGAAACTGAAATACGTGGTGATTACCTCGGTGGATCGCGATGACCTGCGCGACGGCGGCGCCGGGCATTTCGCGGATTGCATCCGTGCCGTGCGTAAAACCAGCCCACAGACCCGCATCGAAATTCTGGTACCAGACTTCCGTGGCCGCATGGACGTGGCGCTGGATACCATGGGACAGGCGCTGCCGGACGTATTTAACCACAATCTGGAAAATGTGCCGCGCCTGTACAAAAAAATTCGCCCCGGCGCAGACTATGACTGGTCGCTAAAATTGCTTCAGCGCTTCAAAGAAATGTACCCGGACATCCCCTCTAAATCCGGACTGATGCTGGGACTGGGCGAAGACTTCGATGAGGTAGTGGAGGTACTCAAAGACCTGCGTGCCCACGACTGTGACATGCTCACCCTCGGCCAGTACCTGCAGCCCAGCCTGCACCATCTGCCAGTGGCTCGTTTCGTCACCCCCGAAGAATTTGACCGGTTGGCCGAGATCGCCCGCGAACTGGGCTTTTCCAATGTCGCCAGCGGACCGATGGTGCGTTCCTCCTATCACGCCGACCTGCAGGCGGGCGGGGTCATGAAGGACTGAGGTATCAGTACAGAGGACTAAGTCGTGTCTCTCAGTCCTCAAGCCGTTAGTCCTTATCCAATAAGGGGATTTTATGCCCCCGAAAAGGAAACCTGTTTTTCAATCAGCAAAAAAGAGATTAGTGTAGCCCTCAGTCAGGTTCCGCGCGGCGGTCGAAAAGCACCATTCAATCCCTGGAAAGGGTAGAATTGAATGTTCCGCACACTACCTAAAAGAGAAGGAACGCTATGTCTAACTTAGTAAACCCCCACGGAGGAGGAGACCTCAAGCCACTGCTGCTTGAGGGTGCCGCACTCGACGCCGAGAAGGCCCGCGCGTTGAACCTGCCCCGGGTCAATATTTCCTCACGCGAGGCGGGCGATCTGATCATGATGGGCATCGGCGGTTTTACACCGCTGAATGGATTCATGACCCACGCGGACTGGCAAGGCGTCTGTGACGGCATGAAGACCACCGCCGGCCTGTTCTGGCCCATCCCCATCACCCTCTCTACCGAACAGTCCACCGCCGTCGCCATTACCGAAGGCGACGATATCGCACTCTTCGATGCCGAACGCAATGAAATCCTCGCCACCATGACGGTGACCGAGAAATACGTCATCGACAAGGCGCACGAGTGCATGCAGGTCTACAAGACCACCGACAATGCGCACCCGGGCGTGAAGATGGTCATGGCCCAAGGCGGCGTCAATCTGGCCGGGCCGGTGAAGGTGCTGTCCCAGGGTGGTTTCCCCGAGGAATACGGCAAGCAGTTCATGACCCCGGCAGAGACCCGCGCCGAATTCACCAAGCGCGGCTGGAAGACCATCGCCGCCTTCCAGACCCGCAATCCCATGCACCGCTCGCATGAATATCTGGCCAAGATCGCCATCGAACTGCTCGACGGTGTGCTGGTGCACAGTCTGCTGGGCAAGCTGAAGCCCGGCGATATTCCGGCCAACGTGCGCTCTGAGGCCATCAGCACCCTGATCAACAAGTACTTCGTCGACAATTCCGTGATCCAGGCCGGCTATCCGCTGGACATGCGCTATGCCGGCCCACGTGAGGCTTTGTTACACGCCCTGTTCCGCCAGAACTACGGCTGCTCGCATCTTATCGTTGGACGCGACCACGCCGGTGTCGGTGACTATTACGGCCCCTTCGATGCCCATCATATCTTTGACGAGATTCCCACCGATGCGCTGGAGACCCAGCCGATGAAGATCGACTGGACCTTCTGGTGCGACAAGTGTGACGGCATGGCGTCTATGAAAACCTGCCCGCACGACGCCGCGGATCGCATGCTGCTGTCGGGCACCAAGTTGCGCAAGGCCTTATCCGAAGGCGAAGAGGTCTCCACGAAATTTTCCCGGCCTGAGGTGCTAACCATATTGCGTAAGTATTACGCCGATCTGAAAGACCATGAAAAGGTAGAGGTAACGCTGTCCGGCCATTCGGCCAAATAACACAACAAAAAAAGTAGCCTGGGTTGAGCCTACGAAACCCGGGAGTTTATTGCGTTAACTCCCCCGGGTTTCGCTACGCTCAACCCAGGCTACTCGCTGCAACCAGCAGGAGAAAAAGATGCCAACTTTCGTACGTACCGACAAATGCGATGGCTGCAAGGGCCAGGACAAGACCGCTTGCATGTACATCTGTCCCCACGACCTGATGAAACTGGACAAGGACGGTAGCGAAACCGGCCATGCCATGAAGGCCTTCAACCAGGAGCCCGAGCAGTGCTGGGAGTGTTACTCCTGCGTGAAGATCTGTCCGCAGCAGGCCATTGAGGCCCGCCACTACGCCGACATCGTGCCCCTGGGCGGCTCCGTACAACCGCTGCGCGGTTCCGATTCCATCATGTGGACCATCAAGTTCCGCAACGGCAACATCAAACGTTTCAAATTCCCTATCCGCACCACCCCGGAAGGCTCCATCGATCCTTACGCCGGCAAGCCAGAAGCCGACCTGTCCAAGATCGAAGAGTCTGGTTTCTTCGTACAGAGCAATGGCTATCGCGCAGGTGATCCCAGCGAGCTGATCGCCAGATAGTTCTTGAGGCATCTGCTGCCACAAATTACACAATTCTCTATGTGTAGGCTGAGCACTGCCCACCCTACAGCAGGAAACTGAGAATTGTTCAGCGGCATAAATAGACATTGAGAGGATAGAAAAATGGCCGGAGAATTTGGCAATCCTGAAGTCATCGAAGAAGACGTCGATATTCTTCTCATCGGCGGGGGCATGGCCTGCTGTGGCGCAGGCTACGAAATCATGCGCTGGATCGACGCCGCCAAGGGCGCCGGCACCGACATCAGCGTGAAACTGGTCGACAAGGCCGCCATGGATCGCTCCGGCGCCGTGGCCCAGGGCCTGTCCGCCATCAACACCTACATCGGCACCGAGCAGGACCCGGCCGATTACGCACGCATGGTCTCCAATGACCTGATGGGCATCACCCGCGACGACCTGACCTACGACCTGGGCCGCCACGTGGACGAGTCCGTGCACCTGTTCGAGGAATGGGGTCTGCCCATCTGGAAGACCGACGAAAACGGCGAGCGTCACGACGGCTCCAAGGGCCTGCCGCCGCTGGCCGAAGGCGGCAAACCGGTGCGCTCCGGCAAGTGGCAGATCATGATCAACGGTGAATCCTACAAGTGGATCGTCGCCGAGGCCGCCAAAAAGGCGCTGGGTGTGGACAACATCGAGGAGCGCATCTTCATCGTCAAACTGATCAACGACAAGAATGACCCCAGCCGCGTCGCCGGTGCCATCGGCTTCTCGACCCGCGATCACAAGGTCGTGATCTACAAATTCAAGGCCTGCCTGCTGGCCGCCGGTGGCTGCGTCAACCTGTTCCGCCCCCGCTCTGTGGGTGAAGGCCAGGGCCGCGCCTGGTACCCGGTGTGGAACGCCGGTTCCACCTATGCCATGGCCGCCGAGGCCGGCGCCGAGCTGACCCTGATGGAAAACCGCTTCGTGCCGACCCGCTTCAAGGACGGCTACGGCCCGGTGGGCGCCTGGTTCCTGCTGTTCAAGGCCAAGGCCACCAACGCCTATGGCGAGAACTACATGGAACGCAACGCGGAAATGCTCAATGACTACCCCCCCTATGGTCAGGCAGCGGTGCCTGCGTCCTGTCTGCGCAACCACTTGATGCTCAAGGAAATGAAGGAAGGCCGCGGCCCCATCTACATGGACACCGTGACCGCCCTGGCGACCCTGCGCGAAAGCCTGTCCCCACGTGAGGTAAAGCACCTTGAGGCCGAGGCCTGGGAAGACTTTCTTGACATGTGTATCGGCCAGTGCGGCATCTGGGTTGGTGAAAACATCGAACCGGAGAAGAAAAATTCCGAGCTGATGCCCACCGAGCCCTACCTGCTGGGTTCACACTCCGGCTGCTGCGGTATCTGGGTCTCCGGCCCGACCGACGTTGGCGCGCCAACAGAAGAAACCGAAGCCGGCGTACCGGATCATCTGCCCAGCGGCTGGAACTGGGGCTATCGCTCCATGACCACGGTGAGCGGCCTGTTCACCGCCGGTGACGGCGTCGGCGCCTCGGGCCACAAGTTCTCCTCCGGCTCACATGCCGAAGGCCGCCTGTGCGCCAAGTCCATGGTCAAGTACGTCATGGACAATCAGGACTATCAGCCGGAGTTCGCTGAATCCGTCGACGACCTGGTGGCGGAAATCTACCAGCCGGTGAAGACCTTCCTGGAGCACAAGGACTACACCACCGCCATCGACATCAACCCCCACTACATCACGCCCAAGATGCTGCAGTTCCGCCTGCAGAAGATTATGGACGAATACGTCGCCGGTGTGGCCACTTACTACAACACCAACGGCCACATGCTGGATGTCGCCGAGGAAAAACTCGGCATGCTGAAGGAAGATGCCGTGAAGATGCGTGCCAATGATCTGCACGAACTGCTGCGGGCCTGGGAGAACTACCATCGCATTCTCACCGCCGAAGCACACATGAAGCACATCCAGTTCCGCAAAGAATCCCGTTATCCGGGCTTCTACTACCGCACCGACTACAACCTGGTCGATGAGGAGAACTGGCACTGTTTCGTCAACTCCGTGTATGACAAAGAGACGAAACAGTGGACCTGCTTCAAACGTGCCCACGTCGATCTGGTGGACAAGTCGAAGCTGTTCAAATAACTGATCCCCTGGTTATTTATCCAATGATTAAATAGCCGGTGTGGGAGCGGCATTCCTACAGCGACAGTCGCGACAAGAATGTCGCTCCCACGAAAGAACAGATGATCTATCTGCTTGCCGGGTTAGACAGTTGCAGTAACATCAAGCAGTAACTCCCCCGTCCGGGCAAATCCACTGCCCGGACTTTTTTTCGGCGGTTACACTTGCCATCAACACGTGCCACCCAAAGCCACCTTCGGAGCCCCCATGAGCCAGAACCATGCGCAACCTCCCGTCCAGAGCCCCGTCGTCCCCAATCTTCTGGGGCTCGACGACATCATCCAGTTCGACTGTCACAAGGGCATCAGTTGCTTCAATGCCTGCTGCAAGCAGGCCGACGTCACCCTGACGCCCTACGACATCATCCGTCTCAAGAACCGCCTCGGCATGAGTTCCACAGAGTTTCTCAAGCAATACACCGCGCCCTTCGAGATGGATTCCAGCGGCATGCCCGGCGTCAAGCTGCGCGCCCGCGATGAAGAGCCGGTGTGCCTGCTGATGACCGGCGAGGGCTGCTCGGTCTATGACGACCGCCCCTCCACCTGTCGCTACTATCCGGTGGGCCTGATGGCCATGCGCCCCAGCAACGCGCCCAAGGAAGAGCACCACTACTGCCTGGTGGAAGAGCCTCACTGCAAGGGACACCAGGAGGCGCGCAAGCTCAGCGTGGCCGAGTATCGCAAGGAACAGGGCGTCGAAGCCTATGACAACATGAACCGCGAGTGGTACCAGATCATCCTCAAGCGGCGCTCCGCCGGCCCGGCGGTGGGCAAGCCCTCGCCCACCAGCTTCCAGTTCTTCTTCCTGTGCAGCTACGATGTGGACCGCTTCCGCGAATTCACCCGCACCGAGAGCTTTCGCAACACCTACGCACTGAGCGACGATGAATTTTCCAGCTTCAACGACGACGCCACACTGTTGAAATTCGGCTACCGGCTGATGATGCAGGTACTGTTCGGCGAAGCGTCCATCCCCTTGCGCGAGGGCGCGCTGGAGGAACGCATCGAAAAACGCCGCGAGATCCACCAGGCACGACGCGAGCTGGAAATCGAGCTGCATCGGCAGAAACAGGACCCCTACCAAAACCCCGGCGAGGGCTGAGACGTCCCCCCTTCCCCCGTCGGATTACGCTATAGCCGGCAACCGCCTGTATTTAGAATGGCGATCAATACCAGGGTAAATGCCCGTAACCAGCACACGGAGCGGGTTAAATCATTTCCCCGTATCGCCTCGCATTATCGAACCACCGTAGCGCTGCAGAGGTGATCCGTGTTGATAGTCAGGGCGATTTACTCCCGAATCACACCAATTTGACAACCCTCTTGTCCGACACTACAGTTCTTACATTATTCTTACTTCCAGCAACAGACACACCCATGAACACAACAAAACTATCCAGCAAGGGCCAAGTCATTATCCCAAAACCCTTGAGAACTTCACATCACTGGGAAGCAGGCCAGGAGCTTGTTGTTATTGATGTAGGTGATGGAATTCTTCTCAAACCTAAAACGCCTTTTGCAGAAACCAACATTAAAGATGTGGCATCTTGCTTGAGATTTAAAGGAAAACCTAAAACACTGGATGATATGGAGGCCGCAATTTCAAAGGGGATCAAGGGCAAGTACAAATGATTTCTGTTGATACAAACATAATCGTTAGATTCCTGACTCGAGATAATGAGCAGCAATACAAAAAATCATACTCGCTTTTCAATTCACAAGAAATATTTATTCCAGATACCGTAATTTTAGAGACCGAATGGGTTTTGAGATATGCGTACAACTTTTCACCCGAAGACATATGCGATGCTTTTATAAATTTATTTGGATTAAAGAATATTCATTTATCCAACCCAACTTTCATTGCCCAGGCGATCAATTGGCACAAACAGGGAATGGACTTCTCTGACGCATTACATCTTACTCATTGCCAACAGTATGAGAAACTCTACACATTTGATAAAACATTTTCTTCCAAGGCAAAAAACCTAACTGGATGCTCGGTTATATTACCCTAACAACACGGCATCACGAGACCATCGGGAATTCACCTTCAATACATATAGAAAGCACAGACTTATTTTGTCCAAGTGCATGCGTTTGATTTTTTCTCTGTGTACCCCGTGCCTCTGTGGCAAACCAATACTCACTGCGCAAAACCCAGAATCACTGCCTTCAGTTCATCCTCCAGCGTGCGGTCGATGAGCTGCATCAGGCGCTGCTGCAGCAGCGTCTTTTCCTGCGCCGACACCTTCAGCGGCCAGCTGGCCGTGCCGCGTACATTGCCGCCGCGATCCACCAGCTTCAATGCCAGGTTGCCCCGCAGCCAGTACCAGCCCTCACGCCGCTCCACCGGGCCAGCGGAGAAACGGGCCTGCAGGGTATAAAGCACCTCCTCCTCGGAACCGGTCATAAAGCCGGCCGCCGTCAGGCCGCCCGCCACCACCGAGGCCAGGGCGCCGTCATCGGCCTGCACGCGGATCTTCAGGCGTGATTGCAGATCCAGCAACTCGGCCTGCAGATCGGCCAGTTTCCATTTTGGTGGCACGCCCTGCCCGCCATGGGCCACCACCCGCAGCACACGCTGCAATTCGTTTCGCCGTAGCTGCGCATCGACGGCACGCTGGGCGGCAGCGATCTTCTGCAACAGATCATCCACCTGCCGGGCACGCTCGATGGCCGCGCGGGTTCGGTCGTCTAGAAGGGATATCTCGTCTCGCAGGCGGCGCGCGGCCTGACCCCGGTTGAGGGTGACCAGTACATGGAAATCACCGCTGCGCGGGTTCTGCCAGGTATCCGACACCCGGGCGCCGCGAATCACCTGCCGGGTGCGGGTCACGATGTCACGGCTGGCGGCCTCGCTGAAGGTCTCCCCGGCCACTTTCCCGTCCTGCGTCTGGCGCCGGGCGCTGACCGTGTCCCGGCTTTGCGCCACCACTTGTACCTCGATATTCTTGGCCAGGTCCGCGCGGGCACGATCCGTGGCCACGTCGCGCTGCGCCGCCTGACCACGGCCGACCAGGTATTGCGAAGCCGGAAACTGGCTACTCTTGCCGCTGACACAGTCCGGTTGCGAATCAGGCCCCTGATTTGTAGATGCGCAGGCCGTCAGCAGGCCCAGCACTATCAGCAACATCAATCTCATCATCGTTTCCCTCCGCGAGTGTAAGGTGGAATCCAGCGCCATGTGAGGTAGACCTTTTTACCCGCCTCGATGGCCACACCGGTGAACTGCTTCTGTGCCAGTACATGGCCACCGTGTCCCAGCAGCTGCACCGAGATATGATGCCGGCCCGGCGCCAGGAACCGGCGCGCCAGGTAGATGCGCTGCGGCAAGGTGGACCAGCTGCGGGTATCGGCCTGTTCACTGATCATGCCGGCAATATTGATCAGCAGACCCAGTCCCTGATCACGCTCCCCGGCTTCCTTGGCGACGCGGTATTTCACCACCGCCCTCGCCAGCGCGCGGGCGGTAATCACCGGCATCTGCGCTTGCAGGGTTTTCACGGCAAGGGCGTCAATGTCTTCCACCAGTTCGGCGCTCGCCGTCGCATTGTCCGCCAGCAGGCGCACCTCGCCCACCGGCTGGGCTTTCGTTTCATAGCGTGGCAGGGCGACGCGCACCATCACGCCCGCCTCGGGTGCGAAGATGGCCATGGATTCCTCGCGCTTACGGGGCGCCAGTCCGGTACTGATAATCAGCACCACCTCGCCCTCCGCCTGCAGCGCCGGCAGCGGTGTCCACTGCTCGATGGCAAAGGCCTTGCGGTACCGGCGCAGTTCCTCCTTGAGGCCAAGGTGCCCGGCCATGCGCAGCAGCGCCAGGCCCAGGGAACGCGGCGGCTTCACGCCGAAGTATTCGCGGTATCGCTGGTAGTTCTGGTAGGCCTTGCGGTAGGCGATCATGGCGTCGCTCCACTCGCCCAGCTGCTCGAAGACGAGACCGCTCAGATAGCGGGCGAAGGCGTCTTCCGTATACGCGTTACCCTGTCCATCGGCTTGCAGGTTCAGCAGCACGTCCAGCTGCAGGACCTCGACCCGCGCCTCGTCGGGCATGCCCAGCTGGAGATAATTCAGCGCCGCGTAGACGTGCAACAGGGCGCGCTCAAAATCGCTGCCGATGTAGCTCTGCAGGGTATCGTTGACGGTCAGCGAACCGGCCTGCTCACGGATACTGACGGCATCCAGTTCGTCGATCAGGCGTTTGGCCTGCTCCAGCGCCTCATTGCTCTGCCGGTAGTCGCCCTGCATGCGCAGCAGCAGGGCGCGGTTCAGCAGGTACAGCACCTCGTCACGCCGGCCGTTACCCCGATCCTTTTCCAGTGCCTGCAAGGCGGCTGATGGATTCCCCGCAGCCAGCTGTGTCTCGATGGCATCGAAACGCTGACTGTAGCTGGCGCAGCCGGAAAGCAGCAGAACCGCGCCCAGGCACAGCCCACTCGCCAGCCACCGCCCAGGAGTCTGTCGGGTTTGGGTAATCGTAGCGAGCATGGTGGGAGAGCGAGCCAATATTTTTCCCAGACCCGACAGGCTCCTAGCCCGATACATGTCCCAGCCCCGGTTCAGAAACGAACCGTCAGAAGCGGAGGGAACGCTTGTCGACGAACTTCTTGATCTTCTTCTGACCCACCCAGACCTTGCGGTTATCCGCCATGCTGATCAGGGTGAGATCGACCTGGTAAAACTTCACCTGTTTCTTGCCTTCGGCATCGATGATGGTATTGATGGTGCCCTTGAGCATGAAGTCGGCGCCGACCTCCTCCCCCATGACGTTGCGGGTGCCCTCGCGGGCATGCAGATCCTGATCCTTGCGCTCGCCGCGCACCTCACCGCGTTCGGTACTCGACGCCACTACCTCGACATTGCCGGAGTTGATCAGCGCGCGCTCCATGTCAGCGACGAAGGTATTGACGTTGATGTGCTCATGACTGAGGTTGCGCACCTCGCCGACGATTACCACCGGCGGCTTGCCGCCGTGACTGCGGGTGTAGCGATTGATCCAGGGGCGCGACAACACATCACGGATCATCTCTTCCGAGACCAGTCGCGAGTCGGTGTCGTTCCAGCTGCCGCTCAGGTCGCGCACCTCCTCGGTATCGATACGCTCCACCTTGGTCGCGCAGGCGCTCAGGGCCACGGCCAGCAACAGTACCCACAGGGTCTTTAGGGCACCTCTATTAATTGCTTGCGGCCTCTGGCCTGCAGGCGGGTTCGCCATCAAGGCGCAACTTTGAAGGCAGGCTGGTTGTCCTTCCGAAAAGATGCAACGCCGAGGGCGAACCCGCCTGCAAGCCCCGAAGGGCGCGGCCTGACAAGGGTTGTCGCCGCGTTGGCTTGCTTGTGAAGGACAACCAGCCTTCACCTGCGCAAGCCGCCTTGCGACAACCCTTGTCAGGTTGCGCAGAGGCCGCAAGCAATTAATAGAGGTGCCCTTTACGCTTGTCGACAGCATTCCCTTATTCCTCCCGCTTGGTGGCAATGCGGTCAAATATCTTGCCGCCACTGGTATCCATATAGTTCTTCAGGCCCGAGTTCATGGCCTCGACACCCTCCAGGGTCTTTTTCACCTGGTTCATATCCAGCTCGGCAATGGCATAGACCGTATCCATTTTCTTGTCACGCCAATGGCCGATGATGCGCACCCCGGTGAGGTTGATCTTGGTGATGTTGTCGATCTGGCGTGACACGCTCTGCTCGGTAAAACCCGCCTCATCGGCCTTACCACTGGCGATATAGTCCCGTGAGACGATCTCCATATAGGACGACAGAATACGCGCCACCTCGGCGCGGGCACGATTGTCGGCGGTGGAGGTCTGCAGCGAGAAATCACCCAGCGGTGGCGCCGAACCCACACCGTGGAACAGACGGCCATTTTTGGTCTTGAGGATATTAGTACCCTCATTGACCCAGTCCGGCGCCCCCTTGATGCCGAGATCACTCTCGACCGTGGTCTTGCTGGAACAGGCCGCCAGCAGGGCCAACAAAATCAGCAGGGAAAAACCCCGTGACCATTGAAAACGTGTGTCCATACCAACCTCCGTGCAGAGAAACTATGCGCGATAACCGCTAGCAATATCCAGTAACGATAATCACCGATAAATGATTGACAAGATTACGCTGGCAACCCGCCTGCTGCAACGAAAAAGGCCGCCGTGTCGAAGCACGGCGGCCGGGAAAATACTATTATTTAGAGGGTGATTACTGATTCAGGCGGCCTTCCCAGTACTGCGCCAACTGGTTATCCTGCGGCAGACCGAACCAACCCTTGTCATAGGCCGCGGAAAGAAACTCCTGCGCATACTGGCTGCCATTATTGGCCGCCCGGTGATACCAGCCCACCGCCAACGCCTCGTCGGCCTCCACGCCCAGCCCCTTGTGGTAGATCAGCGCCATATTGAACTGCGCGTTGGCATCGCCGTCCTCCGCCAGC